>NZ_JBFBBN010000029.1:0-118431 GCF_040682715.1 Amycolatopsis sp. NPDC051128 | reverse complement strand
CTACGTCGCCCGCGAAATCTACCCACACCTCACCGCAGACCTCGCCGCAATCCACCACCTCACCCTTGACAAACCATAGGAGCATCATTGGGGCGCTTGAGCCGCGCGGTGGGAACCGCCCGTCGTCAGGCTGGGGCGTCGCGGGACCGCTCTTCGCGCACGTCCACGAGGGCCGCGGCGATGAGGGCGACCGCCCGGTCGTCGTCGTGGGTCAGGTGCCGCAGGACGTCCTGCCCGATGGCCGCCGGCAGCTCGGCGAGGGCCTGGGCCAGGCGGATCCGCACCGCGGAGTCCGCGGTGTGCGCGGCCAGTTCGCCGGCCAGCGCGCCCACGATCCGGTCCGCGCGGCCGGGGTCCACTGCCAGGGTGCCCAGGACCTCGGCGGCTTCGACGTCGTTCGTGCCCTCGACCACCATGCCGACGAGGGTCGGTACGGCCGCGGTCGCGCCGCGCCTGCCCAAGGCCAGGGCCGCGGGCCGGCGCACCGTCGTGTCCGGGTCCTCGAGCGCGTCCGCGAGCACCGCGGCCGCCTCGTCGCCGGGCAGCTCGGCGATCGCCAGCACCGCGCGCCGCCGGATTTCGGCGTTCTCCGAGGACATGCCGGACGCCACGCTCGCCACCCCGTCGGCACCCGCCCGCGCGAGGGCCCACCGCAGGGCGCCCGCGACGTTCGGATCGGATTCGGCGAGGACCGCCCCGGCCAGCAGCTCGGCGGGCACCGGCACGTCTTCGGCCGGGGCCAGGACGGTCTGCTGCCGGCGCGCGGCGCTGGGCGAGTCGAGCCCGTGCAGGAGCTCCACGATGCGCAGGACGTCCTGCCAGCCCGACGGCGCCGAGGCGCCGACCGCGCGGAGCCGTTCGAGCAGTTCCTGCTCGCGCTTCAGCCGGTCTTCGGTCCGCCGGATGAGGTCACCGACCAGCGTGGACGGCTCGAAGGCGGGATCCTCCAGGGCGCGGCCGATCTGCCGCAGCGACAACCCCAGGGACCGCAGGCTTTCCACGTGGAAGATCCGGCGGATGTCCTCGGCGGAGTACTCGCGGTAACCACCCACGGTGCGACCCGTCGGCCGCACCAGCCCGAGGGAGTCGTAGTGCCGGAGCATCCGGGTACTCACCCCCGAGCGCCGCGCCACCTCGCCGATCAGCACGGTGTCCCCTCAGGCCCGGTCCGGGCCGAGCGCGGCGACCCGCTTGGCCTCGTCGACGTCCGGGGCGAACCCGGCGTCCGGGTCGCGCAGGAGCCGCTCCGTGGCGCGGGCGTGCGCACGGACCGCCGGGTCCGCGCTCGCCAGTCCCGACCGCAGGGCCGGCTCGATCACGTCCCCGAGCGCGACGAGCGCGCGGCTGAGACTCAGCCGCACGGTCCGGTCGCCGCGACCGAGTTGCGCGGCCAGGTCCGCGGCCAGCTCCTTCCGCTCCCCGGCGGGCACGAGGACGACGGCGGCACGCCAGGCGCTGCGCGCGACCTCGTCGTCGGCGTCGTGCAGCAACGACCGCGTGATCGCGGGCCACACCTCCCGGTCGCCGATCTTGGACAGCGTGTGCAACGCCTGGCTTCGGGCCTGCGCGCGCTCGGACCGCAGCTCCGCACGGAGCCTGGGCACGGTGATCTCCGCCGGGAGCCGGGTCAGCGCCCAGGTGAGCATGTCGCGGACGAAGAAGTCCGGCTCGATCGCGCACCGGGCCACGAGCGCGTCGGCGAGGCCGGGGTCGGGGCGTGTGCCGGCCGCCAGCGCCGCTTGCAGCCGCGTCGACGAGTTTCCCGCGCCCAAGGCGTCGAGCAGGCGCGCGTCCGGTGAATTCGTGTGTGGCGAGTTGACGGGGACCACCTCCTGCACCCAGTGAAGACCTTGTCACAGTGTCAACGTCAAGCCGCGGATCGCCTGGGTGAGTCAGGAACGACCGGCTGCCGTTACCCAGGTCACCTGGTCTCGAGTGGACAAGCGAACTACAGTTCGAATCGCTTGACGTACGGCGCTGTCTTCCCCACGGCGAACTTCTCGTGTGGGAGCTGGTCTTGGCGTTCAACAATCCGAGCGTGCCGTGGTCCGAAGTGGAGCGCGTCGCCTCCGGGCGGGCCCCCGGTCCCGGAGACGGGAACGACGCCCCGGCCTGGTCGCGCAAGCGGGAGGGCTACGCCGGGGCGCCGGCGGACCTGCGGGACCGGCGCGGCCGGGACGACGGCGGGGACCGGATCCGCGCCCCGTACGCCGAGCTGCACGTCCACTCCAACTTCAGCTTCCTCGACGGGGCCTCGCATCCCGAGACCCTCGTCGAGGAGGCCGCGCGGCTCGAACTCGACGCGCTGGTGCTGACCGACCACGACGGGATGTACGGCGCCGTGCGGTTCAACGACGCCGCCCGCGAACTCGGCGTCCGCGTGGGGTTCGGCGCCGAACTGTCCCTCGACCTGCCCGCTCCGCAGGGCGGCGAGCCCGACCCGGCCGGGTCGCACCTGCTGGTGATCGCCCGCCGGCAGGAGGGCTACCGCCGGCTGTGCCGGGTGATTTCGCACGCCCAGCTCGCCGGGGGGAAGAAGGGCCGGCCCCGCTACGACCTCGAAGAGCTGGTCGACGAACTGGCCGGGCACGTGGTCGTGCTGACCGGCTGCCGCAAGGGCGCGGTCCGCCGCGCTCTCGCCGAGCACGGTCCGGCGGCCGCGCGCGCCGAGCTGGCCCGGCTGGCCGGCTGGTTCGGGCGGCGGCACGTCGCCGTGGAGCTGACCGATCACCGGCTGCCGCTGGATTCCGCCGCCAACGACCACCTCGCCGAGCTGGCGGACGACCTGCGGCTGCCGACCGTCGTCTCCGGCAACGTCCACTACGCCCGCCCGGACGACGCCGTCGTGGCGGACGTGGTGGCCGCGGTCCGGGCCCGCCGGCCGGCCGAAGATCTCGAAGGGTGGCGTCCGCCGTCGGGGCAGGCGTTCCTGCGGTCCGGGATGGAGCAGCGGCGCCGGTTCGAACGCCGCTACCCGGGCGCGGTCGGCCGCGCCGCCGTCCTCGGCGTCGAGGTGGCGTTCGACCTGAAGCTGGTCGCGCCGGACCTGCCGCCGTTCCCCGTCCCGGCCGGGCACGACGAGATGTCGTTCCTGGTCGAGCTGACCCGGCGCGGCGCGGCGGACCGCTACGGGCCGCGGGAGGACAACCCGAAGGCGTACGCCCAGCTCGACCACGAACTCGGCGTCATCGAAAAGCTCGGCTTTCCCGGCTACTTCCTGGTGGTGTGGGACATCGTGCGATTCTGCGGGGAGGCGGACATCCTGTGCCAGGGCCGCGGTTCGGCCGCGAACTCCGCGGTCTGCTACGCCCTGGGCATCTGCCACGCCGACCCGGTCAAGTGGAACCTGCTGTTCGAGCGGTTCCTGGCGCCGGAGCGGGACGGTCCGCCGGACATCGACATCGACATCGAGTCCGACCGGCGCGAGGAGGCCATCCAGTACGTCTACGAGAAACACGGCCGCTTCCACGCCGCGCAGGTCGCCAACGTCATCACCTACCGTGCGCCGTCCGCGATCCGCGACGCCGCCAAAGCCCTCGGCCACAGCACCGGCCAGCAGGACGCCTACGGCAAGCTCGTCGATCGGTGGGGCGGGGTCGCCGCCACGAAGCGCCAGGCCGCGGGGGAGATCCCGGCCGACGTCCTCGACCTCGCCGCGCGGATCGAGGACTTCCCGCGCCACCTCGGCATCCACTCCGGCGGCATGGTGATCTCGAAGCAGCCGGTGTCCGAAGTGGTCCCGGTCGAGTGGGCGACGATGGCCGAGCGCACCGTGCTGCAGTGGGACAAGGACGACTGCGCCACCGTCGGGCTGGTCAAGTTCGACCTGCTCGGCCTCGGCATGCTCTCCGCGCTGCACTACATGATCGACCTCGTCGCCGAACACCACCGGACCACAGTGGACATCGGGAAACTCGACCTGGCCGACCCGCAGGTCTACGACATGCTCTGCGAAGCCGACGCCGTCGGGGTGTTCCAGGTGGAATCCCGGGCGCAGCTGGCGACCCTGCCGCGGCTGCGGCCGCGGAAGTTCTACGACCTCGTCGTCGAGGTGGCGTTGATCCGGCCCGGCCCGATCCAGGGCGGCTCCGTGCACCCCTACATCCGGCGCCGTCGCGGCGAGGAGGAGTGGCAGCACGCGCACCCGCTGCTCGCGTCCAGTTTGGACCGGACGCTCGGGGTGCCGTTGTTCCAGGAGCAGGTGATGCGGATGGCCGTCGACGTCGCCTCGTTCACCGGCGCCGAGGCCGACCAGCTGCGTCGCGCCATGGGCGCCAAACGGTCCGGGGCGAAGATGAAGGCGTTGATGGCGCGGTTCTTCGCGGGATGCGAAGCCAACGGCCTGGACCGGGAGCTGGCGACGCGGATCTTCGAGCAGATCCACGCCTTCTCCGGCTACGGCTTCCCCGAAGCGCACTCGATGTCGTTCGCGCTGCTGGTTTACGCGTCCGCGTGGTTCAAGCGCTACTACCCGGCCGCGTTCTGCGCCGGGCTGCTGCGCGCGCAGCCGATGGGTTTCTACAGCCCGCAGTCCCTGGTCGCCGACGCGCGCCGCCACGGCGTCCACGTCCGCGCGCCGGACATCAACGCCAGCCTCGCGCACGCGACCCTCGAACCCGATCCGGACAGCACCGGCGGCGTCGCACTCCGCCTCGGGCTCGCCGCCGTCCGCCACCTCGGCGATGACGCCAGCGGCGGGATCGTCGCCGAACGTGCCGCCCACGGCCCGTACACCGGCGTCGGCGACCTCACCCGCCGCGTCCAGCTGAAGAAGAACGCCGTCGAGTCCTTGGCGACCGCGGGCGCGTTCGGCGGCGACCGGCGTCAGGACCTCTGGGCCGCCGGCGCCGCGGCGGCCACCCGGCCCGGCCACCTGCCCGGCCTCGCGCCGGGTCTCGACGCGCCGGCGCTGCCGGGCATGACGCGGCTGGAGGTCACCGCCGCGGACCTGTGGGCCACCGGCGTCTCCCCGGACAGCCACCCCGTGGAGTACCTGCGCGAACTGCTCATCGCACGCGGGGCGATCACCACCGCCGAACTCGCGCGGGTGCCGGACGGAACGCGGGTGTGGATCGGCGGCGCGGTGACCCACCGCCAGCGCCCCGCCACCGCCGGCGGCATCACGTTCCTCAACCTGGAGGACGAAACCGGCATGGCCAACGTCCTCGTCTCACCCGGCGTGTGCCAGCGGTTCAGGCAGGCCCTGCGGAGCCCGGCCGTCGTGGTGCGCGGCATCGTCCAGGTCGGTCAGGGCACCGCGACGGTGGTGGCTGATCGGATCGTCCCGCTCGATCTCCGCGGTCTCGCGGTCCGGTCCCGTGATTTCCGCTGACGGGCAGCGCCGGGCGGGCTCACCTGTAGGATCCCAAAATCGGTGACACTTTCCCAAAGATCTTGGCTTGATAGCACCGGTGCCATGACAATGCGAATTGATCATTCCTCGGTACCCGACTGTTGTTCAGGCTCCGGCCGTCACCTGTGATCATCTTCCACGGCAAAGCCGTCCCCAGCGTGAGCTGAGACCCCACGACCGACCTGCATAGTTGGGATCACGACCCCGTGAACGCCGTTCGCAGTGTCGGTGAGAACCATGCCGATGCCACGCGACCGAGACTGATCTTGGTGACATCGCCGTGAGACAGTCGAGAACACGCAGGTCGAACAAGATCAACATGTCGCCGACGGTGAGACCCTACAGGCTTACGGCGGTGTAGGGTCTCAAAACTGACTTCATTTTCTCACTGAAACTGGGCTGTCTGGATCGTTGTTGCCTGCCGACACATCGAGGTAGACCAGTTCCGGCGAGCTGGAGAAATGACTTACGGCGTAGTGGTGGGTTTGCTGTTGTTGGTTCGGGTGAGTTGGCGGCGGAGCGCCTGCCAGGGTCGCGTGTCCGACAGAGGACGCCGGAGGTTTGCGGTGATCGTGATGGAGACGCCGTCCACGCGCGTGTTCACCTCAGCCGAGTTGTAGGCCGAGGTGTAGAGGTTGCGATACACGCTGCTGGGCTCGTAGTGGATCGGGGTTCCCAGGAATTCGGCCCATTGGATGAGCTCGACCCGCGCCTGACTGCGACGCCGGTAGGTGTCGATATCCACCTTGAGTTGCGGCTCGCGGTTTTCAGGAGGGTCAATCTGCCAGCAGAGGGGCGGCAGGTCTGCCGACAGCAGGCCGATCATCACGGTCAGCGCTTGGAGCTGGGCTTTGACGACCGGATCCCGCGAATGGGCCCGACGGGACTTCGGCACAGTCGTGTTCTTGGCGGTGCCTTCAGTCGCTGAGCCTTTACATGACACCTGCACGCCGTGGTAGACCCCTTCGATGCGGTAATCTTCAAGGGGGGATCTAAAGCGGGTCGCAGGAGGGTCGGCTAATTCGGGACCTCCACTGACCCAGCGCCAACGTGGGGGGATGACCTTCAGCTGCATCCCCAAACGCTCGGCGCAATGTGTCAACTCGATGTAGCCCTCGCTGTCGCCGAAGCGGCCGCCCGGGGAACCATGAACGCAGCGGGGCACGTCCGTGGCAATAAACCACCTCATTGCGGGAATCCCAGTCTTGATGATCTTGATCAGCACCTTGGCCGCTCGCGACTGTTCGTCCAGGATCCCCGCTCTGCCCATGATGCGGAGTGTCGCCGAAGCGGACCCACAGAACAAGACTGCTCTGGCATGTCAGCTGCCACGATCATGGGACCGGCTTTGAGCCCGGTTCTGCCACCGCCGCTACGCAGTATGTGCCACTGTGCACGTTCACAGAGCATCACGACGGTTGCGTACCCGCCGTGACCGAGGTCGCGAGGGGTGCCCTCGACGCGTTCTTCAGGGCGTGGGTGCGGTGAGATACCGCTGGATCGTGGGTCCGAGCCAGTCCACGATTTCCTCGCGGTCGAGCGCCACGCTCGCCGGGAACCGCAGCACGTAGCGCGTCAGCGCGAGCCCCAGCACGGTCGAGGCGCACAGGGCCGCCCGCGCCTGCGCCTGCTCCGGCTCGGGGCCCACCCGGCGGGCCAGCGGGATCAACTGCTCGCGCAGCACTGCCCCGATGCGATCGGCGGCGGCCGGGTCGGTGGCGCCGACCCGCATCAGCGCGGTGAGTTCCTCGTTCTCCTCCCACAGGGTGAGGAAGTGGCGCACCAGCGTGCGGCCGATCTCCTCGCGCGGTTCGACGGGCAGGCCGGGCAGTCCGGGGTCGATCGCGACGGCCGCCGCGAACAGGCCCGCCTTGTTGACGTAGTAGCGCATCACCATCGACGGGTCGATCTTCGCGTCGCGCGCGATGGCGCGGATGGTCGCCTTCTCGTAGCCGTCCGCCGCGAACCGCTCGCGGGCCGCGGCGAGGATGGCGGCGCGGGTGGGGTCGGAACGCCGGGCGGCCTGCTGGTTCTCCGTGGTGCCGTTCACATCAACAAGCGTAGGCCAACGCGTGTTGACAGTCCAGCGTGACAGCCCTACGGTTGCCAACAAGCGTTGACCAACACGTGTTGGCAAACCGGCCGCGGCGCCGTGGGACAACCGATAGCGAGAGGAAGTGCCGAAGATGGCCAAGCTGCAGAGTCTCGACCCGCACACGCCGATGTTCGCGCAGTTCAAGGAAAGGACCGGGCCCATCGTCCTGGCCAACACCTTCTTCGTTCCGAAGGCGAGGGTCGAAGCGTTCCTGGCCCTCTTTCGGAGGCAGGCGGAGTTCATGAAGGCTCAGCCGGGATTCGTCTCCCTGCGGATGCACAAGGGAACCGCGGACAGTCAGCTTCTGATGAACGTCGCGGTCTGGGAGTCGACCGAGGCGCTCGCCACGGCGCTCGGCAGCCCGGAGTTCCAGCGCATGGCAGCCGAGTTCCCCGACGACATCGTGTCGTACCCGCACATCTTCGAGGAAATCTCCACCCCGGGCGGCGCCGGGGCGTGAGGCCGATGGCGGCCCAGCGATCACGGCTTCACTGGTGGCGGCGGAATCGCGGCCGGTGCGGTCAGAGGCCGAGTAAGGCGATCTTGCCCCCCATCCGCGCCGGCCCGCGTCATCCGCCACTGAATCCCTGCCCCACCCCCAAGTTGAACGTCAAAGGAGAAGAACCATGTCGCTGAAGAACGTCAACACCGTCCTGGCCACCGTCTGCGCCCTGTTCGTCGTCTACCTCGGGTTGTCCTTCATCCTGGCCCCGGAGGCGTCCACTCAAGGCGTCGGCCTGCCGACCTGGCCCGCCGGCGACGGCGACGGCTTCCTCATCATGAAGGGCACCCGCGAGTTCGCGATGGGCCTGGTCATCGGCATCCTCCTGCTGACGGGCCACCGCCGCGCCCTGGGCTGGGTCCTGCTGATGGAGGCCGTCGCCCCGTTCGGCGACATGATCAACGTCTTGGCCCACGACGGCCCCCTCGCCGCCGCGTTCGGCATCCACGGCCTGACCTCGGCGCTGATCGCGATCACCGGCCTGCTGACCCTCCGGGAGACCAGCAAGGTCCACAAGGCCCCCGCCTCAGTGCTCGCCGCACAGCCCGCCTGACAGCTGCATGCCCACCTGGACTGGCCGGAATCGGGCACGGCGCCGCGGTCATCACCATGCCGGCTCATCACCCGCGCCACAACGGAAACGAGACCTTCCAGCTGATCACGCTCGGGCGGGCCCGCGCGGCAGGGGCCCGGGGTTGCGCCCCAATGTGGCGTTGGGTGCGTTGGACGCACCGAACGCCACATTGGGGCGCTTGGCCCGAAGGTCAAACAGGTGTTGGCCGACGTTCTTGCCGGTCTTGATGGTCAGCTTCGTGACGATGTCGGAGATTCCGGGCGCCGCGCATCGAGCCGGCGGTCAGGCCGGCGCGGAACGTGGCGCGGGCGGGACGGGTGAGAGACTGCTTCGATGGTTTCCGAATACGCCCAGAGCGACCGATTCCGCGGTGCTCGTATCCACCTGTGCGACCTCGCGGGCCTCGAGATCCGCGATTGCGAGGTGGACGGTCTGAAGATCGTCGACTGCTACGGCAGCGACGTCTACCTCGGTGGTGACTTCGAGCGCGTCGTCGTCAACGACGTCGACGTGACCGCCTACGTCGAGGCCGAGCTCGACCGCCGCCACCCCGCGCGGGCGCTGGCGCGGGACGCGGTGTCCCCCGAGGACTACCGGGCTGCTTGGGACGAAATCGAGACTCTGTGGAGCGCGACCCTCGACCGGGCGAGGTTGTTGCCTGAGGCCAAACTGCACGAGCGGGTCGACGGCGAGTGGTCGTTCGTCGAGACACAACGGCATCTCCTGTTCGCCTGCGATGCCTGGCTCGGCAGCGCCGTGCTCGAGGAGGAAACGCCCTACCACCCGCTGGGCTTCACCACCGGGGGGACGCCGCCCGAGGAGGCGGCGAAGCTCGGCCTCACCCTCGAAGCCACCCCGGCACTCGACGAAGTGCTCGCGCCGCGGCTCGCCCGCATGGCCGCGATGCGGCGTGTCGTCGACGGGCTCACCGCGGCCGAACTCGACCGGGTGTGCGGTCGCAAGCCGGCGGACCCGTATCCCGAGCAGGAGTACGTCGTGCGCCGCTGCCTCAAGGTGGTGCTGAAGGAAGAAGCCGAGCACCACCGTTACGCGGTGCGCGACCTCGCGGTGCTCGAGGCAGGTGTGCCGGTTACCGGTCAGGGAAGTACTGGCCGTTGAACCACTGTCCCACGCCGTCGTCGGAGTAGACGTCGACGTTGAAGTTGTAGTTGTCGACGTGCTTGTGCTGGAGGTACCCGAGCCAGCCCGACGCCGCGCCTTCGTCGCAGATGATGTCGTCGGCGCACAGGGACACCGTGGGGACGTTGCCGAAGAAGCTGTCGACCCCGGCGAGCGGGTAGCCGACGATCGGGCCGAAAATCACCGAAGGGGCCTGCCCCGCGAGCCCGGGGCCGCCGAGGCCGTGGGGATCCCGTTTGGGGTCGGCGATGAGGACGGCGTTGACGTTGTCGAAGCTCGGCCAGTTCTCGGTGACCCAGATGTGCACAACCGCGGCGCCTTCGGAGAACCCGATCGCCTTGGCGTGCTGGTCCGGGCAGGCCGCGCGCTGGTTGCGGATCAGCCGGTTCAGCTCGTCGACGCCCTGCCGGGCACTCTGGCTGTTGACCTCGGCCGAGTAGCCGACGCGCTGGCTGATGCCGCCGGTGAAGATCATCGAATCGCGGTCGGTGTACCCGCCGACCACGATCGTGTAGGTGCCGTCGCACGATGCGGCGGACGCGGATGGTGGGGCGGTCAACGTCAATCCCGCGGAAAGCAGGAGACCAGCCGTGGCGGCCGCGATCTTCTTCATGTCAACTCCCGTTCGATGTGGTGGACCGAGGCTAGGCAGAGGCGATGAAATCCCGATGAAACCGGCCGTCCCGCCCCTTCCGTTGACTTCCGGGTCGCGCGATGGTTCTCTCTCTGAGAGCGCTCTCAGCCATCCGTTCGTGCTGGACGAGAGGATGGACCTTCATGACAGCTCGACGTCTGCGCTGGGCAGCGTGGCCGGTGATCGCGGTGCTCGCCGCCGCGGTGCCGGCAGCCGGCACCGCCGGGGCGGCGGCCGCCCCCGAGGCGACGGTCACGGTCAACGCGCGCGCGGGGCTGGCCACCGTGCCCGAGACCGGGATCGGCGCCAACCACGCGGTGTGGGACAGCCAGCTGGGGACCGACACCGTGGCCGACCTGTTCGGGGACGCCGGGGTCCGCATGCTGCGGTATCCCGGTGGCTCCTACGGCGACATCTACCACTGGAAGGACAACACCGCGCCGGGCGGCTACGTGGCGCCCAACACCGATTTCGACACCTTCATGGGCGGCGTCCGGCGGACCGGTGCCCAGCCGGTCATCATCGCCAACTACGGCACCGGGACGCCGCAGGAGGCGGCGGACTGGGTGCGCTACGCGAACGTCACCAAGGGCTACGGCGTCCGGTACTGGGAGATCGGCAACGAGCTCTACGGCAACGGCCACTACGGGGCGAACTGGGAAGCCGACAACCACGCGGACAAGAGCCCGGTCGCCTACGCCAACGGCGTCGTCGCCTACGCCGACGCGATGAAGGCCGTCGACCCGTCGGTCAAGATCGGCGCGGTCCTCACGACCCCGGCGAACTGGCCGGACGGCATCGTCGGCACCGGCGACACCGCCACCTGGAACCAGACCGTGCTGTCGATCGCGGGCCCGCACGTCGATTTCGTCATCCTGCACTGGTACCCCGGTGGTTCGACGGCCGCGGAGGCGCTCGCCAAGCCCGAGCAGGTGACCGACATGATCTACCTGGCGCGCGACCAGATCACGCGGTACGCGGGCGCGAACTCCGGGCGGATCGGTATCGCGCTGACCGAAACGAACAGTCCGGTCGGCGTGGACACCCAGCCCGGCGCGCTGTTCGCCGCCGAGGCTTTCACGTCCCTGCTGGAGAACGGCGTGTTCACCGTGGACTGGTGGGACACGCACAACGGCCCGACGGCACTGTCCACTGTGGCCGGATACCCCGACTACGGCGACTCCGGCCTGCTGTCCAGCGCGACCTGCCTGGAGGGCGGCGCCTGCGAGCCCGCGCTCAACACGCCGTTCGCGCCGTACTACGGGCTGAAGATGCTGAGCACCTTCGCGCGTCCCGGTGACCAGTACGTCCGTGCCGGCGCGGACGATCCGCTCATCGGGGCGCACGCCGCGCGCCGGCCGAACGGGGATCTGGCCGTGCTGCTGGTCAACAAGGATCCCGACCAGGCCAGGACGGTGACCCTGGACTACCAGGGGTACACGCCGGCGTCGTCGGCGCCGCAGGTGTTCACCTTCACCAACGGCGCGACGTCGATCGCGAGCGGCGCGACCGGGACGGGGACCAGCCAGGCGCTGCCGCCGTATTCGCTGACGACCCTGGTCCTGCACCCGGCGGCCGCGGTGTCCGCCCCGCCCGGCGCGCCCGGGCAGCCGACCGGCACGGCGACCGACCGGACCGCGACGATCAGCTGGCCCGCGGCCGCACCCGGCGGCCACCCGATCGCGAAGTACGAGGTATACCGGCAATTCGGCACCACCAGCGAGCAGTGGGGCGAGACCACCGGCACGTCGATCGACGTCGGCAACCTCGTCCCTGGCAGCCGCTACACCGTCAACGTGCTGGCCAGGGACACGGCCGGGAAGGTGTCATGGGCGTCGCCGCCGTTGACGCTCACCACCGGCGCGCCGGCGGCGAGCAGCTGCACGGTCCGGATGACCGACGTCACCGACTGGGCGAGCGGCTTCGTCGGCGGCATCCACGTTGTCGCCGGCGGCGTCGTGGGTGACTGGACGCTGACGTTCACGTGGCCGACCGGACGGCAGCGCGTCACCAGCGGGTGGAACGGCACGTGGACCCAGACGGGGAGCACGGTGAAGGTCACGTCGTCGGCACCGCTGAGCTCAGGCGCGGACGTCGGCTTCGTCGCCGACTACGGCGGGCCGAACATCCTGCCCACGGCGTTCAGCCTGAACGGAACGCTCTGCGCGGTGGCCTGACGCGGAAGGCCGTGAATGGCCCATTGAGGGACTCTATGTCCCTCGATGGGCCATTCACAGCTGTGGGTGATCAGCCCGAGTTCGCGAGGTGGGCGAGGGCCGACCGCAGCACTCGCCGCGCTTCCGGGGTGAGGCCGGCGAGCTTCCGGTCCTCCACGACCCGGATGGCGGCCTGGACCTCCGCGTGCCGCCGGATCCCTTCGGGCGTCAGCCGCACTGTCCGTGCGCGACGGTCGCCCGGGTCCGGCTCGCGGCCGACCAGGCCTGCCGCTTCCAGGCCGTCCAGCAGGGCGATCAGGCGGGTCTTGTCGTAGTGGATCTGCTGGGCCAGCACCAGCTGACTCGGCGCCGCCTCGTGGGCCAGCGCCGACAGCACGACGTACTGCCACATCGAAAGCCCGTGCCGCTCCAGCACCGGCCGCTCGGCCTCGGCCAGGCTGCGCCCCGCCCCGGCGCAGAGCGCCCCGAGATCGTCGTCCTCGTTCACCGGCGGGATCTTACGCGTGACAAATGATAAGCACTTGCGTATCGTTTTGGCATGACCTCATTCCAGCCCGGCCGCGCCGAGACGCGCACCATCTCCGTCGCCGCGCCGCCGGAGCGCGTCGTCGAATACCTGTCCGATCCCCGCCACCTGCCCGAATGGGCGCCGGGGTTCGCCACCGCCGTCGACCACGAGCACGACGACATCTGGCGCGTCCACACCGGCGCCGGGCCGCAGCGGGTCGCCGTGCGGGTCGCGGCGGCGCACGGCGTCGTCGACGTCGTCAGCGCCGACGCCCCGAACCTGGGCCTGTTCACGCGCGTGGTGCCCAACCTGACGGGCGCCGAGCTGATCTTCAGCCTCTTCTTCCCCGAGGGAACCGACGCGACGGCGGTCGACACGCAGATGGCCGTCGTCGGCGAGGAACTGCGGGCGGTGCGGGAGCGCGTCGAAGCGTGACGGGGCTCAGCGGATCAGTTCGTCGGCCACCCACTTCGCGACGCCGTCGGGGTAGGGGTTCGCCAGGCCGAGGACGATGTGCCCGAACCCGGCGCCGACCGCCTCGCCGATCTTCTCCCGGGTGACAGCGGGCTTGTCGTAGTCGACCGGCAGGAAGATCGAGCGGGTGATCGACGCCGGGTCGCGGCCGATCTCCGCGCAGTAGCGGTCCAGCAGCGCGCTGCGGCCCGCGACGTCCTCGATGTCGCCGCCGCCGGGGATGTTCCACAGGTCGGCGTGTTCGGCGGCCACGCGCAGCGTCGCGCTCGAGCGGCCGCCGATCATGATCGGCGGGTGCGGGTCCTGCACGGGCTTCGGGTTGCCGAACGCGCCGGTGAGCCGGACGTGCGCGCCGTCGAAGCCGAACGGCTTGTCCTCCGTCCACAAGCGACGGATCACCGTGCAGGCTTCGGCGAGCGCGGCCACCGCGTCCGCCTGGTCGTGGTACGGCAGGCCGTGCGCGTCGTACTCCCGGCGGGCCAGCGGGTGGCTCGGGCGCGAGCCGGCGCCGATGCCGAAGTCGAGCCGTCCGCCGGAAACGATGTCGACGGTCGTCGCGATCTTCGCCAGCACGGCAGGCGGGCGGAACCGGTTGCTGCTCACCAGGACGCCGAGCCGGATCCGCTCGGTGCGCGCGGCCAGCGCCGAGAGCAGCGTCCAGCCTTCGAAGATCGGGCCGTCCGGGTCGCCGCCGATCGGCATGAGGTGGTCGAACAGCCACGCGTGCTCGATTTCCGGGACGGCGTCGGCCTCCTCCCAGACGCGCAGGATGTCTTCGTAGCCGACCTGCATGGGTGCGGTCAGGATGCCGAAACTCGGTTTCATCAACGCCTCCGAAGCGACGGGTCGAGCAGTGCGGGCGGGGTGTCGAACTTCTCCTGCGGGGCCAGGTCGGTCCCGGGTGCGACGACGGCGTCGATCTCGTCGAGCACGTCCGCGGGGAGCACGGTGTCCGCGGCCGCGAGCTGCGAGCGCAGGTGGTCGAGTGTCCGCGGCCCGATGAGCGCGGTGGTCACGGCGGGGTGCGCGGTCACGAAGCCGAGCGCGAGCTGGATCAGCGTGAGGCCGGCCTGCTCGGCGATCTTGGCGAGCTTTTCGACGGCGTCGAGCCGGGCCTGGTTGGCGGGGACGTCGAGGTCGAAGCGCTGCGGGACGAGCGTCGAGCGGTTGGTGGTGATCTCCTGGCCGGCGCGGACCGCGCCAGACAGCCAGCCCGAGGCCAGCGGGCTCCACGCCAGCACGCCGAGCCCGTACTCCTCGGTCACGGGCAGCACGTGGGCTTCGATCCCGCGCTGCAGGATCGAGTAGCTGGGCTGCTCGGTGACGTACCGGCCGAGGTGGAGTTCGCTGGCGGCCCACTGCGCCTGGACGATGCGGTACGCGGGGAACGTCGAAGAGCCGAAGTAGCGGATCTTGCCCGCACGCTGGAGATCGGTCAGCGCGGAAAGCGTTTCCTCGTCGCTGGTGCGCGGGTCCCAGCGGTGCACCTGGTAGAGGTCGACGTGGTCGACGCCGAGGCGGCGCAGGCTGTCGTCGAGCGCGGTGACCAGCCAGCGGCGCGAGCTGCCCTGGTGGTTGCGCTCGTCGCCCATGGGCATGTACGCCTTCGTGGCCAGCACGATGTCGTCGCGGCGGCCCGCGATGGCCTTGCCGACCATCACCTCCGACTCGCCCTGGCCGTACATGTCGGCGGTGTCGATGACGTTGACCCCGCCTTCGAGCGCGGCGTCGACGATGGCCGTGGCCTCGTCCTGGGTGGTGCGCCCCATCGTCGTGAAGTTCATCGCGCCGAGCGCGAGGGAGCTGACCTGGACGCCGGTGCGGCCCAAGGTGCGGTACTGCATGAGAGGTTGCCTCCGTGGCATGATGAGCAAACGGAACGTTGCTCCGGTAACTATACGGAGCACTGTTCCGGTTAGCAACCGTGGAGGAAGTGGTGAGCGAAAACAGGCCCAAGCGCGCGGACGCCCGGCGCAACGAGAAGGTGCTGCTGGACGCGGCGGCCGCGGTCTTCGTCGCGTCCGGGGTGGACGCGCCGGTGCGCGACATCGCGGCCAAGGCCGGTGTCGGGATGGGCACCATCTACCGCCACTTCCCGACCCGGGCGGACCTGATCATCGCCGTCTTCCGGCACCAGGTGGAAGCTTGCGCGGAGGCGGGACCGGCCCTGCTGGCCTCGAGCGAATCGCCGTACGCGGCGCTGGTGGGGTGGGTCGACCGCTACGTCGACTTCGTGGTGACCAAGCACGGGCTCGCCGGCGTGCTGCGGTCCGACAACGCCGGTGCTGACACGCTGCACGCGTACTTCCTGGACCGGCTCCTGCCGGTGTGCACCGAACTGCTCGACGCCGCCGCCGCGGCCGGTGAGATCCGGGGGGACCTGCAGGCGTACGAACTCATGCGGGGCGTCGGCAACCTCTGCATCGGCGCGGACAGCGACCCCCGCTACGACGCGCGCCGGCTGGTCGGGCTCCTCGTCGAGGGGCTGCGGAGCTGACCGCTGCGGCATGATGGGCCGATGACGGCGTGGCGGGAGTTCGAGCGGGCGGAGCCGGAGTTCGCGCGGCGGGTGCGGGCGTCGTTCGACGCCCACAAGCACAAGACGATCGCCACCCTCCGGGCCGACGGTTCGCCGCGGATCTCCGGGATCGAGACGGTCTTCGAAGACGGCGAACTGGTCTTCGGCTCGATGCCGAACGCGCGCAAGGGCGCGGACCTCCGCCGGGACCCGCGGTTCGCGCTGCACAGCGCGACGGTCGACCCGGTCGAGGGCGCGGAGGCGCGGTGGCCGGGCGAGGCGAAGATCTCGGGCCGGGCGCGCACCGAAGACGGCGAGCGGTTCGTGGCCGACGTCGCCGAGGTCGTGCACACGCACCTCGACGAAGCGGCGACGTTGCTGGTCGTCGAGTGGTGGACCGCCGAGCACGGGCTGCGCCGGGTCGAGCGCGAATGACCCCGCCTCGCCCGGAGGGGTGAGGTAGCGGACCACTCATCGTCGCCTCCCCTGTCGGATTAAATCAACTGTTTGACTTAATCCGAGTTCGCGGTCATCCTCGTGGCAGAGGACGTTCACCGACGAGGAGCCCGTGATGCCGCAAAGCCACACCGACCCGCTGCCGCGCTTCCCGTTCGGCGCCGAGGCCGCACTGGAGCCGCCGGCCGAGTGGGCCGAGTTCCGGGACAAGTGCCCGGTCGCGCGGGTCGCGCTGGCCAGCGGGGACGAGGCCGCTCTGATTACCCGGTACGACGACGTCAAGAGCGTCCTGTCCGATCCGCGGTTCACCCGGCCGACCGCGGCGGACAACGCGGCCCGGGTCGCGGACACCGAGTCGGGCGGGGTGTTCAACAGCGAGATGGCGTCCGTGCTCCCGCAGCACGGCGAGGACCACCTGACGTGGCGCCGCATGATCGGCAAGTGGTTCACCGCCAAGCGGATGAACGCCCTGCGGCCCGGCATGGCGGCGATGGCCGGGCGGCTCATTGACGAAATGGTCGCCAAGGGCGCGCCCGGCGACCTCAAGGCGGGCGTCGCCTTCCCACTGCCGGTCTGGGTCATCTGCGACATGCTCGGCGTGCCGGACACCGACCGGGAGCGGTTCGCGCACTGGTCCGACGTCATGCTCAGCATGACCCGCTACACCCAGGAAGAGTTCGACGCGGCGCAGACGGAGTTCGGCCGGTACATGGGCGGGCACATCGCCGCCAAGCGGGCCGAACCGGGTGACGACATCCTCAGCGCGCTGATCGCCGACGGCGCCGGCTGGTCCGACGCGAAGCTGGCCGCCACCGGGATCGGCCTACTGATCGCCGGGCACGAGACCACCGCGAACATGATCGCCAAGATGGTGGCGATGCTGCTGGCGGACCGGAGCCGGTGGGAGGAGCTGCTGGCCGATCCGTCGCTGGTGCGCACGGCGGTCGAGGAGTCGCTGCGGCTGGACGCGAACGCGGGCGTGGGGATGCAGCGGTTCATCACCGAGGAGTTCGAGCTTTCGGGCACCGTGCTGCCGCCCGGGACCACCGCGATGTGCAGCATGGCCGCCGCCAACCGCGACGAGCGCGCGTTCGAGCACGCCGCCGACATGGACCTGGGCCGCAGCCCGAACCCGCATCTGGCCTTCGGGGCCGGCGCGCACGCGTGCCTCGGGCAGCCGCTGGCCCGCACCGAGCTGCAGGTGGTCCTGGAGGTGCTGCTGCGCGAGCTGCCGTCGCTGGAGCTCGCCGTCCCGGCCGCGGAGCTGCGCCCGGTCGAGGGGCTCGCCGTCGGCGGACTGCGGGAACTGCCCGTCCGCTGGTGACGTCGCAACCGAACGCACGAAAGGAACAGCCATGAAGGTCGTCGTCGACGAGGAGAAGTGCTGCGGGGCCGGCACGTGCGTGCTGCTCGCGCCGGACGTGTTCGACCAGCGCGACGAGGACGGGATCGTGATCCTGCTCGACGAGCGCCCCGGCGAGGGGCTCCACAAGATCGTCCGGGAAGCGGCCAGTGTGTGCCCCGGTGCCGCGATCACGGTGAGCGAGAACGCGTGACCACTCCTGGCGACGTCCTGGTCGTCGGGGCCTCGGCCGCCGGGCTCGCGACCGTGGAAGCCTTGCGCCGTAAGGGGTACGAGGGTCGCGTGACCGTGCTGGGCGCCGAGGCGCACCTGCCGTACGACCGGCCGCCGCTGTCCAAGCAGATCCTCGGCGGCAGCTGGACGCCCGAGCAGGCGCGGCTGCGCGCACCGGACGCACTCGCCGCGCTGGGCGCCGAGTTCGTGCTCGGCGACCCGGCGGTGCGGCTGGACGCCCGGGCGCGGACCGTCCACACGGTGAGCGGGCGGGCCCTGACCGCGGACGCGGTGGTGCTGGCCACCGGGCTGCGGCCGCGCACCCTGCCCGGGCAGGACGGCCTCGCGGGCGTCCACGTGCTCCGCACCCTCGACGACGCCCTGGGCCTGCGCGCGGACCTTGCGCCGGGCAAGCGCGTCGTGGTCGTCGGGGACGGTGTGCTCGGCGCGGAGATCGCGGCCACCCTGTGCGGGACCGGCGTGCCCGTCACCCTCGCCGGGCCGCAGTCCGCGCCGCTGGCCTACCAGTTCGGCCCGCTCGCCGCCGGCTTGCTCGCGGACCTCCACGCCGGCCGGGGCGTCCGGCTCCGGCTCGGCGCCGGGGTCACCGGCCTGGCCGAGCGGGACGGGCGGGTCACCGGGGTGCGGCTGGAGTCCGGTGCGGTGCTGCCCGCCGACGTCGTCGTGGTGGCGTTCGGCGCCGCGCCGGCGACGGAATGGCTGGCGGGCAGCGGAGTGCTGTGCGACAACGGCGTGGTGTGCGACTCCCGGTGCCGTGCGGCGGACGGGATCTACGCGGCGGGCGACGTCGCCCGCTGGCACCACGAAGGGCTCGACGCGCTGCTGCGCCTGGAGAACCGGACCAACGCCACCGAACAGGCGGTCGCCGTCGCGGGGAACGTCCTCGGCGAGGACCGCCCGTACACGCCGGTGCCGTACTTCTGGACCAACCAGTTCGACGCCCGGATCCACGTGCACGGCACGCTGTCCGCGACCGCCGATGTGTCCATTGTGGAGGGAGATCCGCGCGAGGGGCGGTTCGTGGCGCGGTACCACCAGGGCGGCGAGGTCGTCGGCGTGCTCGGCTGGAACATGCCCAAGCAGGCCCGGCAGCACCGGCGGGAAATCGGGGGCGCGGTCCTCGTGGGGAGGACCTGACCGAAATCCACCATCCGTCGGTTGACGGCGGCCCGCCCGAGGGTGACCCTGTTCACGTTAACACGCGGGAAGGGTGGACCATGGCCTCGACGAAGAGAGCGCTTTCTCGGATCCTCGGCGTCCTGGTGGCCGCGGCGCTCCCGCTGCTGCCCGCCGCGCCCGCCGAAGCGGCGGTGTCCGTGGTGAAGGTCCAGGACACGCAGCTCGATCCGGCGGCGCTGTACTTCGTGTCCTACGACGGCCTGGTGAACAACGACTCCTTCCAGCAGAGCGGCATTTTTAGCTACGCGGGCTACCAGTACGCGGCCTGGTACACCGCGGACCGCGGCGCCGTGATCGCCCGGCGCGCCGACGCCGCCGGCGCGTGGCAGACGGTCAAGCTGCCGCACAAGCTGACCGTGAACGACTCGCACAACGTGATCTCCATGGGGGTCTCGCCGGAGGACGGCCGGCTGCACGTGGCCATGGACACCCACGGCAACCAGGTCTACTACGTGGAGTCGGTGGCGGGGCTGCTGTCCGCGCCCGCCTCGCACGCGTGGACGCCGGCGGCGTTCGGCGCGGTCCAGCGCACGCTGAACGGCGTCGACCTCGGCGCGATCACCTACCCGCAGTTCGTGGTCACGCCGGAGCGGCGGCTGCAGCTGAGCTACCGCACCGGCGGCTCCGGCAACGGCGTCAACGAGCTCGCGGAGTACAGCGCGGGCAGCTGGCGCAAGCTCGGCAAGTGGACGTCGGCGACCGGCTCGTGGAAGTCCGGCAACGGCGTGACCAGCACGACGCGCAACATGTACCTGCACGGCATCACCTACGGTCCGGGTGGGCGGCTGCACGCCGCGTTCACCTGGCGCGAAGGCAACTCCGGCGTGCTGTGCGACGCCGGCGGGCTGGCCAACCACGACACCGGCTACGTCTACAGCGACGACCGCGGCCGGACCTGGCGGAACAACGCCGGCACGGCGGTGGCGACGACGGGCGGCACGCCGGTGGCGGTGGGTTCGCCGGGCACGGTCGTCGATCCGCTCACCGTCGACCACGGGCTGATGAACCAGGAGAGCCAGGCCGTCGACTCCGCGGGGCAGCCGCACGTGGTGATCAGCTACGTGCCGGGCCGGTTCACCCAGTGCGTCACGAACTATTCCGCACAGCGCAAGCAGTACGGGCGGACGTTCTTCCTCAGCCGGGCGGCCGACGGCAGCTGGACCAAGCGCGAAGTGCCGGTGGCGCCCGAGTCGACCCAGCGCTCGAAGCTGGTGTTCGACCGGGGCGACAACGCCTACCTCGTCATGCCGTACGGGCGGATCGTCGCGGCGACCAAGGCGAGCGGCTGGACCGACTGGAAGACGGTGTACAGCCCGGACCTGCGCGCCTTCGGCGAGGTCGACGTCGACGACTCGCGCCTGGCCGCCGAAGGCGTGATCTCCGTGATGTATCAGCAGGTTTCGAGCGGAACCACGCCGTCGCCGATCCGGGTGGCCGACTTCCGCCTGGGCTGAGCTCTCACTCGACCGTGACCGACTTGGCCAGGTTGCGCGGCTTGTCGATGTCGTAGCCCAGGGTGAGCGCGGCGTGGTAGGCGAGCAGCTGCAACGGGATGGTCAGCAGGATCGGGTCGAGCTCCGGCTCGGTCCGGGGCACGACGATCCGCGGGACGTCGAGTTCGCCGAAGTCGACGGTTTCGTGGGTCACCGCCAGCACGGCGCCGCCGCGGGCCTTGATCTGCTGCACCGCGGCCAGGTTGCGGTCGGTCAGCTCGTCGGCGGGCACGACGGCGACCGTCGGGAGCGCTTCGTCGATCAGGGCGAGCGGGCCGTGCTTGAGCTCGGAGGTCTGGTACGCCTCGGCGTGGCGGTAGGAGATCTCCTTGAACTTCTGGGCCCCTTCCCGCGCCACCGGGTAACCGCGGACGCGGCCCACGAAGAACAGGCTGCTCGCGGCCGCCACGGCCTTCGCGTGCTCGGCGATCGCCGGCTCCGCGTCCAGCACCGCCCGGATCTGGCCGGGCAGGGCGCGCAGGGCCGCGATGACGCGTCGGCCGTCGGCGGTGGAGAGGTCCCGCACCCGGCCGAGCGCCAGCGCGATCAGGGCGAAGCCGACGGCCATGTTGGTGAGCGCCTTGGTCGAGGCGACCGCGATCTCCGGGCCGGCGTGCAGGTAGACCCCGCCGTCGCAGGCGCGGGCGATGGTCGAGCCGACGACGTTGACCAGCCCGACGACGCGGCCGCCCTTGCGCTTGATCTCCTCGACGGCGAAGGCGGTGTCGATCGTTTCGCCGGACTGGCTGACCGCGATGTAGAGGGTGTCCGCTTCGATGATCGGGTTGCGGTAGCGGAACTCCGACGCGGCTTCGGCGTCGGCCGGGATCCTCGCCAGCTCCTCGATCATCGTCGCGCCGATCTGGCCGACGTAGTAGGCGGAGCCGCACCCGAGGATCTTCACGCGGCTGAACCCGCGCAGGTCCCGCGGCGTCAGGTTGAGCCCGTCCAGGCGGGCGACGCCGAACCGGTCGTCCAGCCGGCCCCGGATCACCCGCTCCACGGACTCGGGCTGCTCCTGGATCTCCTTGGCCATGTAGTGCGCGTAGCCGCCCAGGTCGAGGTCCTCGGCGTTGATGTCGATCTCGGTGGCCGGCTTGGTGGTGTCGCTTTCGTCGACGGTGAAGGTGCGGTAGCCGGTCGCGAAGACCGTCGCGAACTCGCCGTCGTCGAGGTGCGCGACCTGCGAGGTGTGCCGGACGAGCGCGGCGAGGTCGCTGGCGACGAACATCTCCCGCTCGCCGACGCCGATGATCAGCGGCGAGCCGTTGCGCGCGATCACCAGGCGGTCCGGGTGCTCGCTGTCGGTGACGGCGATCGCGTACGTGCCGGTGATCCGGGAGACCGCCTCGACGACGGCGTCTTCGAGGGTTTCGGCGGCGGAGCGGGCGATCAGGTGGGCGAGGACCTCGGTGTCGGTCTCGGACGTGAGGGTCACCCCGGCGTCGGCGAGCTGGGCGCGCAGCGCGTCGGCGTTGTCGATGATGCCGTTGTGGACGACGCAGATCCGGCCGTCCTCGGAGGTGTGCGGGTGGGCGTTGGCCTCCGACGCGGGCCCGTGCGTGGCCCACCTCGTGTGCCCGATGCCGACCTTCCCGGCGAGTCTCTTGGGCAGGGCCGCGGTCAGGTTCCGGACCCGGCCGACGACGCGGTGGACCTGCGCGCCGCCCTTGGCGCCGAGGACGGCGACCCCGGCGGAGTCGTAGCCGCGGTACTCCAGCCGGGTCAGTCCTTCGAGGAGGATGGGGGCCGCGTTCTGGCCGCCGATGTATCCGACGATTCCGCACATGGTGAACCTCTTACGTGGCAGGGAAAGGGGGCGCCGGTCAGCCGTAGACGATGCGTCGCAGCTGGCGCTCGGACAGGACCGGCGCGGCCACGAGGCGGCCGCGGAGCTCGGCGGCGATGAGGGGAAAGATCTCGGGGTTCTTCCGGCCCTCGGCCTGCAGCTCGGTGTGCCGGCGACGGACGTACTGCTCGGTGGGCGTCCGGTAGAAGGCGAGGACGTCGTCGACGACGCGGGCGGCGACCCCCGGCGGCAAACCGGTGGAAGCGGCCACGCGATCGACGATGTCGGTGTCCTCCACACAGGCCATCATGCCCTGCGCGGAGAGTGAAGGCCAAATTCTTGCCCGAAAACGGGCAAATATAGGGGTGGGTGCTCTCCGTCACTCGCCCGGAAGGATCGACAGGGGCAGCCACGTGGCGGCGCAGCGCCGACGCGAGCCCGGCGATCCGCGCGCTGCTCGTGGAGTTGGTCCAGTCGCCGACGTAGGCACCTGCGGCTGCTGCGGTGACGACCTGGCTCATGCGCCCCAATGTGGCGTTGGTTGCGTCCAGCGCACCCAATGTGGCGTTCGGTCAAGGCCGGGCAGTTAGCTGCGGCAGCGAACTGTCAAGGCTGCCCGATTGGCCCTATTAGCCCGATTGGCCCGGTTTCAGGTGCTCGCGAAAGGCCGTGAATGGCCCATTGAGGGACATAGAGTCCCTCAATGTGCCATTCACGGACCCGATCTTCGCCCGGTGTGCGGTGATCAGGCTGGTCAGCCAGGCGATCGTGGCCGCTGATACCGGCAGGGCACTGCGGTAGGAGATCGTCGCGGTGGTGGGGTGTGAGACAGTGGGCGCGGAGCCCCCGGACGTTTTTTCTTGAGTCACGACTTGATCAACATCCGGGGGCTCCGCCGCGTTCCCGACCAGAAGCCGGCAACCACCAAACCCCGTTACCCCACAACCACAACCAGCGCTGTCAACCCACCCCGACCAGCACCAACAGGATGAAAAATCCCCAATGTGGCGCTTCAGGTAAGCGCGGCCACGGCCTCTTCGGCGCTGTCGTAAGTCGGGAAGAAGTCCGCGAGGCCGATCAGGCCGAACGTGCGGGCGAGGCGGGCGGGGACGGCGACCAGCGCGACGCCGGCTTCGGCGGCCGCCGCGACGTTGACGGCGGCGATGAGCGCCGAGATGCCGCTGGAGTCGCAGAACGTCACGCCGGTCAGGTCCACCACGAGCAGCTGCTCGCGGGCCAGCGCGAGATCGCCGATCCGGGCGCGGAGCCGGGGTGCGGTCGCCATGTCGAGTTCGCCGCGGACGGTGACCACGGGCCCGGTCCCGGTGGTGCGGGTCTCGGCGGAGAACGGGTGATCCGTCACGGCCGATCGCTCCCGGGCAGCGGGATGCTCAACGCCAGCAGGGCGGTGTCGTCTTCGACGCCGTCGCCGAATCCGGCGAGCAGGCCGGTCACCGCCGTGATCACCGCCGGCGCGGTCGTCGGGGCCAGGCCGGTCAGGTCCTCCCGCAGCTGCTCTTCGCTGTAGCGGGCCCGGCCTTGCGTGCGGGCTTCGGTCAGCCCGTCGGTGTACAGCAGCATCGTGTCTCCCGGCGCCAGACGCACGTCCATCGTCGCGAACCGCGGGTTCGGCAGCGCGCCGACCAGCTGGCCGCCTGGCAGGTCCAGGAACGAGGACGTGCCGTCGGCGCGGATGAGCAGCGCCGGCGGGTGCCCGCCGGTGGCGAGGGTGACCGCGGCGCTGTCGCCGCCGGGCCGGACGCGGCCGTGGATGACGGTGCAGTAGCGCGGGTCGGCGCCGTGGAACTGCTGGTGCAGCACGGTGTTGAGGTGGTCGAGCACGGCGGCCGGGTCCGGGGCGTACACCGCGGCCGCACGCAGCGTGTAGCGCGCCAGCGACGTCACCACGGCCGCGGCCGCGCCCTTCCCGGACACGTCGCCGAGGAAGAACCCCCACGTGTCGCCGGTCAGCGGGAACAGGTCGTAGAAGTCGCCGCCGACCTCGTCGGCCGACGCGGGGTGGTAGTACGCCGCGACCCGCATGCCGGGCACCTCGGACAGCGCGGGCGGCAGCAGGGTCTGCTGCAACGTCCTCGCCAGCCGCTGCACCCGGTCGCGTTCGCGCTCGGCTTCGTCGCGCGCCCGCAGCAGCTCCTGCTCGTAGGCGCGCCGGTCCCGCGCGTCGAAGACCGTGGTGCGGACCAGCTGCGCCTTCCCGTCGGTGCCGGTCTTGATCGTCGAGGTGACCAGCACCGGCAGCCGCGTCCCGTCCGCGGCCTCCAGCTCGAAGGCGACCCCGCCGAGTTCACCCTGCATGCGCAGGAGCGGCGCGAAGTGCGTCTCGTGGTACAGCCGGCCGCCGACGGTCAGCAGATCGGGGAACCGGCGGCGGCCGACCACCTCGTCGCGTTCGTAGCCGAGCCAGTTCAGCAGCGTCGTGTTGATCTTCGCGATCGTGCCGTCCAGCAGCGTCGAAAGGTACCCGCAGGGCGCGTGCTCGTAGAGGTCTTCCGCGCTGTCTTCCAGCAACGCCGAAAACGCCGGGCCGGGGTGGTCGCCGGCTTCGCACATCATGGCCCGTCCACGAACGCCGTGATCGCGCCGACGGTGGCTTCCGGCGCGCTGAGCTGCGGGCAGTGCCCGGTCGCGTCGAGCGTCACCAGCACGCTGCCGGGGATCCGCTCATGGGTGAACTGCCCGACCTCGGGCGGCGCGATGGCGTCGCGGGCGCACTGGACGACCAGCGTCGGCACGGTCACCTCGGCCAGGTCGGCCCGGTTGTCGGACAGGAACGTGGCCCTGGCGAACACCCGCGCGATCGCCGGGTCGGTCCGGCAGAAGCTGTTCGTCAGCTCCTCACCCAGTTCCGGGCGCTCCGGGTTGCCCATGATCACCGGCGCCATCGTCGCCGACCAGCCCAGGTAGTTCGACTCCAGCGCGGCGAGCAGTTCGTCGATGTCGGCGCGGCTGAACCCGCCGCGGTAGTCCTCGTCGTCGAGGTAGCGGGGCGACGGCGTGAGCAGCACCAGCTTCGCGAAGCGGTCCGGTTCGCGGTTGGCGGCCAGTACCGCGATCATCGCGCTGACCGAGTGCCCGACCAGCACGACGTCCCGCAGGTCCAGTTCGCGGCACAGGACCAGGACGTCGTCGGCGTAGCCGTCGAGGGTGCTGTAGCGCTCGGCGGTCCAGGCCGACAGGTCCGAGCGTCCGGCGCCGGTGTGGTCGAACAGCACCACCCGGTACCGCTCGGCCAGCTCCGGGACGACGAGGCGCCACAGGTTCTGGTCACAGCCGAACCCGTGCGCGAGCAGGACGGTCGGGCCGTCGTCACGGCCGGTGACGACGACGTTGTTCCTGCTGCGCACGTCCACCGCCTCATCGTCCCACCCCGGCCGCCCGGCGCGTGGGCTGAGCGGGAGTTCTTTCGGGTTGCCGCCATCTGCTGTGAACGGCTCGGGGAGGGGCTGATGGACGTCTTCGAGGCCGAAGGCGACCTGGCGAGCTACGCGGCCAGGTTCGGCCGCGCGTGAGCGCGCCGGTGTCGTTACGCGAGCGCGTCGGCGCGGGTGGCGACGACGGCCAGCGTCTCGTGCAGGCCGGTCAGGCGCAGGGTGCGTGCGACGACGCCGTCTTCCGGCGCGACGACCCGGACCCCGGTGCCGGCACCGGCCGCGCGGCGGGCGTTGAGCAGGGCCGTGATGCCGATGGAGGCGAGGAAGGAGACCTCGGTCAGGTCGATCACCAGCAGCTTCGGCGTGGCGGCGAGAGCGGCGGCGACCTCTGCTTCCAGCACCGGGGCGCTGAGCAGGTCGACCTCGCCGGACACCGCGAGCAGCACGGCGTCGCCGGGGTGGTGCGCGGTCACGCGCAGAAGGTCCTGCGGCCGGAGCCGGCTGCCGTCAGCGGTCATCGTCGCCTCGTCCCTCCTCGTCAGCCCGCCTGTTACCCAGTTCTC
The DNA here is from genome assembly GCF_040682715.1 of Amycolatopsis sp. NPDC051128. NCBI lineage: Bacteria > Bacillati > Actinomycetota > Actinomycetes > Pseudonocardiales > Pseudonocardiaceae > Amycolatopsis > Amycolatopsis sp. NPDC051128. The sequence goes on along the minus strand of NZ_JBFBBN010000029.1, from coordinate 91,987 downwards.
GGACGGGCGAAACATGCTCGGGAAAAATTCCGGACCGGCGCGCGCGACCACCCACGCCGTCGCTGCGGCTCAGGCGTCCCGCGCGGCCTTCAGGAGGGTCTCGGTGGCCCACCGGTAGTCCGGTTTGCCCGACGGTGAGCGTTGGATGCGCGGGACGACGTGGGTGAGGCGGGGGAGTTTGTAGCGGGCGATCAACGGCGCGAGGTGCGTTTCGAGGTCTTGCCGGGTCACGCCGTCCGCGGTGGGGTGCAGCTGGAGCACCGCGGCGACCCGCTGCCCCCAGCGGGGGTCGGGGATGCCCGCGACGACCGCGTCGGTGATCGCCGGGTGGGTCTTGAGGGCGGCTTCGACCTCTTCGGGGTGGATCTTCTCGCCGCCGGAGTTGATGCAGATCGCGCCGCGGCCGAGGAAGCGGACGGTGCCGTCGGCGTCCACCGTGGCCTGGTCGCCGGACAGGGCCCAGCGGACGCCGCCGGCTTCGACGAAGGTGCGGGCGGTCTTGGCCGGGTCCCCGTAGTAGCCGAGGGCGATGTGGCCGCGGCGGGCCACCTGGCCCACCACGCCGCTGCCGGGGTGACGGGCGCGAGGTCCGCGTCGAGGACGGTGGTGGTGTCGTTGACGGTGAAGTGCCGGTTCCCGTCCATGCCCGCCCCGCTGTGACCGGTCTCGGTGGAGCCGAAACTGTCCACTATGTACAGCTCGGGCAGGTGGGCGCCGAGCCGGGCGCGGACCGCCGGGCTGAGCAGCGCGCCGGCACTGGCGATGATGCGCAGTGACGGCAGGGCCCGGGTGTCCGCGTCGAGGGCGTCGAGGGCTTCGAGGAGCGGCACGGCCATCGCGTCGCCGACGATCATCATCGTCTGGCAGCCCTGTTCGCGGATGACGCGGACCGCCGCGTCGCCCGAGTACCGGCGGACCAGGCAGACCTTGCCGCCGCCGAGGAAGGTGATGAACGAGGCGAGGACGCTGGTGCCGTGCATCAGCGGCGGCGCGGCGAACATCACCAGCGGGTCGGCCGCGGCCGCGCGCGGGCCGGCGTCCTCGGGCGCGGTGAGGCCTTCGGCGCCGGCGCTCATGCCGCCGAAGAGCAGGTCTTCGTGCCGCCACACGACACCCTTGGGCAGGCCGGTCGTGCCGCCGGTGTAGATGATCACGAGGTCGTCGGCGGACCGCGCCGGGAACCCCGCGCGGTCGTCGGGCCGGACAGCCAGCGCCTCTTCGTACCGCAGGCTGCCCGCGGGCAGGTCCCCGCCGGGGCCGACGGCCAGCAGGTGCCGCAGCCGCGGCACGTCCGGCAGGACCGCCGCCACCCGCCCGGCGAACTCGGTGTCGTACACCAAGCCGACGAGATCCGCGTTGTCGTACAGGTAGCGGAGTTCGTCGCGGACGTACCGGAAGTTCACGTTGATGGGCACCGCGCGGATCTTCAGCAGCGCGAGCATGGTTTCGAGGTATTCCGGGCCGTTCATCAGGTGGCACCCGACGTGGTCGCCGGCGCCGATGCCGGCCGCCGCGAAGTGGTGGGCCAGCCGGTTGGCGCGCCGGTCGAGCTCCCGGTAGGTGAGCGTCCGGCCCTCGGCGTACAGGGCTTCCCGGCCGGGGACCGCGTCGGCGATGTGCTCGAACAGGTCGGCCAGGTTGAACGCCATCACGCACCCCGCAGGTGGGCGGCGGTGGTGCCGCCGAGCGGCAGGGCGGGCAGGCCGAGCTTGCGGTGGTCCCACGACCGGGTTCGTTCCGCGTCGACGCGGACGGCGACCCGCTTGGTGAGCATGAACTCGACCATCGGCCGGACTTCCTCGCTGTACGGGCCGTTGTACCGCTCCCACACGTTCACGCCGACCGCCCACAGCGCGTCGGGGTCGTCGACGATCGTGGCGCGGCCTTCCAGTGCGACGCCGCGCAGCGCGTCGTAGGTGTCGCCGGTCTCGACCATCACGGTGACCCGGCTGTCGCGGCGCAGGTTCGTGGCTTTCTGGGACTTGGCCTTGGTTTCGAACCACAGCACGCCGTCGAGCACGGCGTACCACATCGCGACGAGGTGGGGCTGTCCGGACGGACCCACCGTGGCGAGGGTCGCGACCCGCTGCTCGTTCAGGAATTCGGTGATCTCCGCCGCGGACATCACGATCTGCTCGCGCTGGTTCACGCCCATGAGAGCCCCTTTGCTCCTCGATGAGACATAGTCCAGAATGAGACTATGTCTCAGAGTGAACCGGAAAGCCTGGCCGTCCGCAAGAGGCGGGCGACGAACGCGCGGATCGCCGCGTCGGCGGCTCGGCTGGCCGGCCGGCAGGGGGTGGCCACCACGACGGTGGACCAGATCGCCGCGGACGCCGAAGTCGGCCGCGCGACGTTCTTCCGCTACTACGACACGAAGGAAAGCGCGGTCGCCGAAGGCATCACCGGGCCGTGGCTCACGCTGGTCACCGAGGCGATCGCCCGTCAGCCCGGCGACCTGTCGCCGAAGGACGCCCTCGTGGCGGCCTTCGGCGAACTCGCGGCCGAGTTCCCGGCGCACGCCGGCCAGATCCGGGAACTGGCCCGGCTCACCCGCTCGTCGCCGACCCTCAACGCCTGGACCGCGCAGGCCTACCAGCGCTACGAGCACGCGATCGCCGAGCTGCTCACGCCGCGCTTCGGCGGCCGCACCGAACACGACCCGCGGCCCCGCCTCCTGGCGGCCGTCGCCATGGCGGCGGTCCGCATCTCCCTGGACGACTGGATCGACCACGGCGGCGCCCTGCCGGACCTCATCCACCGCGCCCTCGACGCCATCACGGTCGAACCGCGCTGAGGGCCCGGCCGCGGCTTCCAGGGGATCCGGAGTGGTTCACGGGGATGCTCTGAAGGCCCCCATCAGCGCATTAGTGTCGCGCGTCCGAGGTTCGTTGACAGTGGTCCGGGGTTGCGCCCCAATGTGGCGTTGGGTGCGTTGGACGCACCGAACGCCACATTGGGTGCGCTGGACGCACCGAACGCCACATTGGGGCGCGCGGCGAGGCGCTCAGTCAGCGCATGGTCCACTTCTGGTTGTCCGCGGTGCCGCACGCCCAGAGAACGATCTTCGTGGCGTTGGCGGTGCTCGCGTTGTAGGCGTCGAGGCAGAGGCCGGACTGCGTGCCGCGAATGGTGCCGTCGGTTCCCAAGGTCCACTGCTGGTTGGGTTGCCCGTTGCAGTCCCAGATCACCGCCCGCGTGCCGTTGGCCGTGCCCTGGTTGTAGGCGTCGAGGCACTTGGTGCCGTAGATGGTCAGCTGCTTGGCCGCGGTGTAGGTCCACCGCTGGTTGTTCTGCCCGTTGCAGTCCCACAGCTGGGCCTGGGTGCCGTTGGCCGTGGCGGAGTTGTCGATGTCGAGGCACCGCCCCGACTGCTTGCCGGTGACGGCCCCCGTTTGGCTGCTGGTGGGGGCTTCGGTACCGGAGACCGTCAGCAGGACGGCCTCGTTGGCGGGCACCGTCACGGTGTAGCTCGTGGTCCGGCTGCCGAGGTCGGTGCCGGCCCAGACGTCGCGGACCGACGCCGTGGCTCCCAGGCCGAGGTCCGCGAACCGCACGGTCACCGGGGCGGCCGAGCCGGTGCGGTTGAGTGCGACCACCGCGCGGCGGCCGCTGCCACTCAGGGTCTTGCTGTACACCTGCCGCCCCGTGGCGTCCTCGGCCACCTTGACGCCCTGCTTGCCCGCCGCGTCCTGGTCGATGGCCACGACTTCCGGGTTGGCGAGGATGTTCTTCGTCTCGGTCGTCATGGTGTCCAGCCGGTTCCCCGCGAGCAGCGGCGCTCCGGAAACGGCCCACAGGCTCAGGTGCGTGCGGTTCTGGGCGGCGGTGAAGCCCGGCATGCCGACCACGAGCATGTCGGGATCGTTGTAGTGCCCGGGGCTTTGCGCGGCCGGGTGCTGCGCGGAGTCGAAGTTGCGCAGGACGCGGTCCATCGACGGGCTCTCGCCCCAGAAGATGATGTCCTGGCTGGTCCGCCACATCGTCGACATTCCCGGCGCCCAGTTCCACGGGTCCTGGTTGCCCCAGTTGCAGACCGACAGCACCAGCGGCCTGCCCGTCCGCGCGGTCGCCCGGCCGATCGAGTCACTGATCGCCTGGTACGCGGTTCGCGCGTCGAGGCCCTCGGCGTTCCCGCCGCACCAGTCGACCTTGACGAAGTCGAAGCCCCACTGGGAGAACTGCAGGAAGTCCTGGTCGTAGTGCCCTTCGCTGCCCGATCCCGGTGCCGCCGGACGGCCGGTCGGGTAGTAGTAGCCGCAACCGTCGCGGCCGGCGTCGGTGTAGATGCCGGCCTTCAGGCCCTTGCCGTGGAGGTAGTCGGCGATGGCCTTCATCCCGCCCGGCCATTCGTTCTGGTCGACCGTGATGTTCCCCGCCGCGTCCCGGGTGCCCTGCCACCAGCCTTCGTCGATGTTGACGTAGTTGTAGCCCGCCGCGGCCAGCCCGCTCGAAACCAGGGCGTCGGCCTGCTGCTTGATCACGTTGAAGTTGATCTGGGCCGCGAAGCTGTTCCACGAAGCCCACCCCATCGGGGGAGCGGTCACCGCCGCGGAGACGGCGGCCGTTGCTTCGGCCGCCGACGCCGGGGTCGCGGGCAGTGCCGTCCCGGCCAACGCCAGCACAGCCGCCGCGACGACGACGCGGATCCGTTGGCGACGATTTGGCCGGCGCATCCGGACGGACATGGGAACCTCCACGACAGGGGTCGACGACGCTGTGTCACCTGAAACCGTGCTGCCGAAGAGTGTTAGCGCTCACATTTCCGCTGTCAACCACCGGAAGTGGTGTTCAGCCGAACAGTAGTCTGGTGGCATGGTGGAACGCGTCCATCCGGACGACCGTGACGGTGTGCCGGCCGTCGCGCACTCCGCCGAGAGCGCCGACGCGGGTGTGGTCGTGCGGCCCGAGACCCTGCTGCTCACCTTGTTCGGCATCCACGTGCTCGACCACGGCATCGCGCTGTCCACCCGGAGCGTGCTCACGGTGATGGCCGAACTCGGCGTCGGCGAGCACGCCACCCGCGCCACCCTGAGCCGGATGATCCGGCGTGAGCTCCTGCGGACCGCCCGCCGCGGCCGGCAAGCCTTCCTCGGCCTGACGCCGCACGGCGAATCCGTGCTGCGGGAGGGTTTGCGCCGGCTGGAAGGCCCGGTCGTCGACCGCGACTGGGACGGCCGCTGGACGCTGCTGACCTTCTCCGTTCCGGAGGCCCGGCGCGCGGACCGGCACGCGCTGCGCACCCGGCTCGAATGGCTGGGTTTCGGTCCGCTGCGCAGCGGCCTGTGGGTTTCGGCCTCGTGCCAGGACGTGTCTCCCGCGTTGGCCGAACTCGACCTGCTCCCGCACGCCGAGGTGTTCCGTGCGGAAGCCTTCATGTGGACCGATCCGGTCCGGATCGCGCGGGAGGCGTGGGATCTCGCCGTGCTCGCCGAGGGGTACGGCCGGTTCTGCGAACGATGGTCGGAGCCGGCGCGGGGCGGCCTCGGCGAGCTGGCGCGCCAGGTCCGCGTCGAAGCGGAGTGGCTGCTGCTCATCCGCCGCGATCCCCGGCTGCCACTGGCATTGTTGCCGGAGGACTGGCCAGGGGTGGCCGCGGAACAGCTGTTCCGGTCCCTGCGGTGGCAGCTGGCGCGCCCGGCGCAGCAGCAGGCCGCCGAGCTCCTCGAGTTCATCGTGGACGAATGATTCCCGTGAACAATTCCGGATCCCCGGAAGCGGGCGCGCCCTTCACGTCGTGAGCCTCGCGTGGTCGTCCCCCTGATGAGCAGTGTGCGGGAATCGCACCGTGATGGTCAGGCCGCCTTCGGGGCGTGCGGTGGTGGTGAGAGTGGCGTGGTGGGCTTGGGTGACGGCGTTGACGATGGCGAGACCGAGTCCGTAGCCGTCGCGGCGGCTGTTCCGGTCGGGCACCAGTCTTTGGAAGGGCTGGAAGAGGCGTTGGACCTGGTCGCCCGGGATGACCGGCCCGCTGTTGGTGACGGTCAGGGTGGCCTGTGTGCCGGCGGTCAGCGTGGTGATCTCCACGTGGCCCCCCGGGTGGTTGTGGCGGATGGCGTTGTCGATGAGATTGGCGGCGAGGCTTTCGATCAGCCCCGGGTCTCCGGCCGTCACCGCGGGTGCGAGGTGTTCGGCGAGGTCGATGCTTCTCTGCGGCGCCTGGTCTCGGCGGGGGGTGAGCACCCGGTGAACGACGTGGGCGAGGTCGAGGGTGTCCCGGCGGGTGATGCCGCGCTCGCTGGTGGCCAGGGCGAGCAGTGCTTGGACGAGCCGCTCCTGGTACCCGCCGACGGCGAGAGCCTCCTGGCAGGTCGTGCGGAGGGCGTCGGCATCGGCGTCGGGATCGGCGAGCGCGACTTCCAGGAGGGTCCGCAGACCGGCGAGCGGGGTGCGCAGTTCGTGAGAAGCGTTGGCGACGAAATGCCGCTGAGCGTCGAAGGAGCCTTCCAGGCGAGCGAAGAGGTCGTCGAGGATGGCGCCCAGCTCGGTCAGCTCGTCGGCGGGCTCGCCGAGGTCGAGGCGCTGGTGGAGGTTTCCGGCGGAGATGGCTTTGGCGGTGGCGGTGATGGCCCGCAGGGGCCGCAGAAAGCGGCCGGCGACGAACCAGCCGACCACCCAGGCGATGGGGACGAGGAAGGCGACGGCGACGGCGGAGCCGACCAGGAGCTGAGATGGGCCGATTCCGTCCCCGGTTCCGGTGAGCACGGCCGGGGCCGGGCTGTTGGCGGGTGTGGTGGTCGACTGGATGCCGGCGAGCGGGACCGTGACGATGGCGAGGACCACGAGCCCGGCGAGGAAGATTCCGGTGGCGTAGAAGAGCGTGAGCCGGGCCTGCAACGACCGCCGGGGGAGCGGCTGGGGATCAGCCATGGTGTGGTGGTCCGATCCGGTAGCCGCCTTCTCGGATGGTCACGATCACGGGCGGGTCGCCGAGTTTGGCGCGCAACCGGTGCATGGTGTGCTTGACCGCGGAACTGAACGGGTCGGCCGCTTCGTCCCAGGCTCGTTCGAGGAGTTCCTCGGCGGACAGGACCAGACCCGGTGCGGCGAGCAGGCATTCCAGGAGCGCGAACTCCTTGGGGCTGAGCTCGAGGCGCCGTCCGGCGCGAAACGCCGTCCGCCGAGCCGGGTCGAGGGTGATGTCCCCGCACGAGAGGGCCGGGGGCAGCGGCGGGGTGGCCCGGCGGGCCAGCGCCCGGACCCGGGCGACCAGTTCGGCGAAGGCGAACGGCTTGGGGAGGTAGTCGTCGGCGCCGAGGCCGAGCCCTTCGACGCGGTCTTCGATCGTGCCGGCCGCGGTCAGCATCAACACGCGGGTGTCGCGGCGGTCGCGGGCCAGTCGCCGGCAGATGTCGTCCCCGTGGACGCCGGGCAGGTCCCGGTCGAGGATCACCACGTCGTAGCGGGTGGCGACCAAGCGGTCGAGGGCGTCGGTCCCGTCCAGCACGACGTCGACGGCCATACCCTCGCGGCGCAGCCCGGTGCCGATGGAGCGAGCCAGCACCTCGAAGTCCTCGACCACCAGAACCCTCACCGCGGGCCACAACCGGTTTGCCGTGTCATGCGCTCCACGATGCCAGGTGGCCGGTTCCAACCAGGTCGCAGTCGCCGAGACCGGGCCGGAACCGGCCGCCGTCTACAACTTTCCGCATGAGACCACAGCGAACCCCGATGAACGCTCCCGGGATCGTCGTCGCCGGGCTGCGCAAGCGGTACGGGCGGATCCAAGCCCTCGACGGCATGTCCTTCACCGTCCACACTGGACTGGTGACCGGTTTCGTGGGGCCGAACGGGGCCGGGAAGTCCACCACGATGCGGGTGATCGTCGGCCTGGACGCGGTTGACGCGGGCACCGCGCTGGTGGCGGGAAAGCCGTACCGCGCCCTTCGGCGCCCGCTGAGCCACGTGGGTTCACTGCTGGACGCGTCGGCCGCGCACCCCGGCCGGAGCGCTCGCCACCACCTGCTCTGGCTGGCCCATTCGCAGGGCCTCGGCACGCGGCGGGTGGACCAGGTGATCGAGCAGGTCGGCCTGACGTCAGCGGCCCGGCGCAAGGCCGGCGGCTACTCGCTCGGCATGCGGCAGCGGCTCGGGATCGCCGCCGCCCTGCTGGGCGATCCGCCGATCGTCATGCTCGACGAGCCGTTCAACGGCATGGACCCGGAAGGCATCATCTGGCTGCGGGGCTTCCTGCGGTCGCTGGCCGCGCAGGGCCGCGCCGTCCTGGTGTCCAGTCACCTGATGGGCGAGGTCCAGGGCACGGCCGACCATCTCGTCGTGGCCGGGCGCGGCAAGGTCATCGCCGACGCCGGTGTGGCCGACCTGATCGCGGCCGCGTCCGGGAACCGGGTGGCCGTGCGCACCACGGCCACCCGGGCCGCGATGACGGTGCTCGCCGAGGCCGGTGCTGCCGTGGCGGCCACCGCCCGGGACACCGTCACCGTCTCCGGCCTGCCGGCGGATCGCGTCGTGGCGTCGCTCAACCACGCCGCGGTCCCCTTCTCGGAGGTCTCCGCGCACCGCGCCACGCTGGAGGAGGCCTATCTCGAACTCACCCGCGACGCGGCCGAATTCCGCGCCGCGACGCCCGCCGAGGGGCCACGGTGACCGCCCCGGCCGGCAAGCCGCACCGACCTGGCCGAGCCGGGCGGGACGGCTTCCTTCAGGTGCTGCACGCGGAATGGACCAAGTTCCGCACCGTCCGGGGCTGGGTGACCGGCATGGCGGCCGCGGCGCTGATGGTGGTGCTGGTCGCGCTGCTCGCCGGGCTCAGCAGCGATCAGAAGGGGGCGCCACCGGTGCCGACCGGACCCGGCGGTGAGCCGGTCACCGACAGCTTCTACTTCGTCCACCAGCCGTTGGCCGGAAACGGCAGCGTCACGGTCTCGGTGTCCGCGCTCGAGAGCAGCGTCCCCGCGGGCCCCGGGAACCTGCGGCCGGGCTCCGTGCCGTGGGCGAAGGCCGGCCTCATCATCAAGGACGGCACCCGTCAGGGCTCGCCCTACGCGGCGATCATGGTCACCGGCGACCACGGCGTGCGGATGCAGCACGACTACGTCGACGACACCGCCGGCCTCCCCGGCGCGGTCTCCGCCGAGTCCCCCCGCCGGCTGCGGCTGGACCGCTCAGGCGAGACGATCACCGGCCACGTCTCCCTCGACGGCACGAAATGGACCGAGGTGGGCACCGCGCGGGTGCGCGGGCTCGGATCGACCGCGCAGGTCGGGCTGTTCGTCGCCTCCCCGCCTTCCGTGGGCGGCGGGGGCACGGCCGGCAGCGTGTCCACGGCCACCTTCGAAGATCTTCGCACCCAGGGGGGCTGGGCCGATGGCACCTGGACAGGCGATCAGGTGGGAGCCGAATCCCCCAGCTTCGCCGGTTACCCGGGGAACACCTCGGGTTCGTTCACGGAGTCCGGCGCCCGGTTCACCGTGACCGGTGCCGGCGACATAGCGCCCGCTGTCCGCGACAGCCTGCCGACCGGCGGCCACCTCCGGGACATCCTCGCCGGCACGTTCGCCGCGCTGATCGCGGTGATCGTCGTGGGGGCGCTGTTCGTCACCGAGGAGTACCGGACCAAGACGATCCACCTGACCCTGGCCGCGAGCCCGAGGCGGAGCCGGGTGCTGGTGGCCAAGGCGATCGTGTTGTGGTTCGTCACCTTCGCGGCCGGTTCGGCGGGGACCATCCTCGCGGTTCCGCTCGGTGAACGGCTCGCCCGGGGTAACGGTGTCCACATCTTCCCGACGTCGTCCTCGACCGACCTGCGGGTGGCGCTCGGGACCGCGGCGCTGCTCGCGACCGCCTCGGTCATGGCGCTGTCCCTCGGCGCCGTCTTCCGGCACAGTGCGGGCGCGGTCACCACGGTCGTCGTGGCCATCGTGCTGCCCTACCTCCTGATCGCCATCCCGTTCGTCCCCGCCGGAGTGTCGACGGGAGTGGCGACGGTGACCCCGGGCGCGGCTTTCGCCGTCCAGCAAACGCTTGTGCCCTACGACCAGGTCGCCAGCAACTACACGCCGTACTACGGCTACTACCCGCTGGCTCCTTGGGCCGGTTTCGCCGTCCTGGCCGGTTATGCGGTGGCAAGCCTGGCCGTCGCGGCCGTCCTCCTCAACCGGAGGGACGCATGAGACAGGCGCTGCACGCGGAATGGACGAAGACGCGGACCGTCGCCGTCCCCCGACGGCTCCTGCTCGGCACCGTCGCGGCGACGGTGGCACTGAGCGCCGTGGCGACCTCGGTGGTGAACTGCACGGCCCGTGGCTGCGGCGGCGACACGACCAAGCTCACCCTCGCCGGCGTCCACCTCGGCCAGACGCTGGTCGCCATTCTGGCCGTGCTGAGCATCGGCGGGGAGTACGGCACCGGCATGATCCGCACCACCCTGACCGCGATGCCGCGGCGAACCACCGCCTTCGCGGCCAAGGCCATCACCCTCACCGGCGTCGTGGCCGCCGGTGGAACGGTCGCCGTCCTCGGGGCGGTGCTCGCCGGGCGGCTCATCCTGCCCGGCCCCGGCGACCGGGCCCTGTCCTTGGCCGACGGGCCGACGCTGCGCGCGGTCTTCGGAACGGTCCTCTACCTGGTTCTGATCGGCCTGCTGAGCTTCGGCGTCGCGACCGTCGTGCGGGATTCGGCCACCAGCATCGGGGTCGTCCTCGGCCTGCTCTACATCGTCCCCATCGTCTCCCGGACCCTCGGCGATCCGGAGTGGCAGCGGCTGCTCGAGAAGATGGCGCCGATGAGCGCCGGCCTCGCCATCCAGGCCACCACCGATCTCGCCGGCCTGCCCATCAGCCCCTGGGCCGGTCTTGGCGTGACCGCCGGCTGGGCCGCCACGGCGCTCGTGGCCGGCGGCTTGCTGCTGCGCGGTCGCGACGCCTAGTACCGCGACGGCAGTTACGTGAGCACTGGCCGGCCCCTAATCGGGATTGGCGGTGTAGAGCAGGTGGATGGTCGCGTTCTGGCAGGAGTCCTGGTTGACGGTCTTGTTCCTGAAGCCGATGGCTGCTCCGGTGAAGGGTGCCGAGCCGCCGGGACCGAGGGCCCGTGCCACGGGCATCCTCGCGTTCACCAGGAGGTAGTCGCCGGCATCGCAGCTGCCGGCGGGTGACCCCGGTGCGGGCGTGACGGAGGTGATCTGGACCTCGACCGCGGCGAGGTAAGTGCTGTCGTCGCCGTTGTTCACGACCAGGCCGGTGATCGGCACCGGTGCGACCCCGGGTGCGAGATGGTCCATGGTCGAGGTCTGCGTGACAGTCAGGGAGTTCCCGGCGGGGTGGTTCCCGTCGGCGCCGCAATCCGAGGTCGTGGCGTGCGCCGGTGTCGCCGGAAAGAGCGCGGTGGTGGCGCCGACGAGCGACACGATCAGCAGGACGGCGAGCGTTCCGTTGCGCCGCCGGCTCACCAGTGTCAGCGCCGTACCGGCGGCGAGGCATCCGATGACGAGCGACAGGACCAAGCCGACGTTCATGCCGAGGCCGGTACTCGGCAGTGGGGCACAGTTCACGGTGTCACCGTCCCGTCAGGTTCGTTGCCCGGGGGACGAGAACGGGTGCTGTCCTGGCCGTTGCCGGGGCGGGGGTGATGCCGGTCAAGGTGTTGCCGGCGAGGGTGACGGTGGCGCGGGAGAGGGCTTGGCCGATCAGTGTGGTGCTCGCGCCGAGGGTGATCGCTCCTTGGGCGAGGATGCTGCCGGACAGGAATGAGTTCGCGCCGGTGCCCGCGGCTCCGGTCACCACCCAGAAGACGTTGGCGGGCTGTGCCCCGTTCGTCAGGGTGACTGTGCTGGCGGCCGCGGTGTTGAACGCGGCGTCGGTTTGGAAGATGAATACCGCGTTGGGGTCGCCTTCGGCGTCCAGTGTCAGCGTTCCGGTCAAGGCGAGCGCCGCTGTGCTGTGGTAAACGCCCTCGTGGAAGGTCAGACCACCCAGATCACCGATGAGCTCGCGGTGGGGCGGGCGCGACGAAGCATCGTTCAAGGCGGTGAGCAGATCGGTTTGTGCGTCGGCCGCTTCGGTGTCCCCGGCGTGGATGTTCCCGCCCACGACGCCGGGCGGGAATCCGGTGACCGAGGTTCCCGGGCTCACCCCGAGGTCGCCGCTGACAGTCGTCGTCCCGGTGCTCACCACGTTGGTGCCTGCCAGCACCGAGTACGTGCGCGCCGCGCCGAGGACCACCGTGGGCGGATTGACCTCCACGGTGAGGGTCTGGGTGGCGGTGCCGCCGTTGCCGGCGGCGTCACGAACCTTGGCCACGATGTCGTGCACACCGGCGGTGAGTGCCGCGGCGGTCACGGTCCAGGTGCCGGCGGAGCCGATGGTCGTGAGCAGAGTCTGCCCGGCGACGGTCACGGTGACCGGGCTCGATGCGGCTGCGCTGCTGGTCCCGGTGATCGTGGGTGTGGTGTCCTTGGTGACGGCGCCGGCGCCGCCGTCGATGGTCACGGTGGGCGGCATGGCGTCGGTGAACCGGATCATGTTGCCGGCGAGGGTGACGGTGGCGCGGGAGAGGGCTTGGCCGATCAGTGTGGTGCTCGCGCCGAGGGTGATCGCTCCTTGGGCGAGGATGCTGCCGGACAGGAATGAGTTCGCGCCGGTGCCCGCGGCTCCGGTCACCACCCAGAAGACGTTGGCGGGCTGTGCCCCGTTCGTCAGGGTGACTGTGCTGGCGGCCGCGGTGTTGAACGCGGCGTCGGTTTGGAAGATGAATACCGCGTTGGGGTCGCCTTCGGCGTCCAGTGTCAGTGTTCCGGTCAAGGCGAGTGCCGCTGTGCTGTGGTAGACGCCCTTGCGGAAGGTCAGACCACCCAGATCGCCGATGACCTCCCGATCCGGCGGTCGGGCCGCCAGTTCGGTGTAGGCATCCACGAGAGCACTCTGGGCCGCGGCCGCGTCGGGGTCCCCGGCGTGGATGTCCCCGCCGACGGTGCCGGGCGGGAATCCGGTGACCGAGGTTCCCGGGCTCACCCCGAGGTCGCCGCTGACAGTCGTCGTCCCGGTGCTCACCACGGCGGTTCCGGCGAGGACCGAATACCCCTGGGCAGCACCGAGAAGAGGAGGCGCGGTCACCGCGAATGTCGCGCTCGTCGCGGTGGTCAAACCGGGACTGGTGGCCCTCAGCGTGTAGCCGGTCCCGGCTTCGTCGAGGGAAAGGCCGTCGAAGGTGGCCGCACCGGTTTCGTCGGTCTCGACCACCGTGGTTCCGCTGAGGGTGCCGCCGGCGGGATTGGTCGCGACCGTCAGCGTCACCGGAATCCCGGCCGACGCGACCGCGGCGCCGCCCGCGGTTTTCAGCGCGACGGTGACGGCCGGGGTGATCGGCTCGTTCACGACGGTGTCGGTGGGTTGGACGGTGAAAGCGAGCGTGGTGGCGTTGACCACGGTCACGACCTGGCTCGGGGCACTGAGCGCGGTCCATGACGTATGGACGGCGGTCACCTCGTAGGTGTACGACCCGTCGGGCACCGAGGTGTCGGTGCAGCTGGTGGTCGCGATCAGCGCGGTGGCACTGCTCGCGCAAGCCGCCGTGGGCGTGCCTTCGCTGCTCCGGGTGACGTAGTAGCCCGTCGGCGGCACGCCACTCGTCGCGGGCGTCCAGCTGACGAGGACATCCCGCGTCGCGTTCGCCGGGACCGTGACGTCGACCGGCGGAGCAAGGGTGCCGGTGACCGCTGCCCCGGACCCGGAACCGGTCGCGGTCCAGTACGCCGCCGCCGGTCCTGTTCCGACCAGGACGACCGCGAGCACGGCGGCCAGGACGGCGGCCGGAGCCGGCCTGCGAGTGGCACGGCGCCGGCCGGGGGTGCGCTCCCCAGCAGAGGGTTCAGTCATAGTCGAAACAGCAATCCGTCCACAGTGCACGGCAGCGGCGAGAGTGGCGGCACCGCTCGAGGGTCGACGATCCGGCCAGGCACCCCCGGATGTGCCGCGGAACCGCGGCACATCCAGGGGCGCGCCTGCCTGTGGGGTCAGGTCGCGGTGAAGTACAGCGGAACGTCAGCTCCCTTGCACGGGTTCTGGTTGGCCTCGGTGTTCGCCAACGTCACGGTGGCCGTTCCGGTCACGGAATCGCCGGCCAGGATGTCACCGGCCGGCGGCGCGGTCGTGATCGTGGCCGTGTAGTCCGCGATCAAACAGCCCGTGGGCGGCACCCACGGAGTTCCGGTGGGGCCGGCCAACGCGACAGTCACGGCAGTCAGGTACTGGGGGCTGCCGCTGGGGTTGGTGACGGTGAAACCGACGGTCTGCCCGGCGTTACCTGGTGCGATCGTGCCGACAGGAGTCTGGCCGATGATGGTGAACAAAGTGCTCGTCCCGGTCTTCGCCGCACCGGCTCCGGTACCGGTCGAGGTCCAGTACGCGAACGCGATGCCGCCACCGGCGAACGTGAACACCGCCAGCAATGCGAGAATCACGCGTTTCTTGCTGCGATGAACAGTCCTGACCATAACGACCTCCTCGTGCTTGGTGTGGAAATCCGGACGTGACCTGCGAGCGATCCGCGGAAATGCGAGCCCCCAGCTTCGGCCAGGGCCGCTTCCGGTGCGAATGGGTGGCTCCACGCCTGCCCCGGGCGCTCGACGGTCAACACCCTCAGGGTGGCGACCTGAGTTCACAACGCTTGGACGCGACGGGCACGGTGCGATCGGGTTACGGCCGACGCTCGCACAGCTGACCTGTTTCGTCCGGCGTCGTCTGTGCTGCCGCGTGTCGCGGTCCAGGCATCTCGAACCTCTGCATCACCGCCTCGGCGACCGAGCCGAAGATCGGCGTCGGTTCACCGGGGAATTTCGGAGCTATCGGCGTGAACCACCGGTTCTCGGTGTCGTCGGGCTGCAAAACTGCTCTCCTCCTGTCGGTTTACACCTTGGTCGACGCGGGGCCGGCTTGTCCCGCACGCTGATACCACGTGATCCACCATGTGGACCCGTGCGGCGCTAGCGCCGGGCCGAGCGGGCCAGTGGGGGACCGCTCGTGAGCCCGGAAACGCTGGTGCGGCCGGTAACGACAGCGTGGGCGACCACGGCGAGTTTCAGATTGCGGTTGCGCGCGTCGCGCCGCAACATCGCGAAGGCACTGTCCATGGTGATTCCGAGTCGTTCGGCGAGTACTCCCTTGGCTTGTTCGATGGTCACCCGGCTGCTCAGCGCGGTCTGCAGTTGCCGGGCCAGGATCTCGTGGCGCCTGATGGAGCGTTCCTGCAGCAGGCCGATAGTCGCCATGTCCGCCAGCGTTTGCGCCGCCTCTATCGCGTCCGAACTCAGCCCCCCGGGCCGGGCATGGAACAGGTTCAGGGCGCCTACCACCTTGCCGCGCCGCCGCATCGGCAGGGCGTCCACCGCACCGAAACCCGCTTCGGTCGCGGCGGTGGCGAATCGCGGCCACGGTGTGTCCCCTTCGGCCAGCGCACCGTGGCTGACCCTGCTTCCCGTGTCGAAGGCGTCGAGGCCAGGCCCTTCGTTGTTCTGCAACTGGGTGAGCTCGAGCACGCAGGCCTGCTCGTTCGAGGTCGCGGCCAGCCGCAGCTTGCCGTGCTGGTCGGCCAGCAACAGCCCGGCCGCGTCGACGTTGAGCAGTTCCACACACCGGTCGGTCAGCAGATGCAGGAACTCGACCACGTCGAAGCCGTCGATCAGGGTGTCCGCCAGTTCGACGAACGTTTCGAAAAGGCGTCTTTCGTTCTTCTCGGCCGGTCCGTTGTATGCTTGCCCCACCATTACTCCTGCATTATTGACGAACTTCCGAATTCTAGTCACCGTCCGCTGTCGCTAGCTGAAACGGCTGCCGGAGTCCGTGGTTCTCGCGGGTAGCGCGGTACGTGACATTGTGACGTTCTTCGCAAAATCGTCGTCGTAGCTCCTTTCTCGCTCGGTAAGCCAGGGCGTCAGCCCCGTTGGGCGTGGTTTTCAACGCATCGCACACCGCGGACTTGGGTTCATGGTTGACGGTCGTCATGTGCAGCACTGTGCGATGGCGGGGGTGCAACTGGCTGAATACTTTGAGGGCCATTGCCACAAACAAGGAATCGCGAGAGCGGGATACGAGGTGATCCCAGTAGTCCTCGACAGGTGGAGCTGACTGAAGATGTTCGATCAGTAATCTTTCGCGTTGTTCCTCATGGGCCCTGGAGGCCACTTCGTTGCGGATGACGGTGTACAGGTATGCGGCGAAGCTGTCATCACTGGGGCCGGCTCCCCTGACGAGTGCCATGAGAATCTTCTCGAAGGCACAGGACACCAGGTCGTCCGCGTTCGACAGGTCACCGGCATACCTGCGGGCGAGCTGGCTCGCCCTGGCCAGATGTGACTCGAACAGCTGTCCGTAGTGAACGATTTCGCCGGAGCGAACGAGATCGGTGAGTTCGGTGGACATGGAATGTGTTACCTCCGCCTTGCACCGGGGGACCGATTCCGGACGCGAGGAGGATCCGATCGTTGTCCCGGTGAGGCCGGTCGTGAGAGTCGCGCGAATCATGTTCGCGTCTCGGGCGAGATGCCCAGCGCGGGCAAGCTGCTTACCTATCGGTGCGCGTGACACGACTGATCCTTGTTCAGGGATGCTGCCGTGTTCGGCGGGGTGGAAGCGCTCGGGACGATCCCTGCGGTATCCGGCTTCCCGTGGCTGCCCGGCGGCGGGATCGGCCGCCCGGTCGCAGCGAGCCGCGGGACTCGTGGTCCCCGGCGGGCGGGGCGATTCGCCCGGCTCTTCGCCGATGTTCGCGTTCGCCGCCGGAGGGGCGGTGTCGTCGCGTGCGGTCACACGATCCGCCGGTGCCTCCGCGGCCGAAACGTGCACGGCGGTCGTGGTGCCAACCGCTTCTCCCGGCAGGAACCCGGGTGACCACCGCACGGAGACGACGCTGGTGACCGGGTGCCCGCCTGGTGTCATTTCGGTGCCCTCGTGGGCCGCCGCATCAGGTTTTCCGCCACGCAAGCCCACAACGGCACTGCCGACACCGTCCATCGTGCTACCCCTCGCCGCTAGAGCATTCACGCCGGCGAGATTCTGGACCGGGTCTGCAGAGAATCACAATCATCACGCGTATGGGTCAAGTCCCTGCACATAGGCCCATAGTCACCGGCTCAAATGGTAAACACCCGGCAGGAAAACGCCAAGTGGACTGACCAGATACCCCCAAATGGATTATGACTTCGGTCGGTGAAGTTTTGCCAAAAATCCAGGGTTGGCACGGCGAGGCCGGTCTGGCTGATGGCGGGGCCTGGTGGGCGGGGGCATGGAGTTCCTGGGAGAAGACCTCTGGTCCGAGGGCGATGCGGCGTCCGTCGGCGGTCACCGCGAGCGCGATGAGGATCGGCCGGCACCGACGTTCCTGCCACACGATCAGAGGACATTCCCGCTCGACCGGGTGAACTGAGTCGTGGTCCCCACTTCGGGTCAAATTTTCTGTCGTGGGCAGGTGCGGAAATCTGCGATCACGGAGATTTGCGACCTCGTCAGCGCGACGACGACGCTGAACAACATCGTTGCGGTATTAGTACTGCAACGGCAGTTAGGTGGGAGGCTGGCCGCGTCGTTCGCAGTGGTTGAGGCGGGCTGCCTGGCTCGCCGGCACCGGTTCCCCTTTCGCGGCCAGGGAGCGGGAGACGACGAGCCAGGCGTGGGCGAGCATCGCGAGGGTGATGTGGGCATACCAGGCCCGCCAGGATCGCACCTGGTAGTGATCGAGCCCGGCTTCGTCCTTGGCCTGCTGGAAACACTCCTCGATCCGCCACCGCGCCCCGGCGATCCAAGCCAGATCCGGCAGGGTCGAGCGCCCGGGTCCGTAGCAGACGTAGTAAGCGATCTCGGTCGGATCGGTGACCTCGCGTCGGGCGAGCAGCCAGTGCCCGCGGCCGGCCTGCCGGCTGATCCGGATCGGCACGCGCGCCCAATCGTACTCGCGGGGCCCGTGCGCCCCGGCGCCGACCGGCAACCGCCGCCACGCCCGGGCAGGCAGGTCGGCGATCAGCTCGTCGGCGCAGGCTTCGGCGCCGTTCGTGGTGGTCAGGACGTCGTCGACCTTGGTCGCCAGCACATGCGCGGCGTCGTGGGCTTCCAGCCACGACCGCAGGTATCCGACCTGCCCGTAAGCCTCGTCGGCGGTGATCCACGCGAACGGCACGCCCGCGGCGAATGCCCGGGCCAGCATCGCCATGGCCTGCCGCGGCTTCGTCTCGAACCCGGCCTCGTCGGGAATCCCCGCCCGCCGGCAACGCTCCCGGTCGGCGATCCACGGCTCGGGCAGATACAGCTCACGATCGATCAGCGCATGCCCGCGTCCTCCGGCATAGGCGAGAAAGGTCCCGATCTGGCAGTTCTCGATCCGGCCCGCCGTCCCGGGATACTGCCGCTGCACCCCGGCCGAGCGCGTGCCCTTCTTCAGGAACCCCGTGTCGTCCGCGATCAGCACGCCACCGGGCTCGCCGAGGTGCTCGACCACGTAGTCCCGCACGTCGTCGCGGACACCGTCGATGTCCCAGCCGGCCCAGCGCAGCAGCCGCTGCATCCCGTCCGGGGACACCTCGCCTGCCTGCTCGGCCAGCGTCCAGCCGTTCTTCCGCTCCAGGCCCGCGACCAGCCCGGACACGTACTCACGCGCCCGGGCGCGCGGTTCCGACCGCGCGAACCGGCCCCCGATCCGGTCTTGCACCCGGTCCAGCTGATCCAGCACCACATCGACCACCACGACGATGATCTACCACAACACCGCTGGCTGCGTCGCGGTAACCAGCCGTTGCCGCGCTCCAGGCGGGCGGAACTCCGTGGGCCGGCGTCGACTGTCCACGTGGGAGTGTCACTCGAATTGGTGAATTTCGCGGCTCGTGGTGGGGGAACGTGTGCGTGCGGGTGACGGCTTGCTTCGTTCGTGTCGCGGACCACCGGCCGTTCTCCCTACGCTGCGGCCAGGGTCATCCGGTGCAAGGGCCTGTCATGGGAGTGGAGCGGTGTTGAAGAGGACCTTGGGTGTCGCCGTCGTGAGCTTGCTCGTGGGCGCGCTGATGAGTTCGGCCGGCACGCAGGCGCGGGCGCAAGGTCCGGCGCAGCGGGCGGACGGGACCCCGGCCGGCGGGCTGGTGGAGAACCCCGCGCGGCTGCTCCAGATCGGCGACCGGGCGTGGTTCGACACCGACCAGAGCGGCGTCCAGGATCCGGCCGAACCCGGTGTGGCGGGTGTCGTCGTGCAGTTGCTGTCGTGTGCCGGCACCGGCGCGCCGCTGGCCACGGCGACGACGGACGCGAACGGTCTCTACTACTTCGGCGCGGCACAGGGACTTCTCCCGAAGACCTGCTACACGCTGAAATTCGACTACAGCGGGATCGACTCGACGAAGCTTCCGGGCGCACCACCGGTCGCCAGTCTGAAGTGGACCGTGCCGAACGCCGGCGCCAACCCCCAGACAACTTCCAAAGTGGACAGCGCGGGTCTCGCGAAGGTGACGACCGGCGAGGCCGGCACCGTCGACCACACCCAGGACGCGGGTATTTCCACCGCGTCGTTGAACAAGCTCGGTGACTACGTGTGGATGGACGCGAACAAGAACGGCATCCAGGACCAGGGTGAAACGCCTGTGCCGGGCGTCAAGGCGACGTTGCAGGACGGCGCGGGCAAGCCGTCCGGTCCGGCGGTGACGACGGGGCCGGACGGGAGGTACCTGTTCACCAGCTTGCCGGACGGGGCGTACCGGGTGTGCTTCGACGTCAAGAAGCTGCCGGGCGCCTATGCGGACTACCAGGTGACGAAGCGGAACGCGGCAGGGCACGACGGCACCGATTCGGCGGCTGACCTGGCGACGGGCTGTACCGGCGTGACGGTGCTCGGTCCGGAGAAGCGCCAGGATCTCACCCTCGACATGGGCATCGCGGCACCGGTGAACCGCGTCGGCGACTTCGTCTGGGTCGACCGCGACGGGAACGAGATTCAGGACGCCGGCGAGCCGGGCGTGGCGGGCGTGACGGTGGTGCTCCAGGACAGCACCAGTCGGTCGGCCAGGAACACGGTCAAGACCGGTCCGGACGGGAAGTACCTCTTCACCGACCTGCCCGACGACACCTACAAGGTGTGTTTCAACGTCAAGAACCTGCCTGCCGGCTATGCGGACCATGCGCTGACCAAGCGGAACGCCGCCGGACACAACGGCACCGACTCGGCGGCCGACCCGGCCACCGGCTGCACGGAGCCGACGGTGCTCGAGGCCGGTCACCGGGAGGACCTGACCCTCGACGCGGGGATCGTCGCGCCGCCCGGCCGGATCGGCGACTTCGTCTGGTACGACAAGGACAAGTCCGGACGGCAGGACGGCGGCGAGCCCGGTGTGCCGGAGGTTCCGGTCACCCTGGTCGGCGAGGACGGCGAGATCGTCGCCTCGGCCACGACCGGCAAGTCGGGCAAGTACCTGTTCGAGAACGTCCCGGACGGCACCTACAAGGTGTGCTTCGCTCTGTCCGGGTTGGCGGCCCCGTACACCGAGTACGTGCCGACGAAGCCGGGTGCCGGCGGCTACGACGGAGAGGATTCCGCGGTCGATCCGGCGACGAGCTGCGCGAAGCCCGTCACGGTCGGCGTCGGCCACCGGTCGGACCTGAACGAGGACCTCGGGATCGTCCCGCCGGTGAATTGCCCCGGCGGCTGTACCCGCCCGGCGGAGCAGGGCCCGGGTCATCGGGAAGACTTCACCCTCGATGCGGGCTACGTCGACCACGAGGCGGCTGCCCTGGCCGAACCCGGCGGGCTGTCGTACACGGGTGTGGCCGTCGGTGGGCTGATCACGCCGGCCCTGCTCCTCCTCGGAGGCGGCGGTGCGCTGATCCTCGTCAGCCGGCGTCGTCGCCTCGGGAAGTGGTTCGGCCGGCGGTCGTGAACCGGGGTGCTGAGGCGGGGCGGCTGGAGCCCCGCCTCAGCACTTTCCCCAGGCAGCGGACGACCCTCAGGCCGGACCGCTCGCCTTCTCGAGCACCTGCAGGAACGCGCGGGACCACCGGGGCAGGTCGGGCCAGCCGCGGCAGGACACCATCGCGCCGTCCACGACGTCGGGCTCGTCGGCGAACGTGGCGCCCGCCTGTTCCATGTCGGCCTTCAGGGGCGGGTAAGCGGCCGTGGTGCGGCCGCGGAGGAGCCCGAGCGCGGCCGGCACCTGCGCGCCGTGGCAGATCGTGCCGACCGGGAGGCTCCGGTCGAAGAAGTGCGTGACGATGCGGGCGACCTCCGGGTCGGTCCGGAGGTACTCCGGTGCCCGTCCGCCGGGGATCACCAGCGCGTCGTAGCCGTCGGGGCGCACGTCGCCGAACGCGACGTCGACGGGCAGCTGGTGGCCGGGCTTCTCGGTGTAGGCGTCCCAACCGGCTTCGAAGTCGTGGATGACGAGCTTCACCGCCCGCGTCGTCGGCGCGGCCATGATCGCCTCGTGACCGCCCTCGCGCAGGCGGAACACCGGGTACATCGTGTCGAGCTCTTCGGCGGCGTCGCCGGTCAGCACCAGTACTCGTGCCATCTTCGCTCCTTCCGGTCAGGACGCGGCGCGCAGCACCCATCGCTGGTTGGCCTGCCCGTTGCACGTCCACAAGATGAGCTTCGTGCCGTTGGCCGTGCCCTGGCCGTTCGCGTCCAGGCACCGGCCGGACTGCACTCCGGTGATCGTGCCGTCGGCGTTGACGGTCCACTGCTGGTTGGCCTGCCCGCCGCAGTCCCAGACGATCACCGGCGTGCCGTCGACGGTGCCTTGGCCGGAGGCGTCCAGGCATTTGGTTCCGTTGACGGCCAGCTGCTTGCCGGTGGCGGTCCACTGCTGGCCGGCCTGTCCGCCGCAGTCCCACAACTGCACCTGGGTGCCGTTGGCGGACGACGGGACGTCCAGGCAGCGGCCGGACTGCGCGCCGACGATCTGCCGGCCGGAGGACGTGCTCGGGGTGCCGATGCTTCCCGGCACGGACTGCAGCGCGGCGAACCACGTCGCGGCCATCTTGTCGTAGCCGGTGGCCGTGGGGTGGACGCCGTCGATCAGGTCGGCGGCGGTCAGCGCGGCGTGCATGTCCACCAGGTGCACGTGCTTGCCGGCGTTCTGGTTGTTCCGCACGATGCCGGGGACGGCGGCGTTGTAGGTGCGGGCGGCGGACTCCTGCCCGGCGTTGGCGAGCGGGATGATCGTCGCGACGAAGACCTCGGCGTCCGGCGCCGTCGCGGTGATGTGGTCGATCAGCCCCGACAGGCGGGCGGGCGCGCGGGCGACGTCGAAGTTCTGCAGGACGTCGTTGGTGCCGATGTGCAGCAGCACCGTGTGCGGAGTGGTGGTGCGCAGCCAGTTGACGATGTTCGCGTCGAGCTGGTCGATGCGCCACCCCGGGTGTCCCTCGTGGTCACGGTCGCCGAGCGTGGCCGGGCCGTTGACCTGCGAGCCGACGAAGTCCACCTGGTAGCCGCCCGCCGAGAGCCGCTGCCAGAGCCCGATCCGGTACCCGCCGGGGACCTGGGTGCCTTCGGTGATGGAGTCGCCGAGCGGCATGACGCGGACACCGCCGTTGGAATCGGCGACGGCCGGGGTTCCCGGCAGCAACGCCGTGGTGACCACGGCCACCGCGGCGGTCACGAGCCACCTGAGTCGTGTTCGCACTGTCTCTCCTCGATGCGCCGGGACTAGCCCAGCGTCCACTTCTGGTTGGCCTGCCCGGTGCACGTCCACAGCCGGACGAGGGTGCCGTTCGCCGTGGCGCTGTCGGTCACGTCGAGGCACAGCCCGGACTGGACACCGGTGATGGTGCCGTTCGCGGTGACCTGCCACCGCTGGTTGGCTCCGCCGTTGCAGTTCCAGACGACGATCTTGGTGCCGGGGCTGGTGCCCTGGCCGGAGGCGTCCAGGCACCGGGTGCTGTCGCCGCTGTAGACGGTCAGCTCGCCCGCGGTGCTCCGGGTCCAGGACTGGTTCGTGCCGCCGTGGCAGTCCCAGATCTGCACCTGGGCGCCGGCGGTGGTGCTGCCGCCGTTGACGTCCAGGCACTTGCCCGCGCCGACGGCGCGCACCGGGCTCGCGACCGGGCCGGGGCCGGTGCCGCCCGGCCCGACGGCCGCGATGACCTGCTGCGCGCCGGACGGCCAGTTGGTCCCGCTCACCTGGACGTTCCCGCTCAGGACGTTGTTGTGCGGCGACCCGGTGGCCACCTGGGTCGCGCCGCCGTTGTACCAGTTCCCGGAGAAGGTGCTGTCGTTGGTGTTGTTGGCCCCGTTGGCGTTGGTGAAGGCCCAGACCCCGGAGTCCTGGATCACGTTGGCCGACAGGTTCACGTAGCGGGAACCTTCGTCCAGGTACAGCCCGACCGTGCGGTTGTTGTCGTAGATGTGGTTGTGGTCGATGGAGCTTCCCGGGTTGGCGGAGAGGTTGTAGATGCTTCCGCCGTCGTGCATGAGCTTCTTGGTGCCGTGCACCCGGTTGTAGCTGACGACCGTGTCACGCAGTGTCGTCGGCGTGCTGTAGACGGGCTGGTAGTTGTACAGGCCGCGGTTGCGGTAGTCCTGGCTGCCGCCCTGGTCGTTGGCGCCCCAGCCCCAGCCGACGTCGATGCCGTCGTAGGTCAGGTTGGAAACGTCGTTGTGCGTGATGACGGTGTGCGTGGCGTAGGTCGACAGGATGCCGGCCATTTCCCGGTAGTCCAGGGCGACCCGGCTCACCGTGTTGTTGGAGATGGTGACGTCCTTGTTGGTCATCGCCGGGTTCGACGGGTGGTGGGCGTCCGGCCGCACCCCGCCGACGATGACGCCCCCGCCCGAAACCTCCGTGAACGTGTTGTGGTCGACGGTGATCGACGACGCCCCGAGGCCGATGCCGGAGGCGTGGGCGTTCGCGTCGTTGCCGATGCCGAGCGCCACCTGGCCGAGGTGGGTGAAGGTGTTGCCGCTGAAGGTGATCGCGGTGGCGGCCGAGACCTGCACGGCGGCGGGTGCCTGTGCCCAGCCGTTGCGGGCGCCTTCGAACTGCTGGCAGCCCGACTGGCAGGAGGTCAGGAAGTCGGCCGGCATGGGCGCCGCGGCCGGGAGGAACGTGCCGGTCTGCTGGTTGGCGTACCCGACCGACGTGCTCGGCGTGAGCCAGGTGGTGTGCTCGAAGTGCAGGTCCTTGAAGGCGATGTTGCGCACCGGGTTGTCGTAGCTGCCGCTGATCTGCAGCAGCGAGGTCAGCCGCGGCAGCTCGACGTCGTGGCTGCCGGGCACCCAGCCCGATGGTGCCTTGTAGTAGAGCTTCCCGGCCTGCGGGTCCAGGTACCACTGGCCCGTGTTCTTGAGGAACGAGTAAGAGTTCTCGAGGAACAGCTGACCGCCGCCGAAGGGCTTGGCGAGGGTGTCGTAGCCCCAGTTGTTGTTGTTCCAGGCGGGTTGCTGCATGGTGATCGTGGAGCCGCTGATGCGGTCGACCGGGGCGTACCGGTCGGTGAACGAGTTCTGGCTCTCCACCTCGATCCGGTTCTGCTGCGGCAGCGTCGCCAGGTAGTTCAGCGCGGAGTTGGTGATGGTCATGCCGGTCGTGGTCATCCGCACGTCGTTGCGGGACAGCGGGATCGACGCGCGCGGCGCCAGTGCGCCGTCCACGAACAGCTGCCGGGAGTCGGCGCCCGGCGGCACGGACGCCACCCAGATGTTCTGGCCGGAGTCCTGGACCGTCCAGCCGCCGACCTGCGTCCCGCCGGACAGGACCGGCGTCTGCCCGGGTGCCGCCTGCCAGGTGACGGTGTGGCCGTTCTGCCCGGAGTCGGCGCTGGTGAACGACAGCGGGGCGGTGAGCCGGTAGGTGCCGCCGGCGAGCTGCACGACGACGTCGTCGCTTCCCGCCCGGGCCCGGGCCAGCTGCTGGGCCTTGGCCGGGGTGGCGACGGGTTGTTCGGGGGTGCCGGGGTTCGCGTCGTTCCCGGCCGGGTCGACGGCGATGGTGACGGTCGCGGCTTCGGCGGGCGCGGCGGCGACCGCGGTCCCGGCGACGGCGATGCCCACCGCGGCGACCGCGGCGACCACGGATCTGGCGGCGCGGCTGGTGTCCCTCATCAGGCACTCCACTTCGTTGTGGTACTCACCCGTCGAAGCGGACAGGTGGACTGAAGGATGTGTCGGACTCATCGGAGGCCGTGAACCGCGCGAGGTATCGGACGACGTGCCGTGTCTCAGCCGTCGACCGCTGGGGTTCGCGAAGTTCGTGGGCACGCCGGGAATCCATGAGAGCAGCAGGGTCTGCCGACGTCAAGCAAAGAGCGTGCTCATCGCCGACTTCGGTTCGGCGGAAGCATGTAAGTTTCATGCCGTCGCCGAAAGTGTTGACCTGATCACTACATCCGCTTAACCTGCGTGATTGGGGCGGGGGAGTACGACACTTGAGTGTCGGTAAGTCGCACTCATCCGAGTGTGGCCCGCGACGAAGGAGTCTGCCGGTGGATGGTGTGCCCCTGCCGGCGGTCACGACCGACGCCGCGCCGCCCGGCCCGTACCGGCCGGGTTACGAGGTGGCGGCCGAGCAGATCCTGCACCTCATCGCCGAGCGGGAGTTGCGGCCCGGCGACCGGATGCCGACCGAGATCGAGCTGGCGGCCCGGATGGGGACGAGCCGGACCCTGGTGCGGGAGGCCGTCAAGATCCTTTCGGCGATCGGCCGGGTCCGGGCGCACAAGGGCCGTGGGCTGTACGTGGCCGACGACGAGGGCATGCTCGGCTCGTCCCGCTGGGGAGAGTTCTTCCTGCCGACCGATCTCGATCACGTCTACATGCTTTTCGAGTACCGCCGGCTCCAGGAGACCGCCGCCAGCCGGCTGGCGGCGGCCATCGCCACCCCGGCGGAGCTCCGCACGATCGAAGCCGCCGCCGAAACCTGCCGGCAGGGCCACCTGACCGGGCAGACCGCGCTGTTCGACCGGGGCGACGACGACTTCCACCTCGGCATCGCCGCCGCGTCGCACAACCAGTTCCTGGTCGCGGCGGTGCGTGGAGCCCGCCGTCTGCAGCGCCAGTCGAACATCATCGGGATGTGCGGCGGGATCGGCGGGCACGCGTCGGGCGCGATTGACGAGCACGCCGCGATCTACCGGGCGATCCGCGATGGCGACCCGGAGGCGGCGGCGCGGGCGGCCACCATTCACATCGACAACACCCTGGAGGATTACCGTCGCGAGATCAAGCGTCGTGTCTTCGGCGGGTAATCGCCGAGGAAAACCCGGAGCCGGTCTCCGGGAATTGTGGCGCGCGCGTTTACCGGGCGGCCGGTTCCGCCGTTTCCTGGTGCGGCACCGCCGACGGCGTCGTCGAACGGTGTCGGCGTGTGTGGCGGCGGAACCCGTTGTGAGCACGTAAGTTTCAGTGTTACGGAACTGCTCATTGACCCGGGTCGCCGTTCGCTCCTAATCTGAGTCCGGCCTCATGGCTGCTAGCTTTCGACAGTTTCACGGCGCACCCCGCCGCCGCCCCGCACTCCTCCGAGGAGTACTCGTGACAATGTTGTCTCGTCCTCTCCGTGCAACCGCTCTCTTCGCCGCGTCGCTGCTGGCGCT
Source organism: Amycolatopsis sp. NPDC051128 (assembly GCF_040682715.1). Classification (NCBI taxonomy): domain Bacteria; kingdom Bacillati; phylum Actinomycetota; class Actinomycetes; order Pseudonocardiales; family Pseudonocardiaceae; genus Amycolatopsis; species Amycolatopsis sp. NPDC051128. Next base: position 65,471 of record NZ_JBFBBN010000029.1, on the reverse strand, counting down.
CTTCACGCCGGCACCCGTGTCCGCTTCGCCCGCGGCGGCCTTCAAGGTCCTGGTCTTTTCGAAGACGACCGGCTTCCGGCACGACTCCATCCCGGCCGGCATCGCCGCGATCCGGCAACTGGGCCAGCAGAACAACTTCACGGTGGACGCGACCGAGGACGACTCGCAGTTCACCGACGCCAACCTCACCCAGTACGCCGCCGTGGTGTTCCTCAACACGACCGGTGATCCGGTCGGCACCCAGGCCGGGAAGGACGCGTTCCAGCGCTACATCCAGCACGGCGGCGGGTTCGCCGGCGTCCACGCCGCGTCCGATGGCGGGTACAACTGGGCCTGGTACGGCCAATTGGTCGGTGCCTACTTCAAGCAGCACCCCGCGCAGCAGAACGCGGTGGTCAAGGTCGAGGACCGGAACCACCCGTCCACGCAGGGCCTGCCCGCCCAGTTCACTCGTTACGACGAGTGGTACGACTTCCGCGCCAGCCCGCGGCCGTCCGTCCACGTTCTGACCACTGTGGACGAATCCAGTTATTCGGGCGCCACGATGGGAGCCGATCACCCGACCACCTGGTGCCGGAACTTCGACGGTGGCCGGTCCTGGTACACGGGGATGGGCCACACGATCGCCAGCTACAGCGAGCCGAACTTCCTGCGCCTGCTGCTGGGCGGGATCCAGACCGCGGCCGGGGCGGTCCCCGCCGACTGCTCGGTCACCACGACACCGCCGCCGGTCGGGAAGCAGATCGTCGGCACGCAGTCGGGCCGGTGCGTGGAGGTGCCGAACGCGTCGACGGCGAACGGGACGCAGGTGCAGCTGCGCGACTGCGTCGCCGCTCAGCCGAACCAGACGTGGACCTACACCGCGGGCAAGCAGCTGATGGTGTACGGGAACAAGTGCCTGGACGCGTCGGGCCGTGGCACGGCCAACGGCACGGCGGTGATCATCTGGGACTGCTCCGGACAGCCCAATCAGCAGTGGAATGTTAACGCGAACAACACGATCACCGGTGCGCAGTCGAACCTGTGCGTCGACGCGAACGGCCAGGGCACGGCCAACGGCACGAAGATCATCCTGTGGTCCTGCGGTGGGCAGACCAACCAGCAGTGGACCCTGCGCTGAGCCGTCTTCGCGTACGCCCGTTCCTTTACGCCTGGAGGAGAGTTCGCCATGTCCGGAAGATCCGCACTGCGCCGCGGCGCGCTCGCGGTGGCCGCGTTCCTGGTCGCCGCCGTGGTTCCGGTGCTCACGACACCCGCGAGCCCGGCCGAGGCGGCGTTGCCGCCCGACTCGAAGTTCCAGAAGGTGACGCTGCACACCGAGACCTCCAACCCGATGGCGCTGGACGTGGCGCCGGACGGCCGGGTGTTCTACATCGACCGGCTCGGTGACGTGAAGGTCGTGAAACCCAACGGCACCACGGTCCTGTCGACGCACCTGAACGTGTTCACCGCCAACGAGTCCGGCGGGCTCAACATCGCGCTGGACCCCGGTTTCGCGACGAACCAATGGGTGTACGTCTACTGGTCGCCCAACGGCGCCGACGTCGACCGGCTGAGCCGGTTCACCGTCAACGGCGACACGATCGACCAGTCGACCGAGAAGCAGGTGCTGAACGTCCCGGTGCAGCGGGCCGAATGCTGCCACCACGGCGCCGGCCTGGCCTTCGACAAGACGAACGGGAACCTCTGGCTGGCCGTCGGCGACAACACCAACCCCTTCGCTTCGGACGGCTACAGCCCGCTCGACCAACGGCCCGGCCGCGCGTACTGGGACTCCCAGCGCACCGCGGGCAACACCAACAGCCTGTCCGGGAAGCTCCTGCGGATCCACCCGGAAGCCAACGGCACCTACACCAACCCGGCGGGGAACCTGTTCGCGCCCGGGACGGCCAACACCCGTCCCGAGATCTACATGATGGGCGAGCGCAACCCGTTCCGGATCGGCCTCGACCCGAAGACCGGGTATCCGCTCGTGGCCAACTACGGCCCGGACGCGGGCAGCGACAACCCGAACCGCGGCCCGCGGAACACCGTGGAATGGGACGTGGTCAGCAAGCCCGGCAACGCCGGCTGGCCCTACTGCATGGGCCCGAACCAGGCCTACAACCAGTACAACTTCGCCACGAACACTTCGGGACCGAAGTTCGACTGCGCCGGCGGCCCCACCAACAGCTCGCCGAACAACACCGGCCTGACCAAGCTGCCGCCGGCCATCCCGGCCCAGGTGTACTACCACTACAACGCCGACCCGGCGCACTTCCCGCAGCTGTCCGGCGGCGCGCCGATGGCCGGGCCGGTCTACCGGTACGACCCGAACCTCAACTCGGCGCGCAAGTGGCCGGTCGACTTCGACGGCCGCGCGGTGTTCGCCGAGTGGAACACCAGCTCGATGTACACCTTCCAGCTGGACAGCGGTGGCACGAACGTCACCTCGATCGACCGGCTGCTCCCGTCGGTCAAGTTCAACCGCCCGATGGACTTCGACTTCGGCCCGGACGGCGCGCTCTACGTCATCGAGTGGGGCAGCGGCTACGGCGGCGGCAACGCCGACGCGTCCATCGACCGGGTCGACTACCTCGGCGGCGGTTCGGCCTCGCCGGTCGCGAAGGCCGCCGCGGACCGCACCAGCGGGCCCGCCCCGCTCACGGTGAACTTCTCCAGCGCCGGCTCGACGGATCCGGGCGGCTCCGCGTTGCGGTACTCGTGGAACTTCGGGGACGGCACCACGTCCACCGAGGCGAACCCCAGCCACACCTACGCCGCGGGCAACTACACCGCCCTGCTCACCGTGACCAACGCGGCCGGCGCCACCGGGACCGCGAGCATCACCATCACCGCCGGCAACAACGCACCGACGCTGACCATCACGAATCCACCGGCGGGCGGGATGTTCGAGTGGGGTGACAAGGTGAACTTCGCCGTCACCGTCAGCGATCCGGAGGACGGGACGATCGACTGCTCGCAGGTGACCGTCCAGGCCATCCTCGGCCACGACGAGCACGGTCACCCGCTCGACCAGTACCACGGCTGCTCCGTCCAGGTGCAGACCACGCTTTCCTCGGGCCACAGCGAGGGCGACAACATCTTCTACGTCCTCGAAGCGTCTTACACGGACAAGGGCGGGCCCGGCGGCGCCAACCCGATCACCGGCCGCTCCCAGGTGATCCTGCAGCCCAAGCACAAGCAGGCCGAGTTCTTCGCCGCCACCGGCCGCACCGCGGACGGGAAGGGCACCGACACCGCGGGCGTCGCGGTGGAAGCCACCACCGATCCCATGGGCGGCGGCAGCAGCGCGGCGTTCATCCAGGACGGTGACTGGTGGTCCTTCGACCCGGTCGCGCTGAACAACATCACCGGCCTCGAGGTCCGGGCTTCGGCGGGCGGCTCCGGCGGAACCCTCGAGGTGCGCCGGAACGCCCCCGACGGCACACTGGTCGCCTCGGTTCCGATCGCCGGAACGGGCGGCTGGCAGAACTGGCAGAACTTCACGGCCACCATGGCCAACCCGCCCGCCGGGACCGGCAAGCTCTACTTCGTGGCCCGCAACCCCGCCGGCCAGACCGGAGCCGCGTACCTGTTCAACGTCAACTGGCTGCACTTCGCCGGCGCCGGGGTCGGCCTGCCGGGCACCCCGCCACCGGTGGGGAAGCAGCTCGTGGGCACGCAGTCGGGCCGCTGCGTCGAGGTGCCGAACTCGTCGACGACGAACGGGACCCAGGTGCAGCTGCAGGACTGCGGCAGCCAGGCCGCCAACCAGCGGTGGACCTACACCAGCGGCAAGCAGCTGATGGTCTACGGGAACAAGTGCCTCGACGCGTCCGGCTCCGGCACGGCCAACGGCACGCAGGTGATCATCTGGGACTGCCACAACCAGACCAACCAGCAGTGGAACGTCAACGCCAACGGCACGATCTCCGGCGTGCAGTCGGGCCTGTGCGTCGACGCGAACGGACAGGGCACGGCCAACGGGACGAAGGTCATCCTGTGGTCCTGCGGCGGCCAGGCCAACCAGCAGTGGACGCTGCGATGAACCGGCTCTTCCGCGGTCTGCTGGCGATGGTGCTGCTGCTGCCGCTCGCGGCGTTCCTCACCGCAGGCCCGGCAGCGGCCGCCACCTTGACCAAGGTCAACGACTTCGGCCCCAACCCGACCAACCTCGGCATGTACCTGTACGTGCCGGACAAGGTCGCACCGAAGCCGGCGCTGCTCGTGCTCGTGCACTACTGCGGTGGCTCGGCGGGCGGGATCTTCAACGGCAACGGGCACGACTACGTGACGGCGGCCGACCGGTACGGCTACGTCATCGTCGTGCCGGAGGCCACCCGGGAGGGGCACTGCTTCGACGTGTCCACGAAGGCGGGCCTGACCCGCAACGGCGGCAGCGACTCCACCGGCGTCCTGTCGATGGTCGCCTGGGCCCGCCAGCGCTACAACGTGGACCCGGGCCGCATCGTGGTCAGCGGGTTCTCTTCGGGGGCCATGATGACGAACGTCCTGGCCGCCGAGTACCCGGACGTGTTCGCCGCCGGCTCCGCGTTCTCCGGCGTGCCCGCCGGGTGCTTCGCGACCACCGACGGTTCGCTGTGGAACAGCCAGTGTGCCGGCGGGAACGTCATCAAGACCGCGCAGCAGTGGGCCGATCAGGCGCACGCCATGTACCCCGGTTACGCGGGCGCCTATCCGAGGATGCAGCTGTGGCACGGGAACCAGGACACCACCCTGGCCTACCCCAACTACGGCGAAGAGATCAAGCAGTGGACCGCCCTCCACCAGCTGACCCAGCCGCCGTCCTTCACCGACCACCCGCAGTCGTCCTGGACGCGCACCCGCTACGGCATCATCGGAACCCTGGCCACGGTGGAAGGCATCACCATCGCGGGCACCGGCCACACCCTGCCGCAGGCGGGGATGCTCGCCTACGCGATTTCGTTCCTCGGCCTCGACAACGGCGGCGGACCGGCGCCCGCGAGCGCTCCGGTGCGCTCGGTGGCCGCGGGGCGGTGCCTCGACATACCGGGCCAGTCGACGACGCAGGGCACGCGGACCCAGATCTGGGACTGCCACGGCGGGACCAACCAGGCGTGGACCGCCACCGCGGCGGGGGAGCTGACCGTCTACTCCGGTGACACGCTGCGTTGCCTGGACGCCGAGGGCGGCGGGACCGGCGCGGGCACGGCCACGATCATCTGGGCGTGCCACGGCGGGACCAACCAGAAGTGGCGCATCAACGCCGACGGCACCATCACCGGGACGCAGTCGGGGCTCTGCCTGGAGGTCGCGGCGGGCTCGACCGCCAACGGCACGGCGGTCCGTCTCGGAACCTGCACCGGCGGGCAGAACCAGAAGTGGAGCGGCCCCACCCCGACCTAGGCGACCACGACAGCAGGCCTCCCGCGCCGATCCAGCGAGAACGAGGAGAACAGCAAGATGTGGCGACATTTCCGGCACCGCGGCACGCTGGTCCTGGCCGTGCTCGGGGTCGTGCTCGGGCTGCTGACCGTTCCGCGGGCGTCGGCCGCCGACAACCCGTACCAGCGGGGTCCGGATCCCACCCCGGCCGGCATCGCGGCCGCCACCGGCCCGTTCGCGACCGCGCAGGCGACCGTGCCCAAGGGCAACGGATTCGGCGGCGGGATCGTCTACTACCCGACGGACACCAGCCAAGGGACCTTCGGCGCCATCGCGATCGCTCCCGGCTACAACACCGCGTGGCGGCCGTACGGGTGGCTGGGCCCGCGGCTGGCCTCCTTCGGGTTCGTGGTGCTCGGCATCGATACCAACAGCCTCAGCGACTACGCCGACGCCCGCGCGGACCAGCTGCTCGCCGGGCTGGACTGGCTGGTCGCGAGCAGCCCGGTGCGGGACCGGGTCGACCGGAACCGGCTCGCGGTGGGCGGCCACTCGATGGGTGGCGGCGGCGCGCTGGTCGCGGGCACTCGGCGGCCGTCCCTGATGACCGCCGTCGGCATGGCGCCGTACGTGCCCAACGGGAACCTGTCCGGCATCAAGATCCCGACGGTCCTGTTCGGCGGCCAGGCCGACACCACGGTGACCCCGTCGTACCTGGCGAGCGCGTACGCCACGATCCCGGCCACCACCCAGCGCGCCTACCCCGAGATCGCGGGGGAGGGCCACGGGTTCCCCGCCGGTGGCGGCGGCGGGAACTCGGGGGCCTTCGCCCGGGTGATGATGATCTGGCTGAAGGTGTTCATGGACGCCGACGCCCGCTATTCGTCGTTCCTGTGCCCGTCGCTGTCGAACACGAGCGGGATTTCGAAGTACCAGGCGAGCTGCCCGCTCGGACCGCCCGGCGGACCGGTGCCGCCCACGGACACGTCCCGGCTGGTCAACACCAACGCCGGCCGGTGCCTGGACGTCCCGAGCCAGTCCCAGGCCAACGGCACCCAGGTGGCGCTCTGGGACTGCAACAGTGGCGCCAACCAGCAGTGGACGACCACGTCGGGCAAGCAGCTGCAGGTGTACGGCACCAAGTGCCTCGGCGCCGACGGGACCTCGGCGGGAGCGAAGGCGGTCATCGGGGACTGCGGCGGCGGAGCGGCGCAACAGTGGAACCTCGACGGCGGCACGATCACGAACGTCCAATCAGGACTGTGTTTGGACGCTTCCGGCGCCGGCACGGCCAACGGCACCAGAGTGATCCTCTGGACCTGCAACCACGGCACCAACCAGCAATGGACCCGGAGCTGAGCGCGGGTCCGACCACAACCCTGGAGAACAACGATGTTCGAATACCAGAGGGAGTCGCGTGATGGTGAGGTATAGAACCCTGCTCGGGTCGTTCGCGGTCGGGGCGCTGCTCGCCGCGGCCACGGCGGGCCCGGCGCAAGCCGCTGACCTCGGCGCCCCCGCGCCGGCGAGAGCCGCCGCGGCGAGTGCCGGTTGTGGCAAGGCGCCGACGTTGGCGAGTGGTAACCACACGATTTCCAGTGGCGGGCAGAACCGCAGCTACATCCTGCGGGTGCCGGCCGGTTACGACAACAACCGGCAGTACCGGTTGATCTTCGGGTTCCACTGGAACGGCGGCACCGCGAACGACGTCGATTCGGGTGGGACCGATGGGTACAACTGGTCCTACTACGGGTTGCGGCGGTTGGCGGACCAGGCGAACAACGGCACGATCTTCGTGGCGCCGCAGGGCAACGGCAACGGCTGGGCCAACCCGAATGGTCAGGACCTGACGTTTGTCGACGACATGGTGCGGCAGCTGGAGGCGGGTCTGTGCGTGGACACCTCGCAGCTGTTCGCCGGGGGGTTCAGCTACGGCGGGGGGATGAGTTACGCGATCGCCTGTGCGCGGGCGTCGGTCTTCCGTGCGGTGGCGGTGTATTCGGGGGCGACGCTCAGTGGCTGCAACGGTGGCACGCAGCCGATCGCGTACATGGGTTTGCACGGCCTGCGGGACAACGTCCTGAACATTTCGCAGGGCCGGTCGCTGCGTGACAGGTTCGTCCGGAACAACGGCTGTACGGCGCAGAACCCGCCGGAGCCGGCGCAGGGCAGCCTGAGCCACGTCGTGACCGCGTATTCCGGGTGCCGGGCGGGCTATCCGGTGGTCTGGGCGGCGTTCGACGGGGGCCACGACCCCGGTCCGCGGGATGGGTGCACCTGCGGCGGCTGGCAGACCTGGACGTCGGGTGAGGTGTGGAAGTTCTTCACCCAGTTCGACTCCAACACCGAGCCCCCGAAACCCCCGGTGCAGACCGGCGTGAACTACACGCTGGTGGCCGACCACAGCGGCAAGCTCATCGAAATCAGCGGCGCCTCCACCGCGGCCGGCGCCCTCCTGCGGCAGTGGTCGGCGACCGGTGGGCAGAACCAGCAGTTCGACTTCGTCGACTCCGGGGACGGCTACTACCGGATCAGGGCCCGCCACAGCGGGATGGTGCTCCAGGTGGCGGGTTCCGGCACCGGCGCGGACATCACCCAGCAGCCGGATACCAACGCCACCAACCAGCAGTGGCGGGTGGTCGACCAGGGCAACGGTGTGGTGAGCCTCATCAGCCGGCTGAGCAGCTTGGCGATGGACGTCTGGGGAGCGTCCACCGCTGACGGCACGCGCGTCTCGCAGTGGACTGTCAGCGGGAACGCCAACCAGCGGTTCCGGGTCCAGCGTGCGTGACGTCGTGATCGGTCTTCCGGAGCCTGGTCCGGGCGCGCGTGTGGTTCCGGTGCCGGACGCGTGCGGATCGGGGGTGTCCGTCGGAAATCTTCCGGCGGGCGCCCCCGCCCGGCGCGGCACCGGGATATCCTGGACCAAGCCCACCGGACAGAGTCGTCTTGGGAGAGCGAACGTGTCCGCCGTCGAGTCCTCTGATCTCCGGCCCACGCTGGCCGACGTGGCGCGGGCGGCCGGCGTGTCGATCGCCACGGCGTCGCGCGTGCTCAACGGTTTCCCCGGAGTGAGCCCGGAAACGCGCAAGCAGGTCGAGTCCGCGATGCTCTCGCTGGGCTATGCCCGGCAACGAGCGGCGAGGGCGACGTCCGGCGGGCGCACCGGGTCGATCGCGCTGGTGGTGTGCGAAGAAGTGCCGCGGTTGTTCGCCGATCCCTACTTCGCGCGGATCGCCGCCGTAGCCGGCCGGGAACTGACCGCGGCGGGCATGCAGCTCGTCCTGCTCACGGTGCCCGCGACGGAGAACTACCAGACGCCGGTGGTGCGGTACCTCGACGGCGGGCACGTCGACGGCGCGCTGGTCGTCGGCATGCACGGCCGTCGCCCGCTCGACCTGGACTGGGTGGGCATTCCGGTGGTGTTCGGCGGGCGCCCGGTCCAGGAAGGGGGAGCCGGCCGGGTTTCGTACGTCGACGTCGACAACCGCGGCGGCGCGCAGCGCGCCACCCAGCGCCTGATCGACGCGGGCCGGCGCACCGTGGCGACCATCGCCGGACCCCAGGACATGACCGCCGGCCTGGACCGGTTGCTCGGCTACCGCCAGGCGGTGGCGGGTGCCGGCCGCGCCGACCGCGGCCTGGTGGTGTTCGGCGACTTCGGCCAGGCCTCCGGCGAGCACGCCACCGCCCGTCTGCTGGACCGGCGACCGCAGGTCGACGCCATCTTCGCCGCCTCCGACATGATGGCGGTCGGTGCGATGCGCGCGCTGCACCGTGCGGGCAGGCGAGTGCCCGGCGACGTGGCCGTCATCGGGTTCGACGACCTGCCGATCGGCCGCCGGACGGATCCGCCTCTCACCACCGTCCGCCAGCCGATCGAGGAGATGGGTGTCCGGATGACCGCCGAGTTGCTGGCGATGGTCAGTGGCTCGGCCGCACCTCGCTGCGCGGTGCTGGACACCCAGCTCGTCCTGCGGGAAACCGCCTGACCGGATGATCGCGGGTCGCGTGGTTCGGCGACCCGCGATCATCCGGAGTTTCCGGCAAAGTCGCTTTCCGCCGCGGGCGGCTTCCCCGCTCGGCTTGGTGTCGCGAAGCCCGCCCGATCTCCGAAGTCGAGTCCTACCGCCAGTAACCCGGATCTCGCGTGATTGAGCACGTAACTCGCGTGATTGAGCACGTAACTCGCGAGTTACGGCTTCAATCACGCGAGTTACGGCTCTGATCACGCGAGATCCGGGCCGGATCACGCGAATGAGTCATTCGCGACCAAGGAACCCTTTGCCGGGCCCCTGGCGATCATCCGGGGAGTTTTCGTTCAGGAGCAGGAAATCCCGTTCAGGGTGGGCGAGCTGAACGGCGGGGTGCCGCCGGTGAAGTTCGCGTTGTAGCCGATGGTGACCGAGCCGCCGGTCCCGATCTTCCCGTTCCAGGACGCGTCCGTGACCTGCACGGTGTCACCCGTGTCGGTCCAGGTGCCGTTCCAGCCCTGGCTGACCGTGACGCCCGGCGCGGAGAACGTGAGCTTCCAGCCGTTGGTGGGCGTCCCCTGGTTCTTGATGACGACCTCGGCGGTGTAGCCGCCCTGCCACGCGTTGCCCACCTTCTGCGTCACCGTGCAGGAGCCGGTGCTCGTCGGGGTGGTCGAGGTCGTGGGGAACGGCGTGCTCGGGGCCGTGGTGACGGTCGGATTCGTGGTAGGGGTGGTCGGCGGAACCCAGACACCGGCGGCCGCCAGGTCGTAGGCCCGTTGCGGGACGAACTGGCCCGCCGGGGCGATGCAGCCGTCCGCCTCGCCCGGCGGCTTGACCCAGAGGAACGCGGCGATCTGCCCGTCACCCGTGGCGTCGGTGCTGGCCGTGCCGATGCCACGGCCCGCCGGGTCGCACCACTCGCTGCCGAGCGGTCCGTTGCCGTTGCGGCTCGTGTCGATTACCGCGCGGAGCCGCGAGTCGCCCAGCGAGTTCAGCACCGCCTTGGCGAAGCCCACCTCGTCGCCGGTCGCCCGGTAGTTGGAGACGTTGGTGGAGATGCCGTCGGCGCTGTTGGAGATGTCGGCGGCACGCAGCCGCGCCGCGGCGTCGCCGGGCGACAGCCACGCGGAGTGACCGATGTCGAAGTACACCTTCGTCTGCGCCGACCCGGACTTCAGCTTCTTGCCGGCGTAGGCGATCGACGCCTTGGTCTGGTTCTGCTGGTCGGCCGACTGGCAGTTCGTCATCAGCGGGAGCACGTCGGGCTCGAGCACGATCGCCGCCGGGCGGCCCGCGATGCCGGCGGACACCTGGTCGATCCACGCCCGGTAGGCCTCGTGGGACGGGGCACCGCCGGCACTGGCCCCGCCGCAGTCGCGGTTCGGGATGTCGTAGACGACCATGATCGGGATCTTGCCCGCGGCCGCGGCGGCGCTGACGTAGGCATCGACCTCGCCCCGCACGGTGCCGGTGTTGGTGGTGGTGAACCACCTTCCCTGCGGCGTGTTGGCGATGCGGTCCCGGATCATCGGCTGCCGGGGGTCGCTGAGGTTGGCGGCGAACCACTTGGCCGCGGCCGTGTCGGGGTCGACGTAGAACGGCGAGGAGGCGGCGCTCGCGCTGCCGCCCGCGGCGAGAGCGGTGGCACTCGCGAGGACCGTCGCGGCGAGCAGACCACCGGCGACCGTCTTGCCTCGCCCACGGGCCGTGTTCCGGGGCAGCCGTTCGGGGTGCGCGTCTGGGAACATCGAATGGGCCTCGCGCCCGTTTGTGGCGCGTACCGGCTTCGTCGATCTCATGAGTCCTCGCAGCGTCGTCGCAGAAGGGACGACTGGGAGCGCTCCCAGTCACCGAAACTGTAACTGGCGGGAGACTGATAGAAAAGAACTTTCGACGTTTCGAACATCCCCCTGATCGTGTTGTTCCCGGGCCCGCACCGCCACTGGCGCGTCGACCCTCTGTCCGGAGCCGTAAAGTTGTGACCACGAGCAGCGGATGAGGGGTCGATGACGGAGACGACGCCGCACAGGCGACGGCGGGTGCAGGCCAAGCGTCCGCCGACCATCCACGACGTGGCCGCGCACGCGGGTGTTTCGCGTGGCACGGTTTCGCGGGTGTTGCAGGGTGGGCACAACGTGAGTCCGGCGTCGCGGGAGGCGGTCGACGCGGCGATCCGCAAGCTGGGGTATGTGGTGAACCGGGCGGCGCGGAGTTTGGTGACTCAGCGGGCGGGGTCGGTGGCGTTCCTGTTGTCGGAAACGCAGGACCGGTTTTTCGAGGATCCCAACTTCACCACTCTGTTGCGGGGTTGTACTCAGGCGCTGGCGGCGCACGATATCCCGTTGGTGGTGATCACGGCGGGCACGGAGGCAGAGCGTCGTCGGATCACGCCGTTTTTGTCGGCGCATCATGTGGATGGGGTGCTGCTGATTTCTTCTCATCGTGGCAGTCCGATGGTCGGGCATCTGCGGCGGGCGGGGCTGCCGTTCGTGTGCTGCGGTAAGCCGTTGGGTCAGCGTGGCAAGGTGTCCTACGTGGCCGCGGATGACCGGGAAGGTGCCAAGGAGATGGTGCGGTACCTGCTGGAGTCCGGGCGGGAGCGGATCGCGACGATCGCGGGGCCGCAGGATTCGCCGGGTGGGGTGGAACGGCTGGCCGGTTATCGTGAGGTGCTGGCCGAGCACGGCGTCGCGCCCGATGAGCGGCTGGTCGAGGTGGGGGACTACAGCTGGGCGAGCGGGGAGGCGGGTATGCAGCGGCTGCTTGCCCGGGTCCCGGATCTGGACGCGGTGTTCGTCGCCTCGGATCTGATGGCCGATGGTGCGTTGACCGCGATCGGGCGGACGGGTCGCCGGGTGCCCGCCGACGTCGCTGTCGGTGGGTTCGATGATTCTCCGGTCGCATCCGCGGCGCGGCCGCCGTTGACCACGATGCGGCAGCCGTGGGACCGGATCAGTGAGACGATGGTGGGTCGGCTGCTGGCCCAGATCGGTGGGGAAGGTCCGGCCACGGTGATCCTGCCGACCGAGCTCGTGGTCCGCGAATCGGCCTGACGCCGGCCACCCGTCGTCAAGAGACTTTGCCGGGCCCGTGAGGCCTGAGGGCCGGGGTGCGGATCTTGCTGGGCTGTGCACGTTCACGGGAAATTGTCGAACAACCTTGAAAATTTCCCACCGGTGCGGTTCCATGCGTTTACAGTCGTGCGTAGCTGATCGGGTGCGTTCACCGCACCCCTTGTCCCGGATTGTCACGTCGTCGATCAAGGGAGATCGAATGACCGTGTACCGCACCGGCCGCACCGCGAAGGCCGCCGTGTTCCTGGCGGCGGTCACCCTTTCCGCGGTGCTCCCCGCACCCGCCGCTTCGGCGGCGAACACGCTCACCGTGCTGGGCGCGGACGTCTCGACCGCGCAACGCGCGCTCGATCTCGGCGCGAAGTACTCCGACGCGAACGGCGTCGCGGGGGACCCGCTGGACATCCTCAAGGGCGCCGGCGTGAACTACGTGCGCCTGCGCGTCTGGAACAACCCGCGCAGTGGATACAACAACAAGGCCAAGATCCTGCGGTACGCGCAGACGGTGAAGGCCAAGGGCCTCAAGCTGCTGGTCGACTTCCACTACTCCGACACGTGGGCCGACCCCGGGACGCAGACCAAGCCCGCCGCCTGGGCTTCGCACGGCATCGGCGCGCTCCAGACCGACGTCTACGACTACACCTACGACGTCTGCTCCGCGCTGAAGGCCCAGGGGACGGCACCCGACAGCGTGCAGATCGGCAACGAGATCAACGTCGGTATGCTGTGGAACGACGGCAAAGTCGTCGACAACAACTTCACGAACCTCGGCCTGCTGCTCAAGGCGGGCTACAACGCCACCAAGGCGTGCAACGGCGCCACCCAGGTGATCATCCACACCGCCGACGCCGACAGCGACGCGCATGCGCGCTGGTTCTACGACGGCATCCGGGCGAAGGGCGTCCAGTGGGACATCACCGGCCTGTCCTACTACTGCTACTGGCACGGCACGATGGCGAACATGGCCGGGGTGGTCTCCGACATGCGGTCCCGCTACGGCAAGCCGGTCGTCCTCGCCGAAACCGCGTACCCCTACACCACGGCGAACCACGACGGCACGCCGAACGTCATCTCGGCATCGCAGCCGTGCTCGGGGTATCCGGCCACCCCGGCCGGGCAGGCGGCGAACTTCACCGCGGTGCAGAACACCGCCCGCGGCGCCGGCGCGATCGGCGTCTTCTACTGGGAACCGACGTGGTACGCGGTACCCGGCAACGGCTGGGACCCGGCCGACATCGCCCATTCCGGCAACGGCTGGGAGAACCAGGCCGTCTTCGACCGCACCGGCCGGCTCCACCCGAACATCCGGTGGAGCCCCTGACCGGGCCCACCGGCCGGCACCGGGCCGCGGCGACGCGGAGCTCAAGTAAGCGCTTTCTTGACCGGGTGGACCGGAGTGATTCGCCAGGCCGGAGTGCGACCCGAGGTGGGAGCGCTCCCAGTTCGGAGATCATCGAACAGGAGGACTCATGCCGCACCTACGCACCGCGCTCCTCATGGCCGCGGTGGCCGCCGCCGCACTGGTTCCCGTTCCGGCGGCATCGGCCGCCGCGCGGGTGCCCGCACAGTGCACGGGCACCGCGCCGATCAAGTGCCACTTCGACGTCTCCCCGGGCAACTACGACGTCGCCGTCGGGCTCGGCAGCTCCTCGAAAGCGGCGAGCACGTCGATGTCGGCAGAAGCACGCCGGCAGATCCTGGCACCCGTCTCGACCGGTGCGGGCCAGATCGTTCCCACCACCGTCACGGTCAACGTGCGCAACCCGGAGGGCCAGCCCACCGGCCAGGGCGGCACCGGCACCGCGGGCCTGGACATCACCTTCGGCGGCAGCGCGCCCGCGATCAGCTCGCTGACCGTCACCGCGGCCAACGCCCCGCTGGTGGCGTACCTGGCGGGCGACTCGACCGTCTGCGACCAGCCGGTGGCGCCCTACACCGGCTGGGGCCAGATCCTGCCCGCGAGTGTGCGCGGCGGCGCGGTGGTCGCGAACTACGCGGACTCCGGCGAAAGCTCGGGGAGCTTCCTGGCCAACAGCGCGCTCTTCCCGAGGATGAAGCCGCTGATCAAGAGCAAGGACCTGGTGTTCATCCAGTTCGGGCACAACGACAAGCAGACGTCGGCGACGGCGTTCCGCGACAACCTCACCAAGCTGGTCGACGGGGCGCGCGAGCGCGGCGGCATCCCGGTGCTGGTGACCCCGCCGGTGCGGCGGCTGTTCAACGGCACCAAGCTGACCTCGACCGCGTTGCACGTCAACGGCGTCGGCGTGGACCTGCCCGCGGTGATCCGGGCGCTCGGCAAGAGCGCGAACGTGCCGGTGATCGACCTGACGGCCAAGAGCAGGACCCTGGTGGAGTCCCTCGGCCCGTCGGCGTCGCAGAAGATCTACCTCACCCAGGCGAGCGACGGCGTCACCGACAACACGCACTTCTCGACCTACGGCGCGACCCAGATGTCGAACCTCGTCGTGCAGAGCATCCGCGAGCTGAACCTGTCACTGGTGAGCTTCCTGCGCTGAACCTTCCCCCCGAACAGAAACGAGGCGGACCATGCCGATCAGCACGAAGTCGCGAGCCGTGGCGTTCGCGGTGGCCTTCGCGGCCGCGGTGACCACCGTGGCGCACGCGGGCCCGGCGGGAGCGACAGCCGTTCCGCGGGCGAGCGGCCCCCAGATCGACAAACTCGACCGCGGGGTGGTCAGCGTCCACACCGCACAGGGCAACCGGGTCGGCTGGCGGTTGCTCGCCGACGATCCGGCCGGGGTGACGTTCACCGTCTACCGCGACGGCGCCAAGGTGACGTCGGCTCCGCTCAGCGGGCCGACCGGCTTCCTGGACGTGGGTGCGCCGGCGGGTGCCCGGTACACCGTGCGCGCGGTGGTCGGCGGTGTGGAGAGGATGTCCGCTTTCGCCGCGGAGGATTCGCTGACGCTCGACAGCGTCCAGGGAGCCGCCGCGAGTACCCGGGACATCCCGATCCAGCTCCCGCCGGGCGGGACGACCCCGTCCGGTGAGAGCTACACCTACAGCGCGAACGACGCCAGTGCCGGCGACCTGGACGGTGACGGCCAGTACGAGATCGTGCTGAAGTGGGATCCGAGCAACGCCAAGGACAATTCGCAGTCCGGCTACACCGGTGACGCCTACGTCGACGCCTACAAGCTGGACGGCACCCGGCTGTGGCGGATCGACCTGGGGCGCAACATCCGCGCGGGCGCGCACTACACGCAGTTCCAGGTCTTCGACTACGACGGCGACGGCAAGGCCGAGGTCGCGATGAAGACCGCGGACGGCACCCGGTCGGGCACCGGCCAGGTCATCGGCAGTGCGAGCGCGGACTACCGCAACTCGAGCGGCTACGTCCTGTCCGGCCCGGAGTTCCTGACCATGTTCAACGGGCAGACCGGGGCGGCGATGTCCACGGTGAACTACGACCCGCCGCGCGGCACGGTGTCTTCGTGGGGTGACAACTACGGCAACCGGGTGGACCGGTTCCTGGCCGGGACGGCGTACCTGGACGGGTCGCGGCCGAGCCTGATCATGAGCCGTGGCTACTACACGCGGACGGTGATCGCGGCCTGGGACTTCCGGAACGGCGCGCTGACCGAGCGGTGGAAGTTCGACTCGAACTCGGCCGGCTCGCAGTACGCCGGACAGGGCAACCACCAGCTGGCGATCGCGGACGCGGACGGTGACGGCCGGGACGAGATCGTCTTCGGCGCCATGGCCATCGACGACACCGGCCGGCCGCTGTGGAACACGCGCAACGGTCACGGCGACGCCATGCACGTCGGCGACCTGATCCCGAGCCGCCCGGGCCTGGAAGAGTTCAAAGTGGACGAAGACAAGTCCAAGCCGGCCGCCTGGATGGCCGACGCGAAGACCGGGCAGATCATCTGGCAGAACGCCTCCTGCAACTGCGACAACGGACGCGGGGTCTCGGACGACATCTACGCCGGCAGCCCCGGCGCCGAGTCGTGGTCGTCCGCGGTGTCCGGGCTGCTGAACACCAGCGGCCAGAACATCGGGCGCAAGCCGTCCTCGACGAACTTCGTCATCTACTGGGACGGCGACGCCCAGCGCGAGCTGCTGGACGCCACCCACATCGACAAGTACGGCACCGGCGGGGACACCCGGCTGCTGACCGCGTCGGGCGTGCACGCGAACAACGGCACCAAGAACACGCCGGCGTTGCAGGCGGACCTGTTCGGCGACTGGCGCGAGGAGGTCATCTGGGCGACCTCGGACAACCGGGCGCTGCGGATCTTCTCGACCACGGACTCCACCAGCATCTCGCACGTTTCGCTGATGCAGGACCGGCAGTACCGCGAAGCCGTCGCCTGGCAGAACACCGCCTACAACCAGCCGCCGCACCCCGGTTTCGCGATGGCGAGGTGATGGCCTCGTGCCGGTGGTGCCCAGCGCCACCGGCACCGTTCGTCGGCCTGCCCTGAACCGTGTGGCCCCGCCCCGGCGCGGGTGGTGAGAGACTTCGCGCATGGACGACCGTGCCGCGATGGAGCTGATCGCGCGGGCCCGGGCCGAGACCGCGAGCCTGGCCGGGGCGCTCGCGCGGCAGCGGGACGGGATCGTGGCAGCGTCGGAGTTCACCAGCAACGACGACGAGCACGACCCGGAAGGCGCCACGATCGCGTTCGAGCGGGCGCAGGTGCAGGCGCTGCTGCGGCAGGCCCAGGACGACCTCGCGGATCTCGGCCGCGCCGCCGAGCGGGTGCGCGCGGGCGTCTACGAGGTGTGCGAACGCTGCGGCGGGCCGATCGCGGAAGGCCGTCTCGTCGCTCTCCCGGCGACACGGATCTGCATCGCCTGCGCGAACAAGGCGCGCTGAGCTACCGGCCCGGCACCCGGCCCGGCGCCCGGCAGTGGCATTCTGGCCCGGTCCGGATTTCGCGCTCGACCTTCACCACGCTGTCCTGACCCCAGAGGAGTTGCTTCGGATGCAGTACCTGCTTTCCGTGGTCCACGACGAGACCGGCCTTGCCGACCTGGACGAGCAGGCTGCGATCGACGTGTTCAACGATCGGCTCCAGGCCGACGGGAACTGGGTCTTCGCCGGTGGGCTCGGGGCACCGGTCAACGCCACCGTCATCGACAACCGGGGCAAGGAAGCCGTGATCACCGACGGTCCGTTCCTGGAGTCGAAGGAGTACCTCGCCGGCTTCTGGATCATCGAGGCACCCGACCTCGATGTCGCGCTCGAGCTCGCCGCCGAGGGGTCGAAGGCCTGCAACCGGAAGGTCGAGGTGCGGCCATTCCTGGCGGAGTGAGCGTGGCCGACGTCCGCGAGGCCGTCACCCGGGCCCACCGCGAGGAATGGGCCCGCGTGGTCGCCGCCCTGACCAGGCGCTTCGGTGACCTCGACATCGCCGAGGAGGCGGCCGCCGAGGCCTTCGCGACCGCCGTCGAGCGGTGGCCGGCCGACGGCGTGCCCCCCAACCCCGGCGGCTGGCTGACCACCACCGCCAACCGCAAGGCCATCGACCGGCTCCGGCGTGAGGAGAAGCGCGACGGCAAGCAGCAGGAGGCTCGGATGGTGCTCGACGACAGCCCGCCCGAGCCGCCCGGCGCCATCGACGACGACCGGCTCCGGCTGATCTTCACCTGCTGTCACCCGGCGCTGGCGATGGAAGCCCGCCTGGCGCTGACGTTGCGCATGGTCGGCGGCCTGACCATGCCCGAGATCGCCCGGGCCTTCCTGGTGGCCGAAAGCGCCATGGGGCAGCGCATCACCCGCGCGAAGGCGAAGATCAAGGCGGCTCGCATTCCCTACCGGGTGCCGTCCGCCGAGGACCTCCCGGCCCGCGTCTCCGGCGTGCTCGCCGTCCTGTTCCTCGTGTTCAACGAGGGCTACCTGGCGACCGGCCCCGACACCGGCCCGGTGCGCCACGAGCTGACCGCCGAGGCGATCCGGCTCACCCGCCTGATCCGTGTCCTCCTGCCGGACGACGGCGAAGTGGCCGGGCTGCTGGCGCTGATGCTGCTCATCGAGGCGCGCCGCCCGGCCCGGGTCTCGGCCGGCGGTGAACTGGTTCCCCTGGCCGAGCAGGACCGTGGGGCGTGGGACGCGACGCTGATCGACGAGGGGCATCGGCTGGTGCGCGAGCGGCTCGCCGCGGCCGCCGCCGGGGTCGCTCCGGGTCGCTACCAGATCCTCGCCGCGATCAACGCCGTGCACACCTCCGTCCGCGACGTCCGCGACACCGACTGGACGCAGGTCGTCGCCCTCTACGACCAGCTCGCCCGCGTCGACCCTTCGCCGATGGTCGCCCTCAACCGGGCGATCGCGGTCGCGGAGCTCGACGGCCCGAACGTGGCACTGGCGGTCGTCAACCGGCTCGAGAACACGCTGGCCGGCTACCACGCCTACCACGCCACCCGCGCCGAACTCCTGCGCCGGACCGGCCAGGACCAGCAGGCGCGCGCGGCCTACGACCGGGCCATCGACCTGGCGGGCAACACCGCCGAGACCGCCTATCTGACCCGCCGCCGCGATCAGCTGAGGTAGCCGGGAATCCCACCGCTTTTGCCGGATTCGGCTACACCCTGCTGTCCGGTGAGCGCGGTGCGTGGACTTTCCGCACTTTCGAAGGTGCAGTGCCCGGCCCTCTTCGGAACGATGAACACCTGCCCTGCTCGAGGACTCACACCTGACGTTCCGGAAATTGTTCCGAATGCGGTGTCGGATCGGGCCAGGGGTGTTCGTAGCAGGGATGAGAGGTCGCCCAAAAGGGGCGCCCCGACGGAGCCGAGAAGGACGTTGCTCATGACTACCGTGAAGGAGCCGGGTGCGGTCACCACACACCGCTCCAGTCGCTCGATGTGGGCGATCCTGGGGGTGGTGCTGCTTGCCGACGCTCTCGACGTGATCGATGCAACAGTCACGAACATCGCCGCTCCCACCATCGCCGCCGAGCTCGGCGGCGGGGAGAGCCTGATCAAGTGGCTGGGACCGGCATACATGCTCGCCATGGGTGTCCTGCTCGTGGTCGGCGGACGGCTGGGTGACAAGTTCGGCCAGCGCAAGCTCTTCCTGATCGGCGTAGCCGGGTTCACCCTGGCCTCGGCCGTCGCCGGGTTCTCGCCTGACCCGGCTTTGCTCATCGTGGCCCGCGTCGCTCAAGGAGCGTTCGGAGCACTGCTCATTCCGCAGGGAATGGCCATCATGACGAAGAATTTCGATCGTGAAATGCTCGGCAAGGCGTTCGGTCTGTTCGGCCCGGTTCTCGGTATTTCCAGTGTGGCCGGCCCGGTTCTGGCCGGATTCATCATCAGCGCCGACATCTTCGGTCTCACCTGGCGCCCGATCTTCCTGCTGAACCTCGTCCTCGGCGTCATCGGGCTGATCGTGGCCGTCAAGGTGCTGCCGCGCGACGAGGGCGACCGGTCCACCGTCGTCGACGGCTGGGGCTCCGGTCTGCTTTCGGTGACCATGCTCGGGCTGCTGTACGGCCTGATCGAGGGTTCGACCAACGGCTGGGGAGCGATCGCCATCGTCTCGCTCGTCGTCGGCGTCCTGTTCTTCGTCGCCTTCGCCTACCGCCAGCGCACCGCGGCCGACCCGCTCATCATGCCTTCGCTGATGAAGAACCGGGGCTTCACGTCCGGCATGCTCGTCGGCCTGGTCGCCTTCGCCGCCGGCACCGGCCTGATCTTCGTGCTGTCGCTGTTCCTGCAGGCAGGGCTGCACGCCAATGCGCGCGACACTTCGCTCGGCCTGGTGCCGCTCACCCTGGGGCTCATCGCCGCCGGGTTCACCGCCATGGGTGGTCTGGTCGCGAAACTCGGGCGTCGGCTCGTCTTCATCGGCCTGACCCTCGCCCTCGTCGGTTGCGGGTGGGTCTTGGCCCTCGTCGAGGGCTACGGGACGGACGTCAGCCTTTGGGCACTGGCCCCGGCGTTGTTCGTCGTCGGCGTCGGTATCGGCTTCAGCTTCGCCACGATCCCGACCGTCGCTCTCGGCGACGCGAAGCCCGAAGAAGCCGGCAGCGCCAGCGGCTCGCTGAGCTCGATCCAGCAACTCGCTTCGGCGATCGGTTCGGCCGCGGTCACGTCGGTCTTCTTCGGGGCCGCGACGTCCGGAATGGCCGAGGCGATGGAAATCACCTTGATCGTCGTCCTGGCCGTCACTGCCCTCAGTATCCCGATCGTCGCCCTGATGCCCCGCAAGGCGCCGGCAGGCCCTCCCGGCCCGCCTCCCGGCGAATAACGAACCGAACGTGGCGAGGCGGCCGGCCGACGTGGTATCTCCGAACCCGTCGGCCGGCCGTCTTTTCCTGCCGCGCAACGAAGACAGGCGTTCTGCCTCGGCGGGCGCCGACCCGGCCCGCTACGCCCGGAAATAACAGGTGCGGGGTGCGATCGGCAGCGTCGAGTCCTGGTAGGCGGTCATGCAGAGCTGGGTGGTGATCTGCTCCGGGAGGGAGAAGACTCGTTCGTTCCAAGGGGTTCCTGGGACGACCTGACGGCTGAAGGTCGTCGACGTGTCGTAGGTGACGCCCGGGTAGCCGAGCCAGTACCACCGGCGATCCGTCCGGACCGAGACGGTGTGGGGTGCCGTGCACTGCGCTGTCCAGCTCCAGTACTGGGGATTCAGCATCGCAGTGCAGTCGGCGAGCGGGGTGGCGGCGCTCGTGGACGGCCCCGTCACCGCCAGGCTTGCGAAGGCGGTCACGGTGGCGGCGGCGAGGGTGAGCCCGTTCTTGCCGAATGTGCGCAGTGACAGGGAAGCGGCATGGAACCAGGATGCCGACACGCCGGCCGATCCTCAAGTGAGCAGACGGGTGTCGCTGTCCTGGAATGGTGACAGCCGGGACTAGGGCGTGTTTCTCGGATCCGTCACCGGCCGTTGAAGGTGCGTTCCCGGGTCCGGCCGTCGACGCTGTCGCCGAAGAGGCGGGCGTCCTGGCCGGGGGCGTGGTCCGCGGACTTCGGGACCGGGGGCGCGTGCAGTTGTTCCGTGCGCAGGCGGGGCAACGCGTACGGATGTGCCCGGCGGACCCACCGCACGAGCTGTTCGCGCACCAGGCAGCGCAGGTCGAACAACGTCGGCGCGTCGGCCGCGCTCACCAGCGCACGCACCCGGATCAGGGTGTTCAGCGCGTCGGTCACCTGCAGCACGCTGACCCGGCCGTCCCAGAGGTCGGTGTCACCCAGGATCCGGCGCAGTTCCTCGCGCATTTCCTCCACCGGCACCGACCAGTCCAGATCCAGCTCCACCGTGCCGAGAAGCGCCGCTTCCCGGCGGGTCCAGTTTTCGAACGGCTGGGACATGAAGTACGAAGTGGGCATCACGAGCCGGCGGTCGTCCCACAGGTGGATCACCAGGTAGGTCAACGTGATGTCCTCGATGCGGCCCCACTCGTTCTCCACGATCACGACGTCGTCGAGC
Source organism: Amycolatopsis sp. NPDC051128 (assembly GCF_040682715.1). Classification (NCBI taxonomy): domain Bacteria; kingdom Bacillati; phylum Actinomycetota; class Actinomycetes; order Pseudonocardiales; family Pseudonocardiaceae; genus Amycolatopsis; species Amycolatopsis sp. NPDC051128. The sequence goes on along the minus strand of NZ_JBFBBN010000029.1, from coordinate 43,662 downwards.
CGGATCGCGTCGCTGAACGCGATCTGCATCCCGGCGAACACGTTGCCGAGCAAGGATTGGGCGGCCAGCGCGGCCACCGCGCCGACGACCCCGGCCGAGGCGAGCAAGCTGGTGCCCGCGGCCCGCGCCATCGGGAAGGTCATCAACATCGCCCCGAACGCGATCAGCGCGACGCCGGCGATGGTGATCCTGCGGACCAGGGTGACCTGCGTCTGCAGCCGGCGGGCGTGCCGGTTGTCCGGGACGTCGACCCGCAGCCGCGACAACGCGGCCTGCTCGATGGACGTCAGGGTCCCGGCGACGAGCCACGCCCCGACCCCGATCAACGCCAGCCCCAGCCCGTGGCTCACCGGCTCCCGCCACGGCCCGTCCGGGAGGCCGAAGGTGCAGGCGCTGCGCAACGCGACCACCGCGGCGAACCACAGAAGCGGCCGGTGGGCGTGCACGGTCAACGCGGCCAGGATCGCGGAACGCCGCCCCAGCCGCCGGACCACCCGGCGGAAGAGGTGCTCGGCGACGAGGAAAACCCCGAACGCCAACGCCGCGACGACCACTGCGGACACCAGCCGTCCCCACCCCTCGGACACTCGTACCTCCCTTCGCCCTGCGTTCCGTTAGGCGTACCCACAGCGGCTGGTTCCCGACACGGTGGCTGTTCTCACAGCGCTGCCAGTCCTGGTACGGCTCAACTGCGGCCGAGGGCGCGCGTGCGACCAGGTCCTCTGTTCAGCTCTTCCGCCTCCTCACCCTCCTTTGTGGTCAGGTGAGGGTGTCCACGACGTAGGCGGCGGCCTCGGCGATGAGGGCTTCGTCGTACTTCGCGTCGGTGGTGGACTTGCTCGACATGATCGAGACGGCCAGCGGTGCGGAGTTCGGGGGCCACACGACGCCGATGTCGTTGAGCGTGCCGTACTCCCCGGTGCCAGTCTTGTTCGCCACGCGCCACCCCTGCGGTATGCCGGCCCGGATTCGCTTGGCCCCGGCGACAGTGCGCTCCATCAGGTCGCGGAGGAAGTCGCGCTTGTCGGCCGGCAGGACGTTCCCCAGCACGAGTTGCTGGTAGTCCGTGCCGATCGCCCGCGGTGTGGTCGTGTCACGCGGGTCGCCGGGCGTGGCCTCCGTGATGACGGGCTCGATCCGGTCCATCCGGGTGACGTAGTCGCCGAGGCCGCGCAGGTACGCCGTCAGCCCGGCCGGGCCGCCGAGGTCGCGGAGCAGCAGGTTGCCCGCGGTGCCGTCGCTGAAGCGGACCGCCGCGTCGCACAGGTCGCGGATCGTCATGCCGGTGGCCACGTGCTTCCGGGTGACGGCGGAGCTCTTCATCAGATCGGCTTCGGTGTAGGTGACGACGGTGTCCAGGTGCGCCATGGGGTTGCGGAACAGGACGGCCGCCGTCGCCAGCCCCTTGAACGCCGAGCAGAACGCGAACCGCTCGTCCGCCCGATGGGTGATGGTCGTCCCGGAGCCGGTGGCGACGGCGTAGACACCCAGGCGTGCGTCGAACTTCCGCTCGAGGTCGAGCAGGTGGTCGTTCAGCTCGGGCGGCCGGGTGGACGCGGGTGACGTGCTGGTGTTCGGCGCCGTGGCGGCGGGCGCCGTGGCGGCGCACCCCGCCAGCGGCAGCAGCGCGAACGCCTTGAGCAGAGTGCGGCGAGGAGCCGTGGACATCGTCCCTCCGATGATCGGTTACCGGTGGCACCCAGCGTCGCAGGAAGATCGAATGCCGTCCAAGACGGAAACCGCCGCATTGATGCTGGTTCGGCATATACGGTGGTCACATGGACGTCATAGCGGCTTGCCGGGCCTTCGTCGCCGTGAGCGGGCGCGGCAGCTTCACGGTCGGCGCGGCGGCGGCCCGCATTCCCCAGTCCGTCGCGAGCCGGCGCATCGCGGCCTTGGAGCGACACTTCGGCGCCCAGCTCCTCATCCGGTCCTCGCGGAGCGTCGCGCTGACCCCGTTCGGCCAGGAGATGCTGCCGTCGGCGCGGCGGCTCGTCGAACTGGCCGAGGCGATGGAGCACGACGCCGAACAGGCCAGGCAGCATCCCTTCCGGCTGGCGGTGCCGGAGGTCTGCGGTGCCCGCCCGCTCGCCCGGCTCGTCGCCGAGGCCAGGGCGCACGAGCTGAACCTCGATCCGCGCCCGGCCGGACCGGACCGGCGCGCCGAACTCGCCCGCACGCAGGAGGTGCGTGCGGCCGTCATCGCCGTGCCACCTGACGACGGCGCGTGGCGGGTGCCGTTGGGTCTCGCCGGCCACGCCGATCCCGGCGACGCGTCGGCGATCTACGTGGAGACGCTGCGCGCGGGCCGCGCCGAGCGGGACACCCGCCGACGCCGAGTGCTGATCCAAGCCGAGGACGACGTGCCCCACGTCGGGGACCGCATCCGGCGGCTCGGGCACGCCGTGGGGCTGCAACCCGCCCAGGTCGTCGTGACGAGCTCGCTGGTCGCGGCGACGGCCGAGGTGCTGACCTCGACCGACCTGCTGCTCAGCTCGCGCGGCCAGGCCGACGAACTCGGGCTGCACTGGCGGCCGGTCGGCGAGCTGGCCGCGGCGCGCGGCTACGACGTCACGGCCCGGTCCCGGGACGACAGCAGGCGCGTCCGGTCGCTGCCGCCCGCGCTGCTCGGGCGCTGCCTCGGCGTGCCGGACGGGGAACCGCGATGGGCATGACCAAGGTGCTCGGCGACGCCCGGCAGGCCCTCCACGAAGCCGGCCTGCGTGGCTCGTTCCTCGTCCGCGACCTCGACACCGGCGACGAGGTGGGCATCGACGCCGACGTCGAGTACCCGGCCGCGTCACTGGTGAAGGTGCCGCTCGCGGTCGCCACCCTGGAACGCGTGGGGCGCGGCGAGCTGGACCCGGCCACGCCGATTTCCGTGTCGCCCGGCCGCAGCACGATCCCCGGCCCGATCGGCCTGAGCAAGTTCCGCCACCCCGCCATGATCGCTCTGGAGGATTTGCTCTACCTCAGCACTTCGATGAGCGACAACGTCGCGGCCGACGCCCTGTTCGCGCTCACCCCGCCCGCCGCGGTCACCGCCGAGCTGCGGCGGCTCGGCCACGACGGCATCGCCGTCCGCCACCTCATGGCGGACCTGGTCGACACCCCGGCCGAGCGGTTCCCGCGGGCCGAGGCCCACCTCGCCCACTCCCTGGCCATCACCGCCGGGACGGCGGGCCACGGCCACCCCGTGCCCCAGCTCGACGTCAGCCGCGCGAACGCCGGGTCCGCCCGCGCGTTCGCGGACCTGCTGCACTCCCTGTGGCGGCCGACGACCATCGAACCGACCGTCGCGGCCCGGGTGCGCGAGCTGATGGGCGACAACATCGTCCGGCACCGGCTGGCACCGGACTTCATGTCCGACTCGTCGCGGTGGTCGTCCAAGACCGGCACCCTGCTCAACCTGCGGCACGAGGTGGGCGTGGTCGAACACGCCGACGGGCAGGCGTTCGTCGTCGCCGCCCTCACCGAGTCCCGCGTGCCCGCCGCCGTGCAGCCCGGCGCGGAGGCGCTGATGGCGCACGTCGCCAGGACACTGCGCGACGCGCTGCGGACGTCGTGAGCCGGCTAGGCGACAGCTTCGTCGGTGCCCGGCAACGGCTTGAGGTCGGGCGCTACCCAGCCGGACCTCGCCTCGGCCGTCGCCAGCGTCGATGCTCGGTAGTGATGAGCGAGTAGACGTTTGTCCAACAGCGCGGGGTAACGATCCGCGAAGGCGGCGAAGTCGTCTTCGTCGCTGGAGGCAACGTGGTAGCCGACGAGTTCGACCCAGGCCCGGCTGACTGTCGCGTTGTACTTCTGCGGCGCGCCGGCATATCGCGCCGTCCGTTGGATGCCGCTGCTGATCATCGCGGTCGCGGTGCCGGTACCGTATCGGCGCACCGCAAGCCAGGTCAGGTGGATGTGCTGGCGATGGCCGAACCGGTCCGCATGGGCCATGACTTCGGCCATCAAGGCGTCGAACACGTCGTCGGCGAGACTCATCGGCCCGCCTCCGTCAAGGCCCGCAGTACTGCGCGAGCCCCGTGGACGGCATCCGCCGAAAGGCCGGCGAGAGCGCGTTTCTCCAGCTTGCCGAGGGTACGGCGGATCAGTGCGGCGGTCTGCTTCCCCTCCGCCGTGAGTTCGATGAGCACCGCACGGCGGTCGCCCGGCCGGGCGCCGCGGGTGATCAGGCCGCGGCGTTCCAGGCGGTCGAGGATGCCGGTCAACGTCGCGGGCCGGGTCCCCACGGCGGCCCCCAGTTCGGACACCGTCCGGCCGATACCGTCCGCCAGGTTGCCCAGCGCGTTGATCTCCGACGCGGTCAGGTCGAGGTCGACGAGTTCCGTCGTGAGCAGCTGGAGTGTCGCATGGGTGGCGCGCTGCAACTCAAGTAGTACGGATCCGTTCTTCACGATCCCGTACTATACGGAACCGTATTAACCTTGGGCAAGCTCAGCCATGGCCCTCCCCTGCGAAGGCAGGGTTCCGGCAAAGTCTCTTGCCGAGGGGGTGGCCGCGAGGGGCTTCTTGGTCCCGAATGACTCATTCGGGCAAGGCCGGGTAGTTAAGGATTCCTCTGCCGCGCAAGCGGTCAACGGAACGGCCGTGAATGGCCCATTGAGGGACTCTATGTCCCTCAATGTGCCATTCACGGCCGTTCGCGAGCACCTGTAACCGGGCCAATCGGGCAGCTTTGACAGCTCGCTGCCGCAGCTAACTGCCCGGCCTTGGTCATTCGCGACACCAAGCCGAGGGAGAGGCTGCCCGGACGCGGCAGGAAGCGACTTTTGCCGAGACCCTGCCCTACGAAGGGGGCTTCGGAAAGCGGTCCACCGGCGTCATGTCAGCGATTCCGGGCCACTGCTGTGGCTGACCGCTGTCGGTTCCGCCTCGGTCAGCCGTCGGCGGATGCCGTACCCGGCCGCGGCCATCGCCAAGGCGAAGGCCCACAAGGGCCACAGCAGCATCGGCAGCACGACCAGCGGCCAATCGGTCACCGCGGCGAGGACCGGGTCACCCGTGGCGAACGTCAGCAAGAGGCCCTTGGAGGTGGTCGCCACCATCACCGCGACCACCAGGCCCGGCACCACCGCCAGCCGGATGGGAACGCGCCTGCCGCGCAAGACGGGAATCCAACGGGGGAATGTTTCGCCCCAGGGCCGGATCAGTCCACTGGTCAGCCAGGCGCCCGCGGCGGCCGACACGGCCAGCCCCAGACCCGCCCACAGGATCGGTTCGCCGAAGCCGAACATGTCGAACCCCGGCACGCAAAAGAACATCAGCACGCGGGTGAGCGCGTAGAGCGCTGGTGCCTCCATCGCGATCTTCGTCCAGAACCGGGTCCGCGCCTTCGCCCGGGCAAGCCGCTGCGCCCGATCGGCCGACGTAGGGGTCCGTCCGGCGTCGCCGAGCCTGAGGCGCAGCCGCCGGGCGACGACCGTTCCGAACGCGGCCACGGTGAACAGGAGGGTCACCTGCAGCGCCAGGCCCGGGGACAGCAGGACCGACAGATTCACCTCGTCGAACCCTAGGACCGAACCGATCACGATGGCCGGGAGGCAGCCGGCGAGGATCAGGCCGGAGCCGTCCATGAGCACCAACAACGCGACGATCGACGCACCGGCCACCGCGGCCGTCGCCCGGCGGCTTGCCAGCAGCCACAGCGCTCCGGCCAGTGCGATGACGGCGCAGCCGGCGAAGATTCCGTTGGCCAAGCCGTCCGGGTAGGCCGACAGGGCCGAGCTGAATTTCCGGTCGGGACGGTCCAGCGGATTCGGTACGTCCCACACCAGCCAGTACACACCCAGCACGCTCAACGCGAAGCTCGCCCCGGCGGCTGCCGTCGCCGGAAGCCGCATCCTCGTGGAAGGGCCGAGATCAGTGGTATCCATACCGGCAACCCTGACGTCCCGGGCGCTGCGGTACTTCCCCCGCCAGGACGGGTTCCCTCCCCCTCAGGTCGCCGGTTCGGGGAGAACGTCGCGCCCCTGGGCCCCGCTCGGCTGATCAGGGGCGCGCCCGCGGGCCGTGGCGACGACGGGGTGGGGTCATTGGGGGAGGGCGATCAGGACACGGCCGCGGCTGCCGGTGTCGACGCGGTCGTGGGCCTTGGCGATGTCCGCCAGCTCGTAGCGGTCGCCGACCTCGACGGTCAGGGCGCCCGCGGCGGCCGCGGCGGTCAGATCGCGCGCTGCCTGGCGTTTCGCCTCTTCGGGGAAGTCATCGCTGCCGACCAGGCGCAGGACGACGTTGTTGAACAGCAAGTTCCAGAAGGGAATCTCGGTCCTGTCCGCCCTTGTCGCGTAGGCGGCGATGACCGCGCCGTTCGCGACGACGGCATTGTCCAAGTCGGCGTTGTCGGACAGGGAGACCTCGACGACCCGGTGCACGCCCTCGGGAGCGTACGCGCGGATGGCCGCCGCCGGGTCCTGCTGGTCCAGCGCCACGGCTTGGGACACGACGGCCGGGTCGACCTGTGCGAGGTCCGCGCTGCGCCGGACCGTGCCGAGCACCCTCGCCCCGCCCCAGCAAGCGAGCTGAGCGGCCAGGGAGCCGACCCCGCCCAGGACGCCGTGCACCAGCACGAGCTTGCCCTCCACCGGGCCGTCGGCGAACACGGCGCGGTGGGCGGTGATGCCAGGGATGCCCAGGGCTGCGCCGAGCTCGTCGCTGAGGTGGCCGGGCAGCGGGACCGCAAGACCGGCGGGCACGACGGTGTACTGGGCGGCCGTGCCGAAGGGCCGGTACGACTGGGCGCCGTACGTCCACACCCGCCGTCCGACGCGGCGCTCGTCCACCCCCTCGCCCACGGCGTCGACCACCCCGGCGGCGTCGCTGTGCGGGATCACCCGTGGGAAGGGCATCGACGAGCCGAGCCATCCGCGCCGCTTCTTCGTGTCGCCGGGATTGACCCCGGAGACGGTGACGCGAACGCGGACCTCGCCTGGGCCGGGGGTGGGGTCGGGCAGTTCGCCGACACGCAGCACGTCGGCGGCGGGGCCTTGGCGGTCGTACCAGGACGCAAGCATGGGCGGCTACCTTCGGGGTTGATCAGCTGACGGGTTTTCGTGCGTAGGGGGATCGGCCTCGGCGCGCGTGGCGGCCGGCTGGTCACCGTCCAGAACCTGGTGCAACCAAGTGCGTTCGGCGCGGTTGATGGCACGGGCGGTCAGCAGCATGCCGCGCCGGTAGGGATCGGCCATGTCCTTGGCGCGCAGCGGCCGGTCGCCCTCGTAGAAGAAGCTCGCCGGTGCCTCCAGAAACTCCAATCGCCGTCGCAGCACCGCGTGCTGTTCCTCGACGTCCGGCAGGAGGGACAGGAACGCCAAGACCGTGAAGAACCGCGTGAAGTCGCTGATCTCGTGGTCAGCCGGCGTGCGAAGCCGCTTGAGCAGGTCGGCGCGTCCGGCGGCGGTGATGTTCAGTATGTAGCGGGCCGCACCTCCCGCGGGGTCCGCGCGCCGCTCCAGCAGGCCCGCCGCGGCAAGACGCTTGATCGCCGGGTACAGGCTACCGTCGCTCATCGGCCGGGTGTAGCCCATCAGCTCCGAGACGCGGCGGCGCAGTTCATGTCCGGGCAAAGGCCGCTCGGCCAGGAAGCCCAGTATCGCTAGGTCAAGCATGGCTCCATGGTCCCACTGTACATCGATTCGAGGTGTGCATCGAATCGATGTACAGTGGGCCCTCCGCTCGCTCGTGGCGAGGAAGTGCAAGAAGAGAGGCGGACGGACATGTCGCCGCAATCCACCGAATCCGTGATGAGTCGCTTCGTCGAGTTCATCAACTCGGCTGACGAGGATCTTGCCCGCGAGGTCATCGCCCCGGATGCCGAGTTTCACGCGCCAAGCCACCCGGAACCGCTGCGGGGGCCCGAGGGCTACCTGGAGCTGATCGCGATGATGCGCGCGGGCTTCCCGGATGTCCGGTGGACTCTGGAAGAGACCGTCACCGAGGGCGGCACGGTGGCCGCCCGGTTCACCATGCGCGGGACGCACCAGGGTGAGTTCTTCGGAATCCCGGCCAGCGGGAAGAAGATCTTGGTCCAGGCTATGAACTTCTACTACCTGGCAGACGGAAAGATCATCAAGGAGCGGGGTCAGCCCGACCTCCTCGGCGTGATGCAGCAGATCGGTGCCGTGCCCGCGCCTTGAGAGCGCGGTTCGCCGGTGACCACGGCGGACGCCGACCGGATTCCGGCGGGGCGAGGGTGGCGCGCCAGGTCCATGGCCCCGTGCTGCCGGCGTGGCGATCACCGGCGCTTGCGTGCGAAGTATCGAGATGCAGCTTTGACCGAGCGCAGCCCGAGCCGTTCCTTGCGCAGCCGGACGGCGTAGGTGTGGCGCAGGCGGTACGGCATCTTTCCCGACCAGAACGACGACTCGACTGATTGTCGTTTGCCACGAGCGGCCGCATGTCCGGTACTGCCGACGAGCGTGAGTCATGGGGCCGGGATCCGGCCTCATCCCCGCCACGCAGTGCGGATGGCGCCGACGTCGACGATCATCGCGCGGCGGCGTGTTCCACAGTGGGAGGCGCCGAGTTGTCGCTGCCCGTGGCTGGTCGGACCCGCCACAGCGAGATGCCCAAGCCGATCAACGCTACTCCGGTCGGAACGGCCAACGGCCGGTTGAACGACTCCGGGAGCACCGCGAGCGCGACCGTGGCGACGGTGCCCGCGGCAAGCAGCGCCGACGCCCACCGGGCGAGGACGCGCGCCCGGAACAACGCGATGCCGAACAGGCATCCACCCGCGAGATAACCGACGGAGCTGACCGCGATGACGGTCTGCATGCCGCCGATGTCATGGGTTGCGGTGCCGCCGAAGGCGACGGCGAGGACGTCGGCGACATAGCCGGGCGCCGTGGGTGCCAGCGCGGGCAGAACGGCGGCGGCGACCACCTCGATGCTGAACATCAGCAGGTAGCCGGCGGCGAACAAGACGTAGCCAAGGAAGCCGAGAATTCCCGTCTGCCGGACTTGACGCAGGTACATGCCGGTGATGCCGGCGAGCGCCAGCGCGGCCATGAGCGCCTTCGCCGTGCCGCGCACGGCCCAGTCGGTGGTGGTGACCAGCGAGACGTCCATGGCCGGGTGGCCGACCTGGACCGCGATGAACAGTGCCCCCGCGATCGCGGCAGCGATTCCGGCGGCCCGCGAAAGGCCCCGTTCGCCGGGCGCCATGGAGAACTGCGTCGTCTTGCCGGGTCCTGGCGTGGCACTCATGCCTTGCTCCTCCGAGAGGGATTCGACCGAGGTGTACAACGTACACCTCTACTGAGCCCAAGCTAGGCGTACGATGTACACCTGTCAAGACCGGACCCCCGTTCAGGAGCTGGAGGACCCCGATGCAGGACACCGCCGCGGCCGGAGGCCGGGAGCGGCTCAACCGGGCCAAGGTGCTGCGCGCCGCCGTCGAACTGGCGGATGAAGGCGGCTTCGAGGCGCTGACCATGCGCAGGCTGGCGGACCGGCTCGGCGTCGTGCCCATGGCGCTCTACAAGCACGTGGCGGACAAGCGCGAGCTCCTCGACGGCATGGTCGACCTGGTCTTCGCCGAGGTCGAGGTCCCCGTCGACGTCGACTGGCGGACCGCCATGCACCGCCGCGCGGCATCGATGCGGCTGGCTTTGCTCCGTCATCCGTGGGCGGTCGGCCGGATGGAGACAGGTACCCCAGGCCCGGCGAATCTGCACCACCACAACGCCATGATGCGGTGCCTCCGCCGTGACGCGGGCTTTCCCTTCCGCATGGCCGTGCACGCGTACAACCTGATGGACGCCTACGTCTACGGGTTCGCCCTCCAGGAGAAGACCCTCGCCGGCGACATCCCGGCGGAAGCCGCGCGGCGGCAAAAAGCCGTCGTCGACCGGAAGCCGTCGGGACTCGAGGACTACCCCTACCTCGCCGAGGTGGTCACCGAACTGGCAAAGACCGGGTTCGCCTTCGCCGACGAGTTCGAGTTCGGACTCGACCTCATCCTCGACGGCCTCAGCCGGATGCTCCAGCAAGCCTCCCGCACAGCGGGCAGCGGGTCGAACTCACCGCTACGGCCGTCAGCCCGGTAGCGCCACATCCCGAATGTCTTGCCGGCGCCGCACCCTGACCACATCGACCCCACACCAACGTCCGCTCATGGCTCCCCGTTATGTCAAGGGGCGGTGGCGACGGGCGTAGGCTGAGCGGTGGCAGGTTCGGGTTGTGGCTTGTCCGAAGGGCCGGTGTCCGGGGTCAGGCCGGTCACGCTGGATTGAGAGTCGTCCCCGAGTGCCCTCCCGGGCCGGCCGCCTCGCGTCGTTTCTGATCGGCGAGCATGCGTGCGTAGACGACGTTCGACAGGCGTCGTTCGAGGGCGCGCATCGCTTCCATCGAGGTCTTGCCCGCCACCTTTTTTGAGTCGAAATAGACGCGGCCGTCGGTGGGATTGCGGAGCTGGACGATGCCCATGATGTGCAATGTTCGGTTGATTCGGCGGTTTCCGGCGCGGGACAAGCGATGCCGTTGCTGTTCTGTGCCCTGGGCCGAACTCACGCATGGCATCTACAACCTGACACCCAACGTACTGTCCTGCCGACGAGCGCGCATCGGCAGAAGCGATCGAGTCGCGTTTCCGGGATGGGTTGGTTGCTGCGCAGGAGGGGCGGCGAGCCTGGTCGGCATCGGTCCCGCTCCGGCTCGAACGCGTGGCAGCCGACCAGATGCCGTTGGTCGAAGCCGAACGGTCAGGGCAGTTCTCGCGTCGGCAGCACCTTGCGAAGGTAGGTCGCCGATTCCTCATACCCCAAAGCCAGGTAGAACGGCGCCGCGCGTCGGGTCGCCAGGGCGGAAAGGGCGCAGTTCCGCTGTGCCGCCCAACGTTCCAACGCCTGCATCAGAGCACGGCCGATGCCGCGGCCCCGCGCCTGTGCGCGTACCAGGATCTCCTCAACCCAGGCCACCGGACCATTCGCGTAGAACGTACGGTGATTGAATCCCAGCAGATAGCCGAGTACGCCATCGCTGTCGGCAGCGACCAGGAGACAGGCGTCATCGGTCGACAGCACTGCTGCGTAGCTGTCGTGGAACCGGGCTTTCGAGAACGTGAACGACTGCGCCAGCTGACCCGCGAGATCGCACACAGCTTCCGCGTCGTCTGTCGTGCCGTACCGGATGTGGACCGAAGAGAAACTCATCCGCAGAGGATCCAAGCGGCGGTGGCGTTCGGCAACTGCATATCCGCTTCTGCCGCTTATCGGTCGTTCGAGGACACCGCGTTCGCCAATCGGCAGCGCGAGAACCTGTTCACTTCTGCGCTGCTGTTGGTGGTCCCACGACTGGCAGCGGGTGATCCCACAGCGGTGGCAGGCGACAACTGATTCCCTCGGTGGTCAGCGGTCTTCGACCTCCACCTCTCCAAGATGGACTCGCGCGTTTGCTGCACCACCAGGGGCCCGGCTGGTCGCAGTTCGCGATCCATGCTGAGAGACGCGCCGTCCACCTCCTCTTGTTGCTGCGGGCTGGCGCAGCTCCACCCCCCTGTTCATGCAGCAGCGTCACTGCGCGGAGGGCCTGCTGGATCGTCGCCGGGCAGTTCCCGTGCGCATCAGACGCGTGCGCCAAGCAGCAACCGCCGCCTCGGCGCCGGTGTAGTCCGCAAATGCGTTGGGGTGCCTCGCCGCGCTGGAGACAATCCACTGTACGTACGCGGCGCATTGGCTCCGGCAGGCCCTGACCGTGTTCGCAGATAGCCCACGGGTGTCCAAGTAGCGGCCGGCCGCTCTCACGGCATGCTCGGCGAGGTCCCTGACTTCGCCGCCGACGGAGGCTTTGGTTGCTTTGGACTCATTGGCCGCCGCAGGTGAGGTCGGCCCTCACGGTTGGTCGGCCAATGTGCTGGCGCAACGCCTTGATCAACCGTCTGCCCGCAATCCGCTCCTGAACCAATCGTCAGCTTTGTACAGCTGCAGCACCGTTGTGATCTTGACTGATGAGGTCCGTCGCGAACCCCTGTTGATCATGCAGGCAGTCTGCTCACGATGGTCATGGCTACGGCTGCCGTGAGAGAAGGGTGAGCGGGCGGCCTGCTCAAGCCCATCACCTGCACGGCGCCTCGTGGCGGCGACGTCACCCGACCCGTGCCCGCCGGTTCAACCAGCGAGCCCGGCTTCGACGAGAGTTTCAGACGGCATGATCACCTGCGGCTGCTGTGTCAGTGCGGCGGGAGTATTAGGCTGCTGCTGTGCGCACAGCTCGGATCGCGACGATCCTCCTGGTCGGGGCTGGTCTGATCACGTACTCGGGCTGGCTGCTCGAGTTCGTGGTGCCGACGGGTGTGTCGCCGGTGCGGGACCCGGTGGACGCGCTGCTGGCAGGGCCGCTGGTGTTCCGGATCATGCACGCGGTCTCGGGTGTCGCCTTCTTGCTGGCCGGGCCGCCGCTGCGCCGGATCGCTCCTGTGCAATGGCAGTCGTGGCTTGGCGCGATGTCTGTGAGCGCGTTCGGCGCGCTCGTGCTGGCCTACGCCGTCGTCCCCGGCAACGTTGTGCTCCCTCTGCTGCTGAACGCCGTTTTCGTGGTCGGCGCCGCCAGCCTGGTGCTGTGGTGGCCGCCAGGCTGGCACAGGATCGCCGTCATCGGCCTGGTCCTGGTGCTGGCTACCTGGCTGGCGAGCATGTTGGGCGAGTTCGAGGGGGTCTTCACGCGGCTGCAGATGGTCGTGCGGGTGGCGCTGCTGGGCGCCGGCGCGGGTTACGTGCTTCTCGCCTCGGCGTCGCGGCCGAGCAAACTCGGGCTGCGGGCAGCGGAGCAACAGACTCCGCGACCACGCGCTGCGAAGCGAGAGGGCGCGTCTGATCGATCAAACGACTCCTGAACCGGCTCAGTGCCTGCGCGACGGCGCATCGACGGCGACTGTGCTTGCTACGCATCCCGCAGCGGCTATTTGATCAGCGCCGACAGTTGGTGCGGTGGGGCGTGTCCGAAATCGCCGAAGCGCGAGCCGCGAGGATCGAACCCCGGGGGGACGGATCATGACGCCCCACATCTTCCAGGTATTTGTGAAGCCTGAGGCCCCCGACATCGGACGCGGCCGCCGCGGCGCCGCTGACGGGCATTTCTATCGCCCGCTCCGACTTCCATGCGGACGCGCCGGGCATGCGACGTTACGCGGCAGTTTGAGTTTCACCCATTTAGCCCACGCGACCACGTCGCAGTCTTCGCCCGGAGCCCGTACCACTGCAAACGCGGGTAATCGAGCCGTCACCGAGGGTTATCTGTCCCCGCCGTGAGGTGGGCGGCTGTCGGCTGCCCGGATCATGATCACCGCCGCCTCGTCGTTCATGATAAAAAACGGACCCTGATGTGATCCGTGGCAACCACGAAGGGTGAACCGAGGAGTCGTGTCGGCTGCCGTTCTGTCCCCCCGTCGTGTCGTTCCTCGGCCGTGTCCCGACTCTTCGCCCACTGTTACCCAGGAGCTTGTGAACCGCCGTGCAGAGCAAAGACACTCAGGACGAGTCGGGCAAACCATACGACAAGTCGATCCGCAAAAGGCTGACCAGGACCGTTCTGATTCCCAGTGTGACGCTGCTGGTCCTGTGGACCGCAGTCGCTTCGTACTTTGTCTTCAACGGCCTTTACGTGCGGCTGGTCGCCGCGTCCGTGCGAGAGGTGTCGATCCCGGCCGTCACCGCACTGGCTTCACTTCAGCAGGAGCGTCAGCTGGCCCTGCAGTACCTGGACGACCCGGCGCTCAGCCCGTCGCGATTGCAGGAACAGCAGAAGGTCACCGATGACAAGCTCGGTACGCTGAAGGACGCGTTCGCCTCGACGATCTCCAATGCGCCCGACGAGATCGCGACCAAGGTCAACGCGCTGAAGTCCCAGTTCGAGCAGCTGCCGGTGCTGCGCTCGCAGGTCAGCTTCCGCAGCATCGACCCCGCGCAGGTCAACAGCTACTACAACGGGATGTTCGAGACGGCGTCGAACCTGTTCGACACGCAGGCCCGCATCGTGCCGGACGCCACCGCCGTGCCGGGCGCCATCTCGGCCACGTCGGTGTTCCGCGCCGGCGACATGATGTCGCGTGAGACTTCGCTGGTATCGACGGCGTTCGCGGCCGGGACGTTCGCGCCCGACGACTTCGCACAGTTCACCCAGCTGTCCGGCTTCTACAAGACGCAGCTGACTCAGATCGCGCCTTTCCTCGAGCCCGAAGTCCGGGACCGTTACCAGAAGCTGGTCGACAGCGCTGCTTGGCATCAGCTGTCGAACCAGGAGGACGCGCTGGTGAAGCACGGCCCATGGTCGCGCGGCGAGCAGGCAGGCCTGCCGGTCAACGCGGCGGACTGGCAGAACGCGACCGGCCAGGTCTCCAGAAGCCTCACCGACTTGACAATCACCCAGGCGGACAAGGTTTCGGCGGCCGCGATCGACTCCGGTGACGTCCAGCTGCGCAACGCGATCATCGGCAGCATCCTCGCGCTGCTCGCGTCACTGGCGGCGATCATCGTGGCGGTGCGGGTGTCGCGTTCGCTCGTCGACCGCGCGCTGATGACGCGCCTCGCGCGGCTGCGCAACGACTCGCTCGACCTCGCCCGCAACCGGCTGCCGAACATCGTCGAGCGGCTGAAGAACGGCGAATCCGTCGACCTGGCCGAAGAGCTCCCGCAGCTCGACCACGGCCGGGACGAGATCGGCCAGGTGGCCGAGGCGTTCAACGTCGCGCAGCTGACCGCGGTCAACGCGGCGGCCAGCGAGGCCAAGGCCCGCAGCGGCGTGCACAACGTGTTCCTCGGCATCGCGCACCGCAACCAGGTCCTGGTCCACCAGCAGCTGCAGATCCTCGACGAGATGGAAGCCCGCGAGGACGACTCGACGCAGCTGGCGTCGCTGTTCCAGCTCGACCACCTCGCCGCCCGCGCCCGCCGCACCACCGAGAACCTGATCATCCTCGGCGGGAAGCAGCCCGGCCGCCGCTGGCGCAAGCCGGTCCCGCTGATGGAAGTGCTGCGCGCGGCCGTCTCGGAGACCGAGCAGTACGCGCGGGTCCAGGTCGAGCAGGTGGCCGACGTCGCGATCGTGGGCGCCGCGGTGGCCGACACGATCCACCTCGTCGCCGAGCTGGTCGACAACGCGACGTCGTTCTCGCCGCCCGGCTCGCCGGTCGAGGTGACCAGCCGCATGGTCGCGCGCGGGGTCGTCGTCGACGTGTCGGACCAGGGGCTCGGCATGAAGGACGGCGTTCGCGAGTGGGCCAACGCGATGATGGCCGAGGCGCCCGAGTTCGACGCGATGGCCCTGCGGGCCGACTCCAGCCTCGGCCTGTTCGTGGTCGCGCGCCTGGCCGACCGGCTCGGCATCACCGTCACCTTCGACCCGTCCCGCTACGGCGGCCTCCGCGCCACCGTGCTCATCCCCACCCAGCACCTGGCCGGCAAGGACGCCGGCCAGGCCGAAATCACCGGATCCACGTCGGTCGAGGACACCGCGGTCCTCGCCCCGGTGGGCGGCCCCGCGCCGCAGGCAGCAGAAAGCCCGCTTCGTGCCATGGACACGCCCAGCTCGTTCACCGGCCAGATCCCGATGAAGCGAGACACCAAGCCGAGGCCGTACCCGGCACGCGCGCTCACCTCGCCCGATGCCCTGCCCTCCGTGCCGGCGGCGGCGCCGGACCCGGCGCCCGCCGCCGAACGGGAGATGGACGTGCGGCCGACCGACGACCGACCGCGGCTGCCCCGGCGCGAGCCCCAGCGGAACCTCGTCGCCCAGCTCGAAACCGAACCTGACGACAGCCAGAACGACGTCGTCGCGCCGGGCGAAGGCACCGCGCGCACGCTCGCGGCGTTCCACAAGGGCACCCGCCGGGGGCGCGGCGGACCCGACGATGCCTAAGCCCGCGACAGCACACAGGTCAAGTCCTCACAGGAAAGTCAAGGTCTCAGGAGCATGAACGAGTACGGGAACCCCAAACCCGATCTCAACTGGCTGCTCGACGACGTGGTGAGCCGCGTGGTCGGCGCGCAGAACGCCATCGTGCTGTCCGCCGACGGGCTGCTGATCGGCAAGTCGGCCGGTATGGGCAAGGACGACTCGGACCAGCTGTCGGCCATCGCCTCCAGCCTGCAGAGCCTCGCCAAGGGGGTCAGCAAGCAGTTCAACCGCGGCCCGGTGCTGCAGAACATGATCGAGATGGAGCGCGGCTATCTGTTCGTCTCCGCGGCCGGCCAGGGCGCCTGCCTCGCCGTGCTGGCCGCGGACAGCGTCGACGTCGAGATGATCGCGTACGAGATGAGCCGGCTGGTCAAGCGGGTCGGCGACTACATGGCGTCCGCGCCGCGTGAAGCGGCCAACGTCCTTCGGGAGGCCACATGAACTCCGACGACGGCTGGTACGACGAAGCCGCCGGGCCGCTGGTCCGGCCGTACACGATCACCAGCGGCCGGACACCGGCCGACACCGCGCGGCTCGACCTGTCCACCCAGGTGATGACCCTGCGGTCGGAGCAGGAACCGGCCGGGCTGGGCCCGGAGCACCTGGCGATCGTCCAGCTGTGCCGCCGTCCGGTGTCCATCGCCGAGATCGCGGTCTACGTGAAGATCCCGCTGGGGGTCGTGCGCGTGCTCGTCGGCGACCTGATCGAACGCGGCCTCGTCATCACGCGCTCCCCTGCCCACCACCCGGCGCAGTCGCCGGACCTCGAAACACTCCAGGCGGTTCTCGATGGCCTCATCAAGTACTGACGACACCGGGGTGGACATGGTCCCCACGCCGGTCAAGATCATCGTCGCGGGCGGCTTCGGCGCCGGGAAGACCACCATGGTCGGGTCGGTCAGCGAGATCCCGCCGCTGACCACCGAAGAGGTGCTCACCGAGGCCAGCGCCGGGATCGACGACCTGTCCGGGGTGGAGCGGAAGACGACGACCACGGTCGCGCTGGACTTCGGCCGGATCACCATCTCGCCGCGGCACGTGCTGTACCTGTTCGGCACGCCGGGCCAGGCGCGCTTCTGGTTCATGTGGGACGACCTGGCGCGAGGCGCGATCGGGACGATCGTGCTGGTCGACACCCGGCGCCTGGAGACCAGCTTCGCCGCCATCGATTTCTTCGAGCGGCGCAAAATCCCGTTCGTCGTCGCGGTGAACTGCTTCGACAATGCGCCGCGCTACACCGCCGACGAGATCCGGGAGGCCCTGGTCGTCCCGGACCGGGTGCCCATCGTCATGTGCGACGCCCGTGACCGCGACTCGAGCAAGCTCGCGCTGATCCGGTTGGTCAAGCACGCGATGATGGCGGTGCCCGCGCGGGTCTGACGCCGGATTCCGGCGTGTCCTGTGTGGCGGGACACGCCGGACTCAGGCCGGTGCCATCCGGAGGTTGAAGTGCCGCAGCGTCGCGGGCGCGTCGACGATCCGGTAGCCGGGCACGCGTCCCGGGTCCTTCGCGATGTCGGCGAGCACCTCCGCCACGTAGTCGTAGTGTCCCTGCGTGTAGACGCGGCGGGGCAACGCGATCCGGACCAGCTCGAACGGCGCGGCCGTCACGAGCTCGTTGTGCTCATCCAGCGTCCCGAGGTAGAGCGAGCCGAGTTCGACACAGCGGATCCCGCCCGCCAGGTAGAGCTCGCAGGCCAGCGCGTGCCCGGGGAACCTGCCGGCCGGCAGGTGCGGTAGCAACCGGCCGGCGTTGAGGTAGAGCGCGTGGATGCCTGGCGGCTGCACGATGTCGACCCCGGCGTCGTTGGCCTGCTGGGCCAGGCGCGCGGCCTCGGCGGCCCGGGCGCCGAGGTAGTTCGGGTCGAGGACTTCCTGAAGGCCCTTGGCGACGCGGTCGAGATCGTGCGCGGCGAGGCCGCCGTAGGTACGGAACCCTTCGGTCGCGATCAGGTTCGTCTCGCACCGCTGCGCGAGCTCGGCGTCGTTCAGTCCGATGAACGCCCCCATGGGGGAGATGCCGTCCTTCTTCAGGCTGGCGACGCAGCCGTCGACGAGCCCGAACGCCTCCTCGGCGACCTCGCGGGGGGTCTTGTCCTGGTAACCGCTTTCTCGCTGGATCACCAGCCAGGCGTTCTCGGCGAACCGGGCGGCGTCGAGGAAGATCGGCACTCCGTGCGCACGGCACAGCCGGCTGGCCGCGGTGAGGTTGGCCATCGACACCGGTTGCCCGCCGCCGCCGTTGTTGGTGATGGTGATCAGCACCATGCCGATCCGGTCCGCTTCCGGGCCGGTCAGCGATTGCTCGACGGCGGCCAGGTCGATGTTGCCCTTGAACGGTTCGTGGCTGTCCAGATCGCCGAACTCGGCGCAGGGCAGGTCACGCGCCTCGGCGCCGAGCAGTTCGACGTTCGCTCGCGTGGTGTCGAAATGGGTGTTGCTCAGCGACAGCTTGCCAGGGGAGAGCACGCTGGAAAACAGCACACGTTCAGCTGCGCGGCCCTGATGCACGGGCAGGATGTGCGGGTAGTGCGTCAGCTCGGAAAGGGCGCTCCGGAAGCGGAAGAACGAGTCGGAACCGGCGTAGGAGCGGTCCGCCGCGACCGCGGCCGCCTCCTGGGCGGTGGAGACCGCACCGGTGCCGGAGTCGGTGAGCAGGTCGATGGTGACCATGTTCGCGGGCAGGTTGAAGGCGTTGTAGCCCGCTGCGGCGAGCGCTCGCTCCCGCTGCGGTCGCGTGGTGATCGGGATTTCGGCGACGACCTGCGCTCGGTAGGGCGGAAAATTCCGCATGACTGTTTTCCTCTGCTTTTGTCGACCGGGACGGGGTACTCGTATGTCAAAGCGGAATGCCGAGCACCGGACGGCGGCGGGCGGGCATGACCCGATAGGCCTCCGAGGACAGGTACACCGTGATTCCCGAGCCGAACTCCCCCAACCGCAGCGAAACATGCGGAATCAGGCCGACGCCGTCTCGCAGTCTTCGGCCGGAAATCGCGGCGATCGCTTCGTCGAGCTTTGCTCCGTCGAAGTCGTATTGAGCCAGAATGGCGTGCACTCGCGCCAGTGCGACGCCATCGTCGGGGACATAACTGCGAATCGGAAAATAAAGGCTGTAATTGCTTGGATGATCTCGGTCGCCTTCGATGAAGGAGTAGCTCGAGATCAGCGGTCGATCACGAAAGGGCCCTTTTCCGCCGCCGAGGAACGCGCAGAATTCGCGGATCTGCAGCGGGTCGATGCCCGGCACGAGCTCGGCGGCACGCTCGACGTCGGAGCACTCCGCGGCTTCGTGCGCCACGTACACCTTCACGCGTGACCGCGGCCCTCGGTCGAGGTCGAGCGCGAAGAAGGCGAAGCTGTCCTGCTCACGACGGGGGAGGGCGTGCTCGATCACCGGCGCGAACGCGCCCGGGATGCGCAGTCGGCGGAATCCTTCGCTGACCAGGGGAGCGGCCATGGCCGGTCCACTGATCTGCGGGTTGAGGTAGAGCTTGATCTTCGGGTCGCGGCCGGCGCGGAAGATCAGCGAGTACCACAGGCTGAACGGCCCTTGGCGCTCTCCGTCTGGAAGGAAGAGGTCGCCCAGGGTGTCCAGCCGGGTGGTGTCGAGGTGGTACTCGTCGGCGACCGTGTCGAGGAAGTCTCGCTGTGTCGGCGTCCCGATGCTCTCTCCGAGCACGCGTATCGCACATTCGCCGGTCGTGTCAAATGCCAGGGAGAATTCGACCGGAGTTGTGTCGTCGGCCACATTCGAAGGGAACAGTGGCGGGTCGGCGAGACTGCGCGCGCCGCCGGGGCCGAGTAACTGGCGAAGGAGTTCGCGTGGCCGCTTGTCGATTTTATCGAATCCGATGGCCTCGCACAGTCTGTCGAGTTGCCTGCCGGTGTGTTCATAGAGTGACAAAGTGGCCATCGACACACTTGCTCCGACCATGGTTCTGTCATTCACCGTTCGTTCGTGCGTGCAGCCCGCCCTGGCGCCTCCATCGGTGGCGCCATATGTGGCTGTTGATCAGATTAATCAGAAGGTTCTGAGGGCGCTACCCCTATCGGGGCGATAGTCGGACGGAGATATTGTCTCTGAGTGTTCTCGTCGCGCGTCAAGTTCACCTGAACACCGCCTGGACAGAAGGGGAAAGTGCGGCTACCGGACCGGCCGTCCTGTTGGCTTTGGGTGGCAACGGGTCATCGTGCCCCGCTCGGGGCGTCGAGGGGCCTGGCTGTGTCCAGCTGCCGCGGATGGAGGCGTCGGCTCGCGACGGCGGCGTCCGGGCTGCACCTCGGTGCCGACACTGCCGACCCTCTGCATGTCGATTCGAGATCCGGCGACACGAATGTCGGGTATTCGTCTCGTTCGCTACGACTCGTCCGGAATGGACGCCGGGGTGTGGTGAACAACGGAGCATCCCCTATGGACACCACTGACCCTGATCCCGCTGACCAGCACCGAAATGCGGTCCGCCCGCAGGCCAACCTGTCCCGCCCGGATGCACCGCCACTTCAGCGCTTTTGGCTAGCATCAGGAGCCATGAGCGATCAGTGCCTGTTTTGCGGCATCGTGGCCGGCGACATCCCGAGCGCGAAAGTGGCCGAGGACGACATGACGTACGCATTCATGGACATCAACCCAGCCTCGGACGGTCACCTGCTGGTCGTTCCCAAGCGGCACAGCAAGGACCTGTTCGAGATCCCGGCCGATGACCTGACCGCCGTCACCCTGACCGCGCAGCGGATCGCCAAGGCGGCGGCCGGGGAGTTCGGTGCCGACGGGGTGAACCTGCTCAACTGCTGCGGCGCCGACGCATGGCAGACGGTGTTCCACTTCCACCTGCACGTCATTCCGCGGTACATCGACAAGGCCAAGGACCGGCTGGTGCTGCCATGGGAACCGGGAATCCCGGGTGACATGGACGCGATCGCCGCCATGGGAGGCCGGCTCCGCGCCGCCCTGGACTGACCCTGGCCGATCGCGATGACGCGGGCCAGGTCATCCTCAAGGCACTTGCCGTAGCCGTCGGCTGCCGTCGTGCCTCCCCAGCCGGCCGGGCGCTGAGCTACGGCCGCAGGACGAGCTTCCCGGCGGCGTGACCGCTCGCGCTCAGCTCCTGCGCCTTCGCGGCGTCCTCCAGCGGAAGGCTCTGCGCGATGCGCACCGTGAGCTTGCCGTCGGCTGCGAGGCGGACGTACTCGCCGAGGCGGGAACCGAACGGGGCGCCGGGGCCGGAGAAGGTGACGCCCAGCTCGGCGGCCTTCGTATCTGCGATGGTGATGAGCCGGTCGGTGCCGCCGAGCAGGTCGATCGACACCTCCAGGTCGCCTGCCCCCGCGGCGTCGTACACGGCGTCGATGCGCTGCGGTGCGGCCTCGCGGACCCGGTCGGCGAGGCCGGCGCCGTAGGCGACCGGGATCGCGCCCAGCGAGCGCAGGTAGTCGTGGTTGCCGGGGGAGGCGGTGCCGATGACCGTGGCGCCGCGGGCGACCGCGAGCTGAACACCGACGGCGCCGGTCACACCTGCGGCTCCGTGCAGCAGGAGCGTGTCGCCTTCCCCGACGCCGAGGGCGTCGAGCACGCGGACCGAGGTCTCGACGGCGACGGGCAGTGCCGCGGCGAGGTCCCAGTCGAGGTCTGCGGGCTTCGGGCCGAAGTCGACGGCCAGCGCGTGCTCGGCATACGCGCCGGTGACGGTCCAGCCCAGGACCTCGTCACCCACCGCGACGCCGGTCACGCCTTCGCCGACCTCGTCGACGACGCCGGCCGCCTCCACGCCGGGGATCACCGGGAACGGCGGCGCGATCTGCGGCCTCCACCCGTTGCGGATCTTGGAGTCGAGCGGGTTGACCCCTGCCGCCACGACCTTCAGCCGCACCTGCCCGCGTCCGGCGTGCGGCTCGTCGACCTCTTCGAGGCGGAGGACTTCCGGGCCGCCGAACTCGGTGTAGGTGATCGCCTTCATGTTCTGCTCCAGTGCTCGTCGCTCTAGGTGAAAGATCAACTTGGCCGGGACCGGCGGTGGCCGCACCGGCACTTCGACTGGTTCCGGCTCGCCAGGCTCAGGAACCAGCCACGTTCGTGGGCGCGGTCCAGCCGGTGGATCGGATCCACTCGGCCAGGTCGAGAGTGGCCGGCTCGATCGCCCGCACCACCGCAAGATCCGACGGGTGTTCCGCCGCCTTCGCGAACTGGCCGAACATCGCCCTGTCGAGGTCGCTGGGAAGCACGCTCAACGGGAGGGCCTCGTAACGTGCCGGGAGCCCGGCGCGCGCGCCGAACGCCGCGGCGATCTGAGGGCCCGTCAGCTCGTCGCCGACGAGCTCGACGGCTCCGCCGGGTGCCTCCGCGGTGCCGAGCAGGAGCGCGGCGGCGACCCGGCCGACGTCCCTGACCGAGATCATCTTCAGGGCGGCGTCCTCCGGCAGCGGCAGCCTCAGCACGATCTCTCCGTGCTCCAGGCGCGGTGCCATCTCCTCCATGAAGGGGGTCGGGCGAACCATCGCGGCCCTGAGGCCGGACTTCCTCAGGTGCTCCTCGATCGAGTGCTTCGAGTCATGGTGCGGCACACCCCGCTCCCGGTCCGCGCCGAAGACCGAGTTGAACACGACGTGCGGGACGCGTGCCGCGACCGCGGCGTCGACGAGCGCGGCGCCGATGCGGATCTCCGTCTCGACCTCTTCGAGGTTGTTCGCCTCCGGGGTCATGAAGTAGAACGCCTCGACCGCCGTCAGCGCGGCGGCCAACGACGCCGGGTCGTCGGTCCGGATGGCCGCCAGCTCGACGCCGCGGGCGGCCAGGGCCTGAGCCCGGTCGGATTGCGGGTTGCGGACCAGGGCCCGCACGGTGGCCTTGTGGTCCAGCAGCGCGTCGACCACCGCCCCGCCCTGTCGCCCCGTCGCGCCGAAGACTGCGATCGTGCCGGTCGTCTGTGTGGCGGTGGGGGAGGACGACGCGGGCGCGGCGTCCTCGAGCTTGATCTGTCGTGACATGTCTCCACGATGCGTCTGTGGCGCCAGGCTCACCACCGGTATCGCGCCAGGTTCTCCCGATAACCCGCCAGTGTCGGGTAACCTCGATCACGTGCCCGACCCCAGCGGCGAGCCGAGCTTCTGCACCGACGATGCGCCGTTGTCGGCGCCGCTCGCGCATGGCGCCGACGTGGCCGCGCACTTCCACGACCACGGCCAGCTCC
Organism: Amycolatopsis sp. NPDC051128; assembly: GCF_040682715.1. NCBI lineage: Bacteria > Bacillati > Actinomycetota > Actinomycetes > Pseudonocardiales > Pseudonocardiaceae > Amycolatopsis > Amycolatopsis sp. NPDC051128. Next base: position 20,578 of record NZ_JBFBBN010000029.1, on the reverse strand, counting down.
GCTACGCCGCGCGTGGGGCCCTGGTCACAGCGACCCAGGTGGGCACTTGGGTGGCGCCGGCCAGCCGGATCATGTGGGTGCCGCCCTTCGCGGTGCACAGCAGCAAGGCGTACGGCGAGACGGACATCCGGGTGCTGTCGCTGCCCGTGACACTGACCGGACAGCTGCCGGCCGAGCCGTCGGTCTTCGTGGCGAGCGCGTTGCTGCGCGAGGCCTATCTGGCGCTGATGAGCGAGGGCGAGCCGCTGGAGAGCCCCCGTGCGCGGCTGCTGATCGACGTCGTACTCGCCGAGCTCGCCCGCGCCGAACAGGAGCCGCTGAGCCTCCCGGAGCCGAGCGACCGGCGTCTCAAGGCGGTCACCGACCTGCTTCACGTGGACCCAGCGAGCCCGGCGACCCTGGCCGAGCTGGGCCACCGGACCGGCGCCAGCGAACGCACCCTGAGCCGACTGTTCGGCAGCGAGCTGTCGATGAGCTTCCACCAGTGGCGCACCCTGCTGCGCATCCAACGGGCGCTGATCGAGCTCGGCGACGGCGCCTCGGTCACCGACACGGCGATCCGGCTGGGCTGGTCGAACCCCAGCAGCTTCATCGACGCCTTCACCGGGCTGGTCGGTCAGACACCCGGGGGCTATCGCTTGTCGGCTCGGTCCTCCCGCAGCTCCCAGGGGTGAGGTTGGCGGGGGTAGCCGTAGTTCCTGGCGGAACATCGGTGGGAGCCCAATGGTGCGGGAACCCACGCTCAGGATGGGACAGCAGACATCTCGCGGCCGGATCTGTTCTCGAGGAACCGCCCGCGACGTACGCGTCTGTGGATGCCGCCCATCGGCATGAGGGACGTTAGCCACGTCCGGCTCACCGGGCGTCCCGCAAGCGATGTTCGAACGAGGACGCCAAGCAGCCAACAACTCAGTACGCCGACAACTGCGACACCGACGCAACTGCGACAGTTTGACTGTTTAATCGGAGGTGCGGGCTCGCAGATGCCGGTTCGCAACCGAGCGGAAAGTGGGCCCGGCACCCGCCCCGAGCGAGTGCCGAGCCCACTCTGGCCGGCCTCCTGGGCCGGTCAGTTTCCCGCTGGAACGGTCCCCGCCTGGTCGGTGATGGCGGTGCGGACCGAACTGTAGGCGGCCACGGTGTTGGCTTTGATGCCTTCGATCCCTCCTTCGCCTCCGGGCATGAGCAGGGTCGTCCGTTCCCCGATGAACTCGCCGGTGTCGCAATCGACGATGATCTCGTAGAGATAGCCACCGTCCGGGGGTGTGACACCCAGGGCGACGCCCTTGCGGCCGTCCAGGTTCGCCACCTGCGCGGTGATCTTCAGCCCGGGGATCTTGGCTACCGCGCGGTACACCGCTTCCTTGAGATCGGCGGGTACGACACCGGTCTTCAGCAGATCGGCCGCGAGTCTCAGCACACCTCCGCCGCGGGGCTTGTTCACCAGATAGGGATCTTTGAGCATGAGGTCGTAGAGCTGTTGCGGGTCGCGGGGCAAGTGGGCCAGCTGCTGTTCGGTGGGCGCGCCCCATTCGCCGGCGCCCCGGCCGGCGGTGAGCAACGCCATCTCGGGGAACTGGCCACCCCGCGCGCGCCACTCACCGGACTTACGGATTTCGTTGATGTTCTGGCCCTCGGTGGTGGGGGTTTGCTCGTTGCCCAGCAGCCACTGCTTGTTCCCCGTCTGACTGACCTTGAGCAGCCATTCACTGTCGAAGTCGCTCGGCTGCCAGGTCTGCTTCAGCTCTTCGGCGAGGAAAGCGAACTGGCGCTCTTTGCTGGCGACCATGTACCAGCCGCGGGTCTCGGTGTACCGGAATTTCCCTGCGGGAATGGGCGCCTCGCCCGTGACATGGATCATGTCGGCCGCTTTGTCCAGGGCCTGCTGCACCGACGCGAATTTCACCGCCGGCACCGACGACGTCGCCTGGGCCGAGGGGGCACCGTGGTCTCCGCCGGTGCTCGCCACGGTGGCGCCGACGGCAACGACCACTACCGCGGCGGCCGCCGCGCTGAGCCACCAGCGCCGTCCGGCGGGGAGCCCTGGCTTTCGTGTCGGCTCGGTCACTGGGTCGGTGTCGGCCACCAGGGTGTCCCTGCCTTCGAGTGAGCGCACTGCGTTCAACAGTGTGTTTCGTGCCTCGGCCAAGGGCTGCCGGTTGGCGAGTTCGCCGGGGCGCATCAAGATCAGCCCTTCGTCCAGCTCTTCGTCGGTCCACAAGCGGTGGACGTTGTCCTCAGTCATCGGCCTGTACCCCTTCCTCATCGCGCGCGGGGCTGGATGCCGCGGACGCCTTCAGCAAGCGCCGGATCCGGTGCAAGCGGGAGCGCACGGTGCCGGCGGGAACACCGAGCGCCTCGCCGATCTCGGTGGGCGCCAGTTCCGCCCAACTGGTCAGCAGCAGCACGTCCAGATCGTTCGGCGAGAGTTCCGCCAACGCCCCGGCAAGGTGCTGCACCCGGGTCTGCGCGTCGATCCGTTCGGCCACCCGATCGGCATGCCCGTGCACAACCCGCCTGCTGTGCTCGTGCGCGGCCAGGCGCAACTGCCTGCGTTGGGCAGCGACCTCGTTGCGGACCTCCGTGCGCAGTAGGTTCGTCGCGATACCGAACAGCCAGGACCGGGCGCTTCCTCGCTCAGCGTCGTAGCGGTCGCGCTGCTGCAATGCGATCAGGAACGTCTCGCTGAGCAGGTCACCGGCAATGTCGACACCGATCCTCCCGACCAGATAGCGGTGTAGGACCGCGGCGTGCTCGTCGAACAGACGCCGGAAAGACTCCTCGAGATCACCGCGGCGCAGGTCAGGCCGATCATCACCGCTTGCCGGAGTTGATTGCCGCGTCATAGTCACAGCAAGTATTGGGTTTGCGCGGCGGAAGCGTTCGCGCGGGGATCGGGAGGGTACAGGCGGCATTCACGGCGTTGTTGCGAGCGAACGCGGTACGGCCGCGGCCGTTGTCGCCGACCACGGTGCAGCGGATTCGCGAGGTGCTGCGGGCCGCGCTGAACGGCGCGATCCGGCGTCGCCCACGGGCGGTCGTGTGGACCGAGGCCCGGGTCGAGCTGTGGCACCGGACCGGGGAACGTCCTGCGGTCGCGCTGTGGACGGCCGAGCAGACAGCGACGTTCCTCGATCAGGTCCGCGATCACCAGCTGTACCCGCTCTATCACGTGGCCGCCCTGCTGGGGTTGCGGCGCGGGGAGGCAGTCGGTCTGCGCTGGTGCGATGTCGACCTGGCGAACCGGACGCTGTCGGTGGTGCGGCAGCTGGTCGAACGTGATGGCCGCGGTGTCTGCCTGCCGAAGACCGACGCCAGCTGCCGGACCGTCGCGTTGGATCGGGGGACGACCGCCCTGCTGCGCCGGCTCGCCCGGGAGGATCCGGCCGGGGATTGGGTGTTCTCCCATGACGGTGGCCGGTCGTGGAGCCCGAGCTACGTTTCGCGCGTCTTCCGGGCCCTGGTGGCCGAGGCCGGTTTGCCGCCGATCCGGTTCCACGATCTGCGGCATGGTGCGGCGACCCTGTCGCTGGCCGCCGGTAATGAGCTGCGGGTGGTGCAGGCCCTGCTCGGGCATTCCAGCATCGTGCTCACCGCGGACACCGACACCAGCGTTCTGCCCTGCCTGGCGCAGCGGGCGGCGGATGCGACGGCGGCGCTCGTCCGGCGCGCCGGGTACCAGCGCGGAGCCAAGATCCACAAAGTGGTGGTGCCCCGGCAGCGCAGCGGGTCACCACGAGCACGGCTGGTGACGGTCAGACACTGAACCGGGGTGACACGTCGGCTGCACCCGGGCTGCACACACGAGCAAAGCCCACCAGCGAAACCCGCGAATCCGGGTAAAATCGTTGGTGGGCTTTGACTTTCGAAGTGCGCCATCAGGGACTCGAACCCCGAACCCGCTGGTTAAGAGCCAGCTGCTCTGCCAATTGAGCTAATGGCGCTGGTGTCTGCCGGGGTTTCCCTCGGCGACGTGGAAAACATTAACACGGCCTCGCGGGGCCCGTTTCAGGGGGGTCCCCTACCCGGGTTCCGGCAATGTCGCCCCGGCGTCCCGGCTGGTCGGGCACACTGTAGTCGGACATCGACGGCGAAACAGGCGGGTGGCATGAGGCGTTCGACCGGCATGAGGGCGCGGCTGGTGGTGGTCGCGGGGGTGATCGGCCTCACCGTGGCCGGCTGCAATGGCAGTCCTTCGGAGGAACCGGCGCCCTCGGCGACGTCGTCGGTCGCGCAGCGGCCCGCGGCGAAGCCGGCCGTGCTCACGCTCACCCCGGCGAAGGACGCCACCGGCGTCGCTCCTGGTGAGCCGGTGAGTGTGGCCGTTGCCGATGGGAAGGTCGGTGAGGTGAAGCTGACCGGTGCCGATGGCAAGGTCGTCGCCGGCAAACCGCGGGCCGATGGCTCCGGGTGGGATTCCGCCGAGCCGCTCGGGTACGGCAAGACCTACCGGCTGTCGGCGACCGCGACCGGGACCGACGGCAAGCCGGTCACGTCGGAGTCGACCTTCAGCACCGTCAAGCCCGCCCGGCAGCTGGGCGTGTCGGTGAACCTCGCCGAGGGCGAGACCGTCGGGGTCGGGATGCCGCTGGTCTTCACCTTCACCGGCAACGTCGCCGACAAGGCCGCGGCCGAGAAGGCGCTGAAGGTCACCGCGGAGCCGGCCACCGAGGGCGCGTTCCGCTGGTCCGGCGACAAGCAGGTGACGTGGCGGCCGAAGGACTACTGGAAGAGCGGCACCAAGATCAAGGTCGACGCCGTCGTCTACGGCAAGCCGCTCGGCAACGGCAGTTACGGCCGGGAGGACAAGAGTGCCAGCGGCACCGTCGGCGACAAGCTCGTCGCGGTCGCCGACGGCGGCACCCACCAGATGACGGTCACGATCAACGACAAGGAGGTCAAGACGATGCCGACCTCCATGGGCAAGCCCGGCCACAACACGCCCGCCGGGACCTACACCGTCATGAGCGAGCACACCGGCTACACCATGGACTCGGGCACCTACGGCGTTCCCGAAGACGCGCCCGGCGGTTATCGCACCTTCGTCGACTACGCGGTGCGCCTGTCCTACAGCGGCATCTTCTACCACTCCGCGCCGTGGTCGGTACGGCAGCAGGGGCACCGCAACGTCAGCCACGGCTGCCTGAACCTGTCCGTCGAGAACTCGAAGTGGCTGATGGACACGTCCAAGAAGGGCGACATCGTCACCGTGCAGAACAGTGGTGGCCCGAAGCTCGAGCCCACCGACGGCTGGAGCGTCTGGCAGCTGTCCTGGGACGAGTGGCGCGCGGCCGGCAACTAGCCCTTCGCGGAGTCGCGGACCAGCTCGCGCGCCTCCGCCTCCGTCGACACCGACGGGCCAGAGCCCCAGAGTGGCTGGTTCGCCGTCTCGCGGCTGAAGAACACCGCGACGGCGCCGATCGCGCCGGCCGCCATCAGGTACCACGCCGGCCAGAAGTCGTGGCCGGTCGCGGAGATCAGCGACTGCATCACCAGCGGGGTCGTGCCGCCGAAGAGCGACACCGAGATGTTGAACGCGATGGACAGCGCGCCGTACCGGATGGCGGTGGGGAACAGCGCGGGCAGCGCCGAGGGCATCGACACCTCGAAGCAGAGCAGCAGCAGGCCGAGCCCCATCAGCCCGAGGAACGTGAGGACGACGCCGCCGTCGTGCACGAGCAGCATCAGCGGCCAGGACAGCACGAGGAACCCGAGGCAGCCGGCCAGCATCACCGGTTTGCGCCCGACGTGGTCGGTGATCCGGCCGCCGACTGTGATGATGAGCATCATCACGGCCATGACGACGATGATCAGCAACAGCCCGTGGGTCGCGTCGAGGTGCAGCTGCTCGGACAGGTACGTCGGCATGTACGACAGCAGCATGTAGTCGGTGACGTTGAACACGAGCACCAGGCCGACGCAGACGAGCAGCGCGGGCCAGTACTCGGTGAACATCTTCCAGAACGGCTCGCCGGTGCGCCCGCGCTTCTCGGCCTCCTCGGCGTGCTTGCGGAACGCCGGCGTCTCTTCGAGCTTGAGCCGCAGGTAGAGGCCGATGACGCCGAGCGGGCCCGCGACCAGGAACGGGATCCGCCAGCCCCAGTCGAGCAGGGTTGCGTGGGGCACCCAGGCCTTCATGCCGGTGACGACGGACGCGCCGAGCACGTACCCGGACAGCGTGCCGAACTCGAGCCACGAGCCCATGAACCCGCGGCGTTTGTCGGGGGAGTACTCGGCGATGAACGTCGTCGCGCCGCCGTACTCGCCGCCGGTGGAGAAGCCCTGCACCATCCGGGCCACCACGAGCAGGATCGGTGACCAGACGCCGATGGTGGCGTAGGAGGGGATCAGGCCGATGCAGAGCGTGCCGATCGCCATCATGATCATGGTGACGGCGAGGACTTTCTGCCGTCCGATGCGGTCGCCGAGCGGGCCGAAGACGAGGCCGCCGAGCGGGCGCATGAGGAACGCGGCGGTGAACGCGCCGAACGTGCCGATCAGCCGTACCCCGGGCGACACGCTGGCGGGGAAGAACACCTCGGCGATCGTGTCGGCGATGTAGGCGTAGACGCCGAAGTCGAACCACTCCATGGCATTGCCCAGCGCGGCTGCCCCCACCGCGCGCTTGAGCAGGGACTGGTCGACGACGGTGATGTCCTCGTAGCGCAGTTTCTTCCGGAGCTTGGTTCGTGAACGTTCCACCAGACCACGGTGCATCCGGTTCGAAGATCTCGCAGGCTGGGCCGTCCGGTCGTGAGGGTTGCCACGACGTGGCCCCGAGGGATTGACCCGATGTCAACGTCTGGACGTCGACGGGTGTCTGCCTCGAGGACTTCAAGTCCTATGTGGCCACCGGGCAGGCCCCCGGCGACTCGCGGGCGTTCTGGGCGGCGAACCTGGCCGACCCGTCCCGCATCACGGGCGACAACGACGCGATGTCTCCGGGCATCGCCGACGTCCCGGGCCCGGCCGGCATCCCCGTGGCGGCGGTAAAACCGCACCCGGAGAACAAACGTAACTACACGGATGGGGGTCCGGGGGCGTGCCCCCGGCGGGGGTGTGGGGGCTCGGCCCCACAGAAAGGCGAAACCCCAGCTTGGGGAGGAGCCGCCAGGCTCCGACCAAACCGGGGTGATGGGGTGAGCGACGGGTTTCGAACCCGCGACCTCCTGGACCACAACCAGGTGCTCTACCAGCTGAGCTACGCCCACCATCAGCGAGGGAACCGCTTGCGATCACCTCGTTGGCAGTAATCGTAGCGGGTGCCCTCGCGGGGTTCGCAGGGGGTTACCTCTGGTGCCGTTCCTGCACTTCAGCGGCGGCGGCTTTGGCTTCGTCGCTGGTGGGGCCGGGTTGGGGGACGAAGGCGACGCGCCGGTAGTAGTCGAGTTCGCCGATGGATTCCTTGATGTCGGCCAGCGCCCGGTGGGCGAGGCCTTTCTCCGGCTTGGCGTAGTAGATGCGGGGGTACCAGCGGCGGACGAGTTCCTTGACGGAGGAGACGTCGACCATGCGGTAGTGCAGGTGGGCGTCGAGGGCCGGCATGTCGCGGGAGATGAAGCCGCGATCGGTGGCGATGGAGTTGCCGGCGAGCGGTGCGGTGCCCGATTCGGGGACGTGCTCGCGGATGTACTCGAGGACGCGTTGTTCGGCTTCTTCGAGGGTCACGGTGGAGCGGCGGACCTCTTCGGTGAGGCCGGAGTGGGCGTGCATCTCGCGGACGACTTCGGGCATCCCGGCGAGTTTTTCCTCGTCGGCGTGGATGACGATGTCGACTCCTTCGCCGAGCACGTTCAGCTCCGCGTCGGTGACGAGGGCGGCGATTTCGATCAACGCTTCCTTGCCGAGGTCGAGCCCCGTCATTTCGCAGTCGATCCAGACTAGGCGGTCGGTCACCTGGTGACCCTAACCCGGCACGGCGAAATGAGTGGCGTTACCTGCGCGTACGGCGCGTTACACGCGCCACGCCAGGGTTCGGCTGTGGTGCAGGACACAGGATCTGGTGACGCGGTGAGAAATACCTGACGTAATCTGTCAGGTTTGACTGTCAAGCTGGCGCGGACGGTACTTCGAAGACAGGGGAAACCAGCCATGACCAGCATCGCCACCGCGTCGTTCGTCCTCGACAAGTGGGAGACGCAGGCGACCGACGAGGCCGCGGGCACCGAGTTCACCCGGGTGGCGATCGCGAAGACGTTCACCGGGGCGGTCGAGGGGACCAGCACCGTCGAGTTGCTGACGGCGTCCAACGCGACGTCGCGCGCGTACGTCGCTTTCGAACGCTTCGACGTCTCGGTCGACGGGCGCAAGGGCGCCTTCGTCCTGCACCACTCCGCCGACGACACGGGCCAGACGCTGAAGATCCTCACCGGCTCCGGCTCCGGCGAGCTGACCGGGATCTCCGGCACGGCGAACATCGAAATCGACGGCGAGGACCACACCTTGACCCTCACGTACGAGCTGTAGCCGGCACTGAGCTGTAGAGAGCACAAAGGCCGTTTCGAGAGCCCCCGATTGACTCTCGAAACGGCCTTCGCGGTGCGCCCCCGCTCCCGGAAGCGGGGGGAATGGACGGACCGTCCCGACAGCGGCCCGTCCGGGGCCTAGTTGTTCACGATCTGGTCGACGATCTTCTTGGCGTCGTCGATCGGGATGGCGAAGCCGATCCCGACGCTGCCCGCCGAGCCGTTGGCCGACGCGGCCGGGCTGTAGAGCGCCGAGTTGATGCCGATCACGTTGCCCTGGGCGTCGACCAGCGCGCCCCCGGAGTTGCCCTGGTTGATCGAAGCGTCGGTCTGGATCGCGGTGTAGCTGGGCGAATCCTCGGACTCGTTCGAGGTGCGGCTGAAGGGCGACTGCTGTTGCTGCCGGCCTTGGCCGATGTCGGACAGGTTCCGGTTGAGCGCGCTGACGATGCCGGTGGTGACGGTGTTCTGCAGCCCGCCCGGCGAGCCGATGGCGACGACCTCCTGGCCGACGACCAGCTTGCTCGAGTCGCCCAGGGTCGCGGCCGTCAAGCCGCCGGCGTTCTTCGCCTGCACCACCGCGATGTCCGCCTTCGTGTCCGCGCCGACCACACTGGCCTGGTACTTCTTGCCGTCGGACGTGGTGATCACGACGTTCTGGGCGCCGTCGACGACGTGCGCGTTCGTCAGGATCCGGCCGTCCGAAGTGAGGATGACGCCGGAGCCGATGGCCTCACCTTGGTCGGTGGTGACGTTGATCTGGACGACGCTCGGCGTCACCTTCGCCGCGACGGCGCTCACGTCACCCGGGTTCGAGTTCGAATTCGAGACCGGCTGCCCGTTCGCGGCCGGCGTGCTCACCGACGTCGTGCCGTCCGCCGAGGTCGTGGTGAGCCCGACGATCGCGGCGCCGCCGACGCCGCCGACCAGCGCGGCGCCGAGTGCGGTCGCACTGACGATCATCGCGACGCGGCCGCCCTTGCGCGGCTTGGCCTTCAGCGCCGTGGGGATCTGAGGGCCTTGCGGCTGCGGGGCGAAGAGCGGATTCGGCGCCGGCTGCTGCTGGTAGCCGTACTGCGCGTACGGCCCGTACTGCTGGGTGCTCTGGTGCGGCTGGTGCCCACCGGGTGAGGCGGGGCCGGGCCGACTCTCGTTCTCGGTCATGGGACAAGATTCGCGCCCGTGCTTGTGAGCAGCCTGTGGAAATACCTCAGGCTTTGCTGAGAAGAATCTCCTGAGAAATCTCAGGAGTTCCTCAGGCATCAGGCGAAGAAGGAAGGTACGTCCAGCGCGCCTCCCGCCGCTTCGAACTCGTCGTGCACCGCCTGCCGCAGTTCGGCGTCGCCGAGGTAGTCCGCGGCGGTCAGGGCCAGTCCCAGCGCTCCGTCGCGGACCGCCGCGTCCCCGGTGGACGATCCGGCCGCGGCCGCGAACTCCTTGGTGTGCAACGCGACCGTCGGACCCGAGACGGCCAGCATCGGATGCAATGCGGGAACGCGGTACGAGATGTTTCCGAGGTCGGTGGACCCGGTGAGCGACTCCGGCACGATGCCCGGCGGGAGCGGCTTGCGGCCGGTGCCCGCCTGGTTGACCGACCAGCGCCCGGCGAGCGCGGTGTTGAACCGGATCGGCAGGTAGGCGGCCTGAGCATCCCAGATCAGCTCGACACCGCAGCCGGTCATCGCCGCCGCGCCTTCCGCGATCGACGTCATCCGGGCGGCGAGGTCGCGCAGTGTCTCCGGGTTTTGGGAGCGGAGGTAGAACAGCAGCGCGGCGCGGGCCGGGATGACGTTCGGCCGGGCGCCGCCGTCGGTGAACACGCCGTGGACTCGGTCGCTCTGCGGGAGTTGCTGGCGCAATGCCGAGACGCCCTGGTAGGCGGCGACGGCGGCGTCGAGCGCGTTGCGGCCCATGAACGGCTGGGCCGACGCGTGCGCGCCGACGCCGTGGAAGACCATCTCCAGCTGACGGCGGCCGAGGAACGGGTGCAGCGCGATGTCGTGGCTGAACGGGTGCAGCATGATCGCCGCGTCGACGTCGTCGAACACGCCGGCCCGGGCGAGGATCTCCTTGCCGCCTCCGCCTTCCTCGGCCGGGGTGCCGATGAGGCTGACGCGGCCGCCGAGCCGCTCGGCGACCTTCGCGGCGCCGAGGAAACCGCCCGCCGCGGTGGTGCAGATGATGTTGTGGCCGCACGCGTGGCCGAGGCCGGGCAGCGCGTCGTACTCGGCGAGGACGGCGATGTGCGGGCCCGTCGTGCCGGGGGTGCTCACGCGCAGCGCTGTGTCGAGCCCGCCGACGCCGACGGTCGCTTCGTGGCCGTGGCGCTTTAGGAGGTCCGCGAGGGCGCGGACCGAGCGGTGCTCGGCGAACCCCTCCTCCGGGTGGGCGTGCAGATCTTGGCTCAACGCCACCAGATCGGGCGAGGCGCGCTCGACGGCGGCGGTCACTTCGGCCCGGGTCGCCTCGTCCGCGCCGGGGTGCGGGGAGGACAGCGGTTCGGCGGCCGCGACGGCGTCGGCGGTGGCCTCGACCAGGGAATGCAGGTAGCTGTCGTCGGGCGGGACGGGATCGGCGGTGGTCATGGGGGCGATGCTAACCGCCACCCCCGACAATCCGCGCCGCTCAGCCCAGCCGGCCCGCCACGATCTGCGTGACCCCGGCGTACCGTTCGGTGATCCCCGTGAAGCCGCGGGCGCGCAGGCTCGCCGCGATCTCGCCCCGGTCGAACATCCGTTGCCCGCTCACGATCCCGCCGGCCGACTCGAGCAGCCGCGCGGGCTGCCGGCCGCGGCGGGCGGTCGTCAGCAGCACGATCCGGCCCTCGGGTTTCAGGACGCGCGCGAAGGAGTCCAGCGCCGTTTCCGGCTCGGCGAACATGTGGAGCGCGGCGAAGCAGCAGACGCCGTCCACAGTGGACTCCTTCAGCGGAAGGCGCACCGCGTCCGCGCGCAGGTAGGCGAGGGTGTCCGGGCCGCCTTCGGCGACGGCCTTGGTCAGCATCGTGCGCGCGCCGTCGAGGCCGATCGCGAGCCCGTCCGGGCCGACCGCCGCGCCGAACGCGCGGGTGAACCGGCCGGTGCCGCAGGCGACGTCGAGCACCGTGTCTCCGGGGCGCGGCCGCAGGAACTCGGTCGCGAGCCGGACTTCGCCCGCCATGCTGGGGCCGAACGGGCCCTTGAGCGCGCGGCCGAGCGCGGGGCGCCAGTACCGCTCGTAGATCTGCGGGAGCAGGGTCGTGCGCATCAGGCGCTGGGTGAGCCCGGTCGGCGGGCCGGCCTGGTTCGCGGCGCCCAGCAGGTCGAGGAAGCCGTCGCCGGTCTCCGCGGGCGTCTCCAGCAGGGCGCCGAGGCGGGCGAGGGCGGTGGTTCGGCTGGTCGGCACGGGCCCTCCCGAGGTTCGGATACCGGCAGTATGCCCAATCCGTCGCCCTGCGGCACCGCCACTCGATCGAGTGAACAAACCCGGGTCCGGGCGTTCGAGTCCCGAAATTGTCGGTGCTCCTTCCTAGCGTCGCGGCCAAGGTTCCCGATCCGAGGAGGACGAGATGACGATGGCCATGGCAGGCAGCACGATCGCGGTCCGCGGCGAGTTCGACCTGGCCGCGGCGGCCCGGTTCCTGACCGGCTTCGCCCCCGCCGGGCAGCCGGAAGCGGAGCCCGGCGCGCTCCGGGTGGCGTTCCCGCTCGACGGCGAGTGGACACCCGTGGGGGCGGTGCTGAGACAGAGATCGCCCGGCGAGGTGACGGTCGAGGTCCACGGCCCGGCCGGGCACGCCGACGCGGTGGTGGCGCAGGTGCGGCGGATGTGCTCGCTGGACGTCGACGGCACCGCGTTCCCGGGCGTCGGTGACCGCGACCCGGTCGTTTCGCTGCTGCGGGGTCTGCATCCGGGCCTGCGGCCGGTGCTGTTCGCGTCGCCGTACGAGGCGGCTTGCTGGGCGGTGCTGAGCCACCGGATCTGGATGACCCAGGCGGTCCGGCTGCGCCGCCGGCTGACCGAGCGCCACGGCACGGAGGTCGACGTCGGTGGCAGCGTGCTGGCGTCCTTCCCGCCACCCGCGGTGCTGGCGAAGCTGGAGTACCTGCCAGGGCTGCCGGGGCCGAAGGTGCCACGCCTGCGGGCCATCGGCGAGGCGGCGGCCGCCGGAATGCTGGACGCGGCCGCGTTGCGGGCGATGCCGGCGGAGGAGGCGCTGAACCAGCTGCGGCTGCTCCCGGGAATCGGGCGGTTCAGCGCGGAGCTGATCCTGATCCGCGGCGCCGGCCACCCGGACGTCTTCCCCCGCGGCGAAAGCCGCCTCCACGAGATCATGCGCGACGCGTATCACCTCCCGGACGCGGGAGTCGCGGAGCTGGCGGAGATCGCGGAAGCGTGGGCGCCGTTCCGGAGCTGGGTGTCGTTCCTGTTCCGCGTCGAAGGCGAGGCGCGGATGCGGGAGTCGCGATGAACTGACCCCCGAGTCGCGGCTGCTCAGGTCGCGCGATCGGAACTCGTGGTCGATGCGGCGGCTTCATCGACCGTGAGACTCGGCGCAGACCCACGACACCAGGAAAGGAGAACGCGACGACCCAATACCGGAAGCCGTGCAACGGCGAGCGGTGGGGACTCACGGTAGCCAGATGTCGCCTGTGGTGAGGTGTCCGGGTGAGCTCGCCCGTTCAACTCGCGCTCGGTGGCCGTTCCGGTGACACCCTGTCGGCTTTCCACGCGGCCGCCGCCGACACCTCGCCGGCCGGTTCGCTGCTCGAACAGGCCCAGACCCCCGCGGTGATCACGCTGGTCGCCGGCGGTGTGGCCCTGCTGGTCGTGCTGATCGGCGGCACGCCGTGGCGGCGTGCGCGCAACGTCGTGACGATCGTGCACGAGGCCGGCCACGCGCTGGCCGCGGTGCTGGTCGGACGGCGTCTGCAGGGCATCAAGCTGCACTCGGACACCTCGGGCGTCACCGTCTCGCGCGGCAAGCCCGAGGGGCCGGGGATGGCGTTCACCGCGATGGCCGGGTACCTGGCGCCGTCGGTGCTGGGGCTGCTGTTCGCCAGTCTGCTGGGCGCCGACCTGGTCGGCACGGTCCTCGTCCTGATCGCGCTGCTGCTGCTCGGCGTGCTGGTGATGGTGCGCAACGCCTACGGGGTGTTCACCGTCGTCGCCAGTGCGGCGGTGCTCGCGCTGGTCGCGTTCGTCGCGCCGGTGGAGGTCCAGGCTCCGTTCAGCTACCTCGTGACGTGGTTCCTGCTGTTCGGCGGCGTACGGCCGGTGGTCGAGCTGCAGGTCAAGCGGCGGCGCGGGCAGGCCCGGGACTCCGACGCCGACCAGCTGGGCCGGCTCACCGCGGTGCCGCCGGTGCTGTGGGTGCTGGTGTTCGTCGTCGCGACGGTCAGCTGCCTGATCGCCGGTGGGCTGTGGCTGCTGGAGCCGATCGCCGTATGAAGGCGAGCCGGGCGCCGACGCCGGTGGAGCCCCTGGCCACCCGGTCGCGCGCATGCGGCAAACTGGGTCTCTCGCTGGTCCGCGCGGAGGGAGCCGAACGATGGACGAGGTCGCCAAGGCCGTCGAGGAGTGCGCACGGGCGGCGAAGCTGGCCGCGCCGTCGCTCGCCGCCGCGAGTGCGGAGGCGGTCGACGCCGCGCTGACCGGGATGGCGGAGCGGCTGCTCGCGCACCGCGACGAGATCCTGGAGGCGAACCAGGCCGACGTCGAGCGCGCGAAGGCCGACGGGATGAGCGCCGGCCTGCTCGACCGGCTCACCATCACCCCCGAACGTCTCGCCGGCATGGCCGAGCAGCTGCGGCTGCTCGCCGGCGCCCCGCACCAGGAGCGCTCGGTCGAGGTGTCCACCCTGGACGGTGGGCTGCGGCTGGTCGAGCGGCGGCGTCCGGTCGGCGTGATCGGCGCGAACTACGAGGCGCGGCCGAACGTGACCGTCGACGTGGCGTCGCAGCTGGTCAAGTCGCGCAACGGCGGGGTGCTGCGTACGGGTTCGGCCGCGCTCGGCTCGGCCCAGCGGCTGCGGGAGGTCGTCGTCGCCCCGGCGCTGGCGGAGGCGGGCATCGACGCGGACTGCGTCCAGCTCGTGCCGCGGGTGGAGCGCGAGGCGGCGTCCGCGCTGGTGCGGCTGCCGGACCTGGTGCCGCTGGTGATCCTGCGCGGCAGCGGCGACAGCACCCGGGCCCTCGCGACCGAGGCGGCCGTGCACGGCGTGCGCACGCTGGCCCACGCCGACGGTGGCGGCGTCCTGTACGTCGATCGCGGGGCGGACGTCACGAAGGCGCGTGACCTGGTCTACGCCAGCCTCGACCGGCTGGGCGTCTGCAACCGGCTGAACCTGCTGCTCATCCACGAGGGCATCCACGACGAGGTCTGGCCCGCGATCGAGGACGCGCTCGCCGAGCGGGGGGTCACGCCGTCGCTGGCGCCGCACGAGCACCCCATCGGCTACGAGTGGGCGCTGGACTCCGACCGGGAAGCGACCGTCACGGTCGCCAAGGTCGGCGCGCTCGCCGACGCCGTCGAGATCGCCAACGAGCGGACGTCGGGCCTGGCGGCGGGTATCGCCACCGAGGACGAGGCGGCCGCCGACGCCTTCTTCGACGGCTACACCGGCACGGGCGTCTTCTGGAACGCCCCGACCCGGCTCCTCGACGGCTTCAAGCTCCTGGCGGTGCCGGAAACCGGCATCAACCTCGACAAGGTGCCCGGCCCCCGGGGTCCGGTGACGTACACGGACCTCTACGTCCGCCAGTACGCCGTCCTGCCTGCCTGAGCCGGCGGCTACCGGGGCGGGGCGTCCGCGAGCCCGCGGAGCTCCTTCGCGGTGGCCGTGAGATTGGCGACCAGCTCGGTCCGGTCGCCGGTGTCGCCGGAGTGGCGGTAGATCGCGGTCGGCCCGTCGCTGATCGCGATCGCCGCGACCAGGCGGCCTTCCGGGTCGCGGGTGAGGCCGGTCGTCACCGGCACCTCCCGGCCGACGGTGTCGACCGTGGTGAGCGTCCGTTCCTTGTACCAGCCTCGCGTGGTCATGTTCCGCAGCTCCCGGGGGTGGGACTTGACAGGGATACGTCGTAGGACGCCGGGATCGCCGACGGCGTTACGGCATACTGTGCCGCGTGATCTCCCGGCCGCACGTTCTGCTCTCCGCCGCGCAGTCGCTCGACGGCTACCTCGACGACACCTCGCCCGAGCGGCTCGTGCTGTCCACTGAGGACGATTTCGCCGTCGTCGACCGGTTGCGGGCCGAGGCGGACGCCATCCTCGTCGGGGCCGGGACCGTGCGGGCCGACAACCCGCGGCTGCTCGTCCGGTCGCCGGAGCTGCGGCGGCAACGGCTCGCTCGGGGGAAGCCCGAACAACCCGTCAAGGTCACCGTGACCACCCGCGGTCTCGATCCGGACGCGCAGTTCTTCACCGTCGGGGACACCGAAAAGATCGTCTACGCGCCGCCGGGAGCGGCTGACGCGCTCAAGCACGTCGCCACCGTCGTCGACGCCGGGGATCCGCCCGGCTTCGGGCACGTCCTCGACGACCTAGGTGCCCGCGGCATCGGGAAACTGCTGGTCGAGGGCGGCGGCGGGATCCACACCCGGTTCCTGGCCGAAGGTCTCGCCGATGAGCTGCGGCTCGCGATCGCGCCGTTCTTCGTCGGGCAGCCGGACGCGCCGCGGTTCGTCGGGCCCGCGCTTTACCCGCGCCCGCTGGTGCTCACCGGCGCCCGCGCACTGCAGGGAATGGCGATCCTCGAATACCGCGCCGCCGACGAGCCGACCGGCCGCGACGTGCAGCGGCTCAAGGAAGCCATCGCGCTCGCCGCCGAATGCCCGCCCAGTCACACCTTCCGGGTCGGGGCCGTGATCGTCGACGCCGACGGCGAGGTCGTCGCCACCGGGCATTCCGGCGAGGGCGACCCGGCGAACCACGCCGAAGAAGCCGCGCTCGCCAAGTGCGCCGCCGACCCGCGCCTGGCCGGCGCGACCATGTACAGCTCGCTGGAACCGTGCAGCCACCGGCATTCCCACCCGCGCTCCTGCACCCAGCTCATCCTCGACGCGGGGATCCCCCGGGTCGTGTTCGCGTGGCGCGAACCGCCGGTCTTCGTCGACGCCCAGGGCACCGAACTGCTGCGGCAGGCCGGACGGCACGTCGTCGAGGTGCCCGCGCTGACTCCGGAGGTCCAGCGCGAGAACACCCATCTGAAGTTCTGACCGAAGCCGTCGAGACGCGGTCGCGCTGCCCAGGTGTCCGGGCATGACGCACGCTCAGCCCGCGGGCAGCGTCACGACCACCACCAAACCGCCTTCGGGCCGGGCCGTGGCCGTCACCTCCCCGCCGTGCGCGTGGGCGACCGAGCGGACGATCGACAACCCCAGCCCGGCGCCCTCCGCGGCCACCCGGGCCCGGCGGTGGAACGGGTCGAACAACGCCGGCACCTCCGCCGGCGGGATCACCGGGCCGCTGTTGGCCACCTCCAGCTCGGCTCCGCCACGCCGCGTCCGGGTCGTCACCCGGACCCAGCCGCCCTCGATGTTGTGGCGGAGGCCGTTCTCCACGAGGTTGTGCACCAGCCGCTCCAGCATGAGCGCGTCGCCCAGTGCCGTCGCTTCGCCCAGGTCTTCCTGTACGCCCGGTGGCACCACGTGCGCGGCGATCGCCGCCAGGTCCACCGGGCACCGTTCGGTCAGCGCGCTCTCCGACCGGGCCAGCAGCAGCAACCCGGTGATCAGCTTTTCGTGCCGCGAGTTGATCCGCAGCAGCTTGGCGCCGAGCTGCTGGACGTCCTCGGACGCCGTCCGGCGGTGCATCGCCACCTCGACCAGGGACCGGTTGAGCGTCAGCGGAGTGCGCAGTTCGTGGGAGGCGTTCGCGACGAAACGGCGCTGCGCGTCGAAGGACCGGTCGAGCCGCTCGACCATCACGTCGAACGCGTCGGCGAGGTTCTTCACCTCGTCGTCCGGCCCGCGCAGCGCGATGCGCTCGTGCCCGCCCGGGTCGGCCGCCGCCGCGATCCGGCGCGCGGTGTCGGTGACCCGGCGCAACGGCGCGAGCGCGCGGCCCGCGACCAGCCAGCCGACCCCGGCCGCCAGCACGGCCACGGCGCCGAGCGCGATCGCCCCCTGCGTCAGCAGCGACGTCGCGGCCGCCGCGCGCACCTGCCGCGCCTGCTCGTCGAGCGACTCCGGGGAAGGCAGCGGGAACAGGCTGGGCGGCACGGTGCCCGTGATGAACGTGACCCGCCGCCCCACCTGCTGCGTGAACAGCAGGTAGGTGACACCCAGCAGTACCACGCCCGCCAGCAGGAACAGGCCGCCGTAAAGCACGGTCAGCCGCAGCCGGAGGCTCACTGGAGCCGGTAGCCGACCCCGGTGACCGTCTCCACCAGCGGTGGGTCACCGAGCTTGCGGCGCAGCTTGAGGATGGTGAGCCGGACCGCGCCGGTGAACGGGTCCGCGTGCTCGTCCCACGCCTTTTCCAGCAGGTGTTCCGCGGAGACGGTGGCGCCGTCGGCCCGCAGCAGCTCGGCGAGCACGGCGAACTCCTTTTTGGACAGTGGAAGGTATCGTCCGTCGCGGAACACCTCGTGCCGCGCCGGGTCGAGCGTGATCCCGGAGCGCCGCAGCACCGGCGGCGCGGCCGGGCGGCAGCGCCGCCCCAGCGACTGGATGCGGGCCGCCAGTTCGGGAAACGCGAACGGCTTCGTCAGGTAGTCGTCGGCGCCGAGGGACAGCCCGGCGACGCGGTCGATGACCTCCGCGGCCGCCGTCAGCATCAGCACTCGCGTGGCCGCCCCGGACGCCACCAGCTCGCGGCAGACGTCGTCGCCGTGCACGACCGGCAGGTCCCGGTCGAGCACGACGACGTCGTAGTCGTGCACGGCGATCCGCTCCAGCGCCGCGGCGCCGTCGTGGGCGAGGTCGACGGCATGGGACTCGTCGCGCAGCCACTCCGCGATCGCGTCCGCGAGCATCGGCTCGTCCTCCACCACCAGGACCCGCATGCCGCCATGATCGCCGCGCCGGTGTTTCTTCGGCGTTAGCACCGGTAGAGGGTGTCCGCCGTACCGAGGCGCACCGGGCCGCCTCCAGGCCCGGCACCCGGGGCGGACCGCCCGCCGTACGCGGCGGGGTCGACGATCGCGCAGTGCTGTTCGATCCAGCGCCGGCGGTCCTCCTGGACGGGGCTCCGCGGGGGCTCGCCCGGAGCGGCCCGTCCGCTCAGCACGAACCGCAGCTTGCCTTCGGCGAGCCAGCGTTCGAGCTGCGCGATCGAGGGCGCGTCGTCGCGGCCGCTGAAGCCGCCCATGCCGATCACCGTCGCGTCCGAGCCGATGATGAACGGCGCGACCGAACCCGCTTCGCTGTTCACCGCCAACGTGATCTCGGTCCCGTTCTCGCGGGCGTAGTCGAGGATGCGCCGCTGCTCGTCGGACAGCTTGGCGCCGCCGCCGCCCCCGCCGAGCACCAGCTGGGGCCGGGGGCCGCCTGGTGACGGCGCCGGTCCTGGCGTCGGCCCGGGGCCGGCCGGGGCGGGCCCCGCGGCGGGCAGCGTGCCCGTCGACGTGCTCTGCGCGGCGGCGGACGACCACACGGCGGGCGTGAGCAGCAGCGGCACGAGCCCGGCCACGAGCGTCGACCGGCTCCGGCCGGCCACCAGGCCGGCGATGGCGGCGACGGCCGTGCCGATTACTGCCCACCGGGTCCAGCCGTGGAACGAGGTGTCCCGTGAAGCCAGCACGAACGCCCAGGCCGCGGTGAGCGCGATCGCGACCGGTAGCCCGACGCGCGGAGAGCGCCGCCACAGCAGCGCGAGACCCGCGGCGGAGACCGCGGCGACGGCGGGCGCCATCGCCGTCGTGTAGTACGGGTGCCAGATGCCGCCGGCGAAGCTGAAGACCAGCGCGGTCACCAGCAGCCAGCCACCCCACAGCACCCAGCCGGCGCGGTGCCGCGGGTCGCCCCACGATCTCGACACGACGACCACGACCAGGACGAGCAGCGACAGCGGCAGCAGCCACGAGATCTGCCCGCCGACGAGGTCGTTGAACATCCGGCCCGGCCCGGGGTCGCCGCCGAACGACCCCGACCTCGTCACGCCGTTCTGCACGGTGATCATGCCGCCGCCCCCGCTGCCGCCGGAGATGCGGCCGAAGCCGTTGTAGCCGAAGACGAGGTCCCAGGCGGTGCCGTCCTTGCCGCCGCCCATGTACGGCTTGGCACCGGGCCACCAGTCGTGCAGGGCGATCCACCAGAACGACGAGACGACCAGCACGACGCCGGCGCCGAGGACGTCCAGCAGACGGCGTTTCCATGGCCCGGTCGTCCCGGCCAGGTACGCGAGCACCAGTGCGGGCACGATGATCCACGCCTGCAGCATCTTGGTCAGGAAGCCGCAGCCGACGAAGAAGGCGCACCACCACAGCCACGTCCGCTGTCCTTCGATCGCGCGGGTGAGGGCGTACGCGGCGGCGACCAGGAACAGCACGAGCAGCGTGTCCGGGTTGTTGCCACGGTTGATGACCACCGTGATGGGCGTGAGCGCCAGGATCACCGCGGCCAGCAGGGCGACGTTCTCCCCGGCCCACCGTCGCACCGTGCGGTGGAGCAGGAAGACCGCCGCGACGCCCTCGATGACCTGGGGCAGGAGCAATGCCCAGCCGTGGTAGCCGAAGATCAGCGCCGAGAGCGCCTGGGGCCACAGGGCCATCGGCGGTTTGTCGACCGTGACGACGCCGTAGGGGTCGAACGAGCCGAAGAGGAAGTTCGTGAAGCCACCGGTCATCGACTTGACGGCGGCCGAGTAGTAGGTGTTGCCGAGCTGGCCGTCGCCGATCTTCCACGCGTAGAGGACGGCGGCGCCGAGGCAGATGAGGGGAAGCGCCCAGGAGCGGGTCTTCCGGTGAACGGCGGTGATCATGCCGCCACCCAACCGGGACCCGCGTTTCCCGAGCGTTTCCGCTGCGAGGGGCAAGGCCGGGCAGTTAGCTGCGGCAGCGAGCTGCCAAGCTGCCCGATTGGCCCGGTTTCAGGTGCTCGCCCACAGCCGTGAATGGCCCATTGAGGGACATAGAGTCCCTCGCCGAGCGCGGTCGCGCCGCCCCGGCCGTGCGATCCGACGACCACCAG
>NZ_JBFBBN010000028.1:0-119904 GCF_040682715.1 Amycolatopsis sp. NPDC051128 | reverse complement strand
CGGAGAACCGGGTGTGGCGGATCTGCTCGATGCAGCAGATCTTCTCGCTGCACGCCAAGAAGAAGGGTCGTTCCCGCACGGCTGGGCCGCCGGTGAACGACGACCTCGTGCGCCGGGACTTCACCGCCGTCGCGCCGAATACCAAGTGGTTGACCGATATCACCGAGCACCCCACCGGCGAGGGCAAGCTGTATCTGTGTGCGGTCAAGGACTGCTACTCCAACAAGATCGTCGGATACTCCATCGTCTCGCACATGCGGGCCTCACTTGCCGTCAGCGCGCTGCGGAACGCGATCGCGCTGCGCGACCCGCGTGGTGTCGTCGTCCACTCCGACCGCGGAGCCCAATTCCGATCGGTGGCCTACCGGCGCATGTTGCGCGCTCATGGGCTGGCCGGGTCGATGGGTCGGGTCGGCGCGTGTGGTGACAACGCCGCGATGGAATCGTTCTTTTCTTTGCTGCAAAAGAACGTTCTCGACACGCTTCGCTGGCGCACTCGCGAGGAACCCAGGTTGGCGATCGTGTCCTGGATCGAGACGAAGTACCACCGCAAACGCCGCCAACGAGGACTGGGCAAGCTCACCCCGGTCGAGTTTGAGACCATCTACACGACCGCATCAGCGGCCTGAGAAACAGTCAGCCCCGGTGTCAACCGAAGTCTGGGCAGACCCGATTCGCCGCGGCGTGTGGCCAGCTGGCTGCTGAAGGCTGATTTTGTTCGTGTCGATGATGGAGTGTTTGTCGTGATGTATGCCCCCAGCCTGTTGGATCCGGCTGCGGAGGAGCTGAAGCTCGCCGATGTGGTCGGCCGTGGTGCGACCGAGTGGCGCGTGAGGCGCGGACCCTGCTGGGCGAGCGGTTCAGCTCGGTGACGTTCATGTACGTGCTGATGCGCGCGTTCGAAGTGGAGTACACCGCGTCGCGGGACGCGTCGCGGTGGCACGAATCCACGGCGGGCCGCGCGCGCTGTCGGACGCTGATCTGGAGAAGTTGCTCGCTCCGTGGCTTGACCGCTAAGCGGTCGGCGCCAGCGGTCGCATTCGGGCTACGTGGATTTACTACATGATCGAAGCTGCCGGCAAGGTTCTAACGATGGGGCCTCACCTCCGAACCTGCTGTTCGCGGATTTGGGCCCCTTGGGAAGCCGCCTGACGTTTCTGAAAACTTCCGATGACCTGGTCTATTTGCGGTCAAAAAGGTCGGTACTGTCGATGAGTCCGTTCTCAACCAGTAGCTGCTCAGCTCGACGTACTCATCGCGCGGATGTGACAAATCTGGGACAAATATCGTCCAGGGATGTCGCGCAAAACTCGACTTCGATCAGGTGTTCGTTACGTAGGCCCGCCGATCCGGTGTAACCCGGGCGTGAGGGTAGACTACGCACGGTGAATTTGCTGCTCTGGTGTGATGAGCGAGCATGCCGCCGACACGATCGGCGATGGGGTGCCGACGTCGCCGACGCGTCAGATGACGGTGTACCGGATGTTACCTGCCAAAAGGTCACCGAGCTACTCGCGCGGAAGATTGTCGAGGAAGACGGCGAGTTCACCCGCACCGAGGTCATGGTCGGGGATACCCCTGGCATCCTCGTTTACGGAGAGACCGAGGTCGCACCGGTGGAATGGGCGGACGCGGTCACGACCTTGACCCGGGTCGAGATCGAGTTCACCTCGACCGCAGTCTCGGCGGCGTTGCTGGTGACCGTGGACGGGGTGAATTACGCGATCGCGTTTGGTCATGGGAGGTATTACCTGCGCGAAGGGAAGATCGACACCCAGTTCGGGTTGGATATCGCGGTGCGCCTGCTGGACCCGGACCAGATCCGCAAGATCACCCGGTGGGCGCTGAGTGCGAAAGCGCGGGTTGATCAGAACAATGTTCCTGGAGGACAGGGGCTGTGGGCGTTCGGGCTGCGCGAACACGCCGAGTTGGTGCGCAACCTTGCCGGCCAAGTGCGGGCCGAGGTGATGCCGCAAATCTCGAACGTGCGCCGACGCGGGCACTACCGGGGTTTCCGCTTGAGCATCGTGTGTTCGGCGTCGGTGCAAGTGCGACTTGGGATCGAGGGTGACTCGCTGATCGCCGATCTGCGCGAGCTGAACCGGGTTATTCGCGACGTCGATCCGCACCCGCAGTTAGAGGCTCTCCAATGGGTGCGGCGCATGCCCGCGGACGACCCGATGGTGGAGCTGTTGGACTCGGCCACCGCTGATCTTCTGGTCAAGCCCGACCCCGCTTTTGGGGAGGTAGGGATCGCTTATCCCGCCCGTTACTACGACGGTCCCGATGTGCACCGCTATCGCGGGTGGATCGGCAACGTCACGATCGACACCGACGACTTGACCATCGACGACATCCAAGCCGGGGTCGGCGCGCACAACCCTGACGAATACTGGCAAGTCTTGTCCACCGGGCGTATCGAGGGCCTTGATGAGCAGCGGCAAAGCCTCGGTGACGACGTGTCCGCGCTCAACTGGCTCGCTGCTGAAATCATCGAACCGGACTGCCGGTACATTCTGCTTGACGGCGGCTGGTACAAGCTGGGCGAGCAGTATCTAGACTATGTGGATCACGTGGTGAATGACGCGTTCGCCCGCAGACCATCCTGGAGCCTGCCCGCCTGGCGAGACGCCCCGCCCGACGCGAAAGGTCGCATCGTCGAGGGCAACTACAACACCTACGTCGCCGCGAAGGATACCCGATTTTTGTGCCTGGATAAAAAACTAATCACCAGCCGCGCGCACCGTCGCGGCATCGAAGAGCGTGACCTTCTCGGCCCGAACAACGAACTCGTGCACGTGAAGAAGTTCAGTAGCGACACCGGATCATCGGTCTTAAGTCACCTGTTCGCGCAAGGCTTGGTAGCGGTCGACACCTTCTTGTCCCATCTCGACACGTGGGAGCAGTTCCGGGACAAGGTGAGGGAGCAGGATTCCGCACGCGCTGATGCGCTCGGGTTGCGCCCGGCCGGCCTGGTGTATGCGATCCACCGGTCCGACCGTGTCCTTGACCCGAACACGCTGTTCACCTTTGCTCGCTCGGCGCTGGTGTCGGCGTCGCTGGCGCTGTCCACCTATGGTGTGCCATTGCAGATTCTGGTGATCCCGTAGTCGTAGCTGGGATCGGAGCCGGATCTAGGCCTCGGAACTTCTTCTCGGCGCCGGTGACCCCGGGCTGCTGCCGGGCGGGTCCCGAGGACCGGCCGCCAGGCTGCGCGCCTTAGGTGCCCGTCCCGTCAGCGCGGCCCCGCAGGGGCCGCGCCTTGAACAAGTTCTTCGGCAGGAAGTTGCGCGGCACGGTGACGATCCAGGTGCTATGCAAGCCGTCCACGGTGTAGCGACTCTTCGTCCTATCGGCGAGAACTGCGTTGATCGCGGCCTCGGCCTGCGGGCCAAGAGAGGTGTCCTTCCAGGACGCCGGTGCGCGCCCGTCTGTTCCTGCCTGATTGGTGCGTTGCGGACGGAAAAGAAGATGGATTTGGCGAGTCGTGCATGAACCGCCTCACCGACGAAGAGAGTTGGGCGCGCATCGTCGAGGGTTGGTGTTCGCGTCAGCGGGCATGAGGTTGACGCGGGTATGTCCGCTCGGGCCGCTCGAGGGGCGGCGGCTCTCGCGAGTCGCCCTGATGAGATGGGGCCGGTAGTATGTGAATGGAAGTGGCGACAGCAACTCTTGAGGTGGCGCGAGTGGCGATTTTAGTTCAGGTGGTTTCGGCAGTGAGTTTTTTGCTCGCGGCCTCTTGGCTCGTTTTGACGGTTACCAACGTCACGTCAGGGGGCACTGGCAACGCCAAGGTGTTCGCGTCACGTCTTGCGACGGGCAATCAGCGCGGCTGGTGGTAGCCGCCGCGATCTTCGTTAGGCCCTCTGCGCAGGAGCGTGCAGAGAGTACAGAGATAGGAAAGGGAGGTGGCAGCATACCCACGTGCTGTAGTGCCTGACGTTACCGCGGCGGGTTTGTAAACCTATCGGTATGTCGCGCTAAGCATGATTTCGAACTTGCTGTTCTTGGTTGCACGTAATGTGTCCGCTGCTAAGGGCATTGCCTCGGCTGTTGGTGAGCTGATCAGTGCTGTTGCAAGCTGGATCGCATACTTGCCCGAAACTTGGGCAGTTAAGCGAGATGCTCGCCTCGGCAGCCAGGGAATCGTGGAGAACTCGGAGCGTTTGACGCAGTTCTGGGCCGCAGATGCTGATCTCGAAAAGCGACTCCCCAGTCTGGCGGTCGAGAAGCGCTTGATGTTGGCAGGCGAATTGGTCGGCTTCAACTTGACCCGCCGTGCTCGGAAGCTGCTGGAGTCGTCCCGCGGCCAGGGTGGGGATCCGAAGATGCTGGAAACTGCGACAACTTCGGGAGGATGATGGTCGGGCAGTGCAGTGGCGCGCTCGAGCGATCCTTCGAGCCGTCGATACCCTCGTCTTCATAGCGGCGTTCCACCGGTAGAACACGGTTGGGGAAGACTCAGCCGGCCATTGAGTACGTCTACCGGTATGCGTCCGCATACGACGCCGTCTGGTGGATCCCTTGACCGACGAGGTCGCGATTTGGCGGTCCTCGCGTACTTGCTCGACGTGAGCCTCCGAGATTGAGGCAACCCTGAAGAGATCGTCCAAGCGGCTATCGCCGAGTTGGTGACTTCGCGGTGGCTGCTGGTCGTCAACGATGTGGGACGCGTCGCCGAAACCGGTGGAGCGGGAGTTCGTGCGCTTGGTGAACGCCGGTGGTCGGTCGCGGCGCGACTGAGGTGGCTCGTGAAGCGCGGACGTTGCTGGGTGAGCGGTTCAGTTCGGTGGCGTTCATGTACGTGTTGATGCGCGGCTTCGAGGTGGAGTACACCGCGGCGCGGGACGCTTCGCGGTGGCATGAGTTCCATGGCGGGCCGCGAGCGCTGTCGGACGCGGAGCTGGAGAAGCTGCTCGCTCCGTGGCTTGAGCGCTGACCACAGACCCCGGCTCGCTGGAGGCTGCCGAAGCCTGTAATTGGTTCGCTGCCGAACGTTGAGCGAGGCTCCTGCGTTGCCGATGTCTCTGCGATACGGTGGGCATCGTCAATGCCAGGCATCGACGAGCGGAGTAAGTTGTCGTGCGCCCTGTCTCACCTGAGTTTGTCGTCCCCTATAGTGCCTTTGCGTTCCCGGTAAATACTGTTTCATCGCCTGGTGAGTTGAGATTTACGACAGACGATCTCGCGCACGCATTGTTCACGACCGGCCGAGCGCCGGGTGACCGCGCGGCTCATGGCGCTGCGTCGGTGTACGAGTGGTTGCATCGAACTTCGCTAATCCCGGCCTACATTCGACGGACCTATCGCGAGAGACTGGTTCGCTCAGATTTGGCGCTGGAACTGGATCGCTCGGAAAAGGTAGCTGTTTCGTACGCGCTGGGTCAAGCCATGACTGCGATCTTCTGTCGAACTCGGCTTTCTGTGAGTCATCTTCTTCATGTCGATCGGTATGCGAGCCAGTATGGTCTCCGCTTTGGCGGGACGCGACAACGTTCGGACCTGTTCGGTTCTGCTCCGAATGGCTGGGTTGTCGCGGAAGCAAAGGGGCGTTCGGGTCCGGCGTCTTACGAGCTGCGACAGAAGCTTGAGCAGCAGAAACGGTCGGTTTCACTTATTGAGGGCAAGCGTCCTTGGGTGGCGGTTGGTTGTGTCGCGTCATTTCCTCGACGTGACGGATCGATGAGGATGGACGCCTACGATCCGGAGAAGGACGGCGACGAGCCAGTTGAATTTCCCGTGACTCGGGATCGTTTCGTTTTGGCTTATTATCTTCCGTTCCTGAGAGCTGTCGAACTTGGTGAGCAGGAATCCGGTGATGTGTTCAGTTCGGCGAGGTTCGAGAATGTCGGCCTTCGGGTTCGGTTGCCACGCCTGCTTGCTGACCGACTAAGGGCAGCAGAGCAAGGAGACGTGGAGGGGCTGGACGAGGACGTGCGCGCCTTGCTGGATGACGTCACTAGCCGCGAAGTGGGTGTGTTCTCGGACGGCACAGTCGTTGAGGCGGATTGGCAGGACGCCCTGCAGCTCGCGGATTGGGGTTCATCCGAGGGCTGAACCCGCTCAGGTGGGTGCTCGTGGCGCATGTACGAGGGGAGGCAGTCCGGTAAGCCGAGTGTCTTGCTGCATGTGCGTGACCCGACGGCGCCAGCCGCTTCGAGGAAGACAACACTGCGTAATCTTCGAGAGATTTCTTCTTACTCTACTCCGCGCACGTGGTTTCCTGGCCGCTGTCGCGGCCGGGCTTCCTTCACTGGGGGGAACGACGCAGGCGGCGAGCTTTGGCGTCTTTCCCAAGCCCAGTGTTGGAGCGGGCGATGGCTTCACCGGCAGCGCTGCGTGGCGGACACAGCTCGTGATCCATACCGCACGTCTTAGAAAGCTGTCACTCACAGTCGCGATGTGCCTACCATGGTGCCGTGACGGAGGATGAGGAACTTCCTGAGTACAGCCAGAGCGACCTGTGGGCTGCGCATCTGCCGGGGCAGGACCTCGTGCCGGCGTACTTGGTTTCCCGGTTCGCGGCGCAGTACCGCGTCATCGTGGAGGTGCTGCTGGAGGCACAGGACAGCAGCTTGACCGGCGTGTCCTTCGACGACGTGGCCACCAGGACACGCGCCTATTTGGGAGAGCGGCTGTCGGCTGAAGTTGTCGACGAGTTGATCGGTGGGGACGGGCTCGCCCTGGACGCGCGGCTGGAGCGGCTGGTCAAGTGGGGCGTGCTGACGCGGTGGCAGGATCCTGCCCGGACTGGTGAGGATTTCCTGCGGCGTCGTGATCGGTACCAGCTCACTCCGCCGGCCGCGCGGTTGCACGCGTTCTGGACTCAGGAGCAGGAAGCCGACGAGGACGCCGCTGCCGATCTGACGCTGGCCCCGCGGGCGATCCGGGACCGTCTCGAGACCTTCGCGTCAGCTGTGCGTGATCGTCGCTACCCTGCGGCGGCTGCGGAGTATCAGCAGGTCATCGTCTTGCATCAGGGAATGGCCGCGGCCGCGAGGACTTGGCAACGCAGCCTCGCGCACGCGTTGTCCGGTGGTCCCGATCCGGACAAGCAGATGGTGCTGTGGCGCACCCTGAAGTCCTATATCGGGCTCTGGGGTGAGCAGGTTGACGTCCATACCCCGAAGATCGCTGCAGTCCTCGATGAACTCGAAAACGTGCTCACGGAGCCGGTGTGGCGTGGATGCGTGCGGGCGGCGCTGGCCGACGACGTCACCGAGGAGGTCGTTGAGACCCAGGCCGCTCGTTGGGCCCGGACGTGGGGTGCGCTGGCGTCCTGGTTTTCCGGTTCCGATGGGCAGGCTCGTCGTCTGCGTCGGCAGTTGAGGGACTTGGTGGCGCCTTGGGCGCGCAACATGCACATCCTGATGGATACCGGTGGCGTGGTAACCAGGCGTGCCGAGCTCCTGCGGCTCGCGCGGGCGATTGAGCGGGCGCTGGATGACGAGACGGCCTGGCGGATGTGGGATACGGCTGTCGGCGTTTTCCCCGCCCGTCATCTGCTGCTTCCAGCCGACTCGGCCGATGACCACTTGAGCTCGTGGGCCGAGTCCCCACCCGCGCCGGTGACCGCGCGTTATCGCGAACAAGGCGTCAAAGCGGCTGTCGGGCGACGCGCCCAGGCCGTGGACTACTCAGCAGGACGCTCCGCGGCTCGCCGGGCCAGGGCGGCCGCGTTGGCCGCACGTGCGGAAGCCGAGGCGTCATTGCGTGCTCGCTCGGGCACCTGCTTGTCCGAGTGGACGTCGCTGTCCAGCCAGGAACTCGATCTTGTGTTGGAGTTGTTCGCCGTAGCCAGACAGCGGGGGAGCGGTGACAGTCGAACGGCAGTCACTGGTGACGGTCGCTGGCGGGTCACCCTGACACCTGAAGCCGGTCGGCCGGGCACGGCGTCGTTGCGCAGCCCGGATGGCGTGCTGACCACACTGAACTGGCGATTCGACCTGGAACCGGCGCGATGAGCCGGGACGCGGTCGAGCGGCAGCGCGCGTTCACCGGGCTACTGGCCCACCCGGTGCTGGACAGACGACGTCACCCCGAGCTTTTCGCGCTGGTACGCAACGTTCGTCATCGGCCGGTGCTGATCGAGTGGTTCTCTGCGAGGCTGGGCTACCGGCTGGTGGTCACGGAGTCCGCCGCTCGGCTGTTTCGGTTGCCGCTCGCCGGTGAGGTGCTTGCGCCCCGGAGGTTCGCCGCGCCGTCTCGGCGAGTGCTGGTGCTGGCGGTGCTCGCCGCAGCTGCCGCCGAGGACGCTGAAGACATCACCACCACGCAGGACCTGTCCGATCGGGTTCGCGCGCTTGCCGCTCATGACGAGGTCGGTCTGGCTCCCTACGATCCGGACCGGTTCGCCGAGCGGCAGTTGTTCGACAAGGCGGTCGGCCTGCTCATCGAGACGGGTGCCTTGCGCGGTACCGGGCGGGACGCCGGTGAACAGCGGGAAGGCTGGACACATCGCCGCGACGCGGTCGGCGGGGCTTACGAGATCGAGCGTGAACTGCTGGTCAGGATGGTCGACCCGGCCGCGCTGGCCGCGGCGCTGGGTGACAGCGACGAGGCCACCGCGGGCGAGGACTCTGCTGCGAGGTTCGGCCTGATGCGCCGGCTCATCGAACTTCCGGTCTGTCTGCTGACAGACCTCGACGACGCCTGCCGGGCATATCTGTCGAGCCAGCGGCACCGGGTCCTCGCTTGGTGTGCGGAGATGACCGGCTGGGTGGTCGAGCAACGGGCGGAGGGCCTGGCATTGATCGCCGCTGAGGAGAGTGACACCGACCTTCCCTTCCCGCGGCTGCGCGCCGTGGACTTCGCCACCTTGATGGTCTTGGACGAGCTGCGGAAATACCGGCAGGAGGGCGGAGTAGTGAGCGAAGGCGATCTGGGTCGGGCGGTGACCGAGGTCCGCGCGCGTCACCCGCGGGCCATGACGAAGGAACTCGACACGGGGTTGGCCCTGCGAGACCGAGCCGTCGAACTTCTGCGGGCACTGGATCTCTTGCGTGCCGGAGCGGCCGAAGGGACCTGGTGGCTTTCCCCTGCGGCGGAGAGGTTTCGTGATCCCCGCGTGGTCTCCGTGACTGCCCGCCTCGATGAAACGGAAACCGAATGACGACAGAGGGTCTCGGGCACGAAGACCTGGGGCAGGCGTGGCTTGAAGCCGCCACCACCGGTGGCCTGCCGGAGCCGAGCCGGTCCCGCTGGCAGCCGATGCGGGTGGGGATCGTCAACCTGTGGGAGTACGACAACGCCGAGTTCTGGTTCGCCGATGGGCGCTTGGTGCTTCGCGGAGGAAACGGTGCGGGGAAGACCAAGGTCCTGGAGCTGACCACTCTGATGCTTATGCGTGGTGAGATTGTGGCGTCGGTGCTCGACCCGTTCGGTTCGCAGCATCGCTCCATGCGGTTCAACCTGCTCCCCACCGGCGAGGGCGACGACCCGCGCGAACCCGCGGACGCCGGCCTCGGCTACGCCTGGGTCGAGTTCGGGCGCCGGGAAGAGTCCGGGCAGGCAAGGTTCTTCGTCTGCGGTATGGGCGCCAGCGCTCGTCGAGGTTCCGGCACAGTGAGCCCGTCAACCTGGCATTTCGTCACTGCCCAGCGGCCCGGCAAGGACTTCACGCTGCTAGCTGGCGGCCGGGCGATCGAGCAGAAGGACCTGAAGAAGATCGACGGGGTGTCGGTGCCGCCGAGTGCCGCCGCCTACCGCGCCCGGCTAGCGGATGAGCTGTTCGGACTCTCGATCGAGTCCTATGACAACGTCACGGAGCTGCTCAAACAGCTGCGTAAGCCCAAGCTGGGCGAACGGCTCAACCCCACCAGCCTGGCGGAGACTTTGCGAGAGGCGCTGCCTCCGTTGGCCGGGCACGAGATCACGCAGCTTGCCGAGGGGTGGGAGCACCTCGAACAGCTGCGCCGTGCCGTCGAGCAGACCGAGCAGGCGGCGACCGAGGTCGCGAAGTTCGTCCGCTCCGGATGGAAGCCGTGGGCCCGCATCGTCCTGCGTCGGCGCGCGGACGAGCTCACCGGCGCGACGACGATCTTGGACAATACGACCCGGGCCAAGAACGAGGCGCAGAAGACGCTCCGCACCAAGCAGGACCAGGTGGCGACGGCGGAAGTCGACCACCGGAAGTCCACTCAGGAGCGGGAAAAGGGCAATGTCGAGCTGCGCGAACTGCTGGAGTCCCAGTCCTATCGGGACGCCAGCGCGGCTGCTTCTCGAGTGGAATCGTTGCGTACGACAACACGTGATCTTCAGGCGCAGTGTGCGGCCGCTCGAAAACGTCTCCTTCATGAGGAACACGAAGTCAAGCGGACGAAAGCCTCCGTCGAGAAGGCTCGAAGTGAGGTCGAGCGGGTCGGTTCGCAAGCGCTGGCGGCCGGTGAGGAGCTCACGAAGGCCGCTGGTTCGGCCGGGTTGGACGAATCGGTGCGGCGGCATCTGCCGGATCGGGACGTGGAAGCGTTGACTGCCGACTACGGGATCCGCCAGGAGAGGTTCGCGCACCTTCGTGACCTCCGAACGGCGTTCGACAAGGCGGCGAATGAGGCCGAGCGGTCCGCCCAGGCCGTCGAGCAAGCCGATCGCGCATTCGCGACGGCGACGGAGGCCGAAGTGAAGGCGAGGGACAAGGTCGCCGCGCAGGTCGAGCTCCTGCAGCGGCGGATTCGGGACTGGGCCGAGGCTGCCACGGTTGCACACTGCGAGCCCGCCGCCGTGGAGTCGTGGTGTGACTCGGTCACGGAGCTGACGGTCCTCGACGAGGAAGTCGGTGTCGCCCGGCCGGGTTCGTCGATCGTCGACGACCTGCGCGAGCATGTCGACAGGGTTCGTGGCAGCCTCGTCAAGCAGCGGGAAGAGCTCCGGCTTCGCCAAGCTCCCTTCGCCGAGCGGCGGGCGATTGCCGAGGCACGGCTGATCGATGTACAGGGGCGTGCTGAAACCGTGCCGGACGCTCCGTCGCTGTGGCGCAGAAGGGACCGGCCAGAGCTCTCCGCCGGTCTCGGAGCTCCGCTCTGGCGCCTGGTCAACCCGGTGTCCGGCGTCGAAGACGAACAGCAGGCATTGGTCGAAGCGGCGTTAGGCGCGGCGGGCGTGCTCGATGCCTGGCTCACGCCGGACGGGAATCTTTCTACAGTAGAAGGAAAACTGATCGCCGACGTCCAGCCTGTCGCAGTCGTGGCCGAGCAGAGCCGGACCCTGCTGGAAGTGCTGGAACCGGATCCGGCGGGCGGGGTGGATGCCGCCGTCGTGCGCCGAGTGCTGCAAGGTATCCGGTGGTTCGACACCCGGCCAGACGAAGCGTCCGGGGACTGGTTGGCCGCAGACGGCAGCTGGCGGGTCGGTGGGCTCACCGGCCGAGCTGAGGCGGAGCACTCGGCATCCTATCTGGGGACAGCGGCGCGCGAAGCGGCCAGGCAACGGGAGATCACCCGGCTCACTGACGAGCTTTCCAAGCTGGACGCGCAGCTGGCAGGGCTGGCCGACGCACTGGAACGGGTGACCGAGGCGCTGCAGACTTTGGACACCGAGCGACGAGCGATCCCGGTGGACACTGAACGTGAACTGAACTCCGTCGTGACCATGCTGGCTGAGCGTGCTCGACACCGGGTTGCCTGCGCCCGGGAATCGAAGCAGCTGCAGGACAAACACAGCGAAGCCCTCACTCGTCGCGATGACGCGTGGGCGGGGTTCGCCGACTACGCCGGCACACACCTGTTCGGTCTGAACGATATCGACAGTCAGGCAAAGGCCTTGGGCGAGTTCGCGAGACTGCTGGGCTCCCTGAGAGGTCTGTTCGATTTGCTGGACGCGCGGGAAGATGCGCTGGACGTCGCCGAAGACGGGCTCACCAGGCAGGAAGCCGACCGCGAGACCGCCGCGGACGAGGTCGCCGGATTGACCGGGAAGCTGGAGGAGGCTGAAGTGCGCCTACGTACCGCGGAGTCGGCATTGGGCGGTGACAGCCAGACGGTGCTTCGGCGCAAAGACGTACTCGACGATGAGATCAAAGCGCTCGGTGCGAAGATCGAGCAGCTGTCCAAGTTGTTATCTGATGCGAAAGTCGCGGTGGGCCGAGCCGAAGAGGTCCTCAAGGGGCACGAAGAGCGACGCCATGACGCCGAGGAGAGCCGGGATGCCGCGATGGCGGCGCTGTGGGTGGCGGTGGACGCCCGGCTGACCGAGCCGCTGGACATTGTGCCGCCGGAGCGGCGCACCGTGCAGTCCGCCAGGGAACTGGCGACGACCGCGCGGCGGGTGCTCACCGTCCAGGCGGAGGCCACCGACGAGGATCGAGCGTGGCGACGCTGCTTCCAGCAGATGCAGGATCTGCGCAGCAAGCTGCTGCCCAACCGGGATGCCCGAGTCGCCGATGACGAGGATACCGGCGGTATCCAGCGGGTTGCCGTGCTGGCCGAGCCCGCCGCCGGATGGCAGGCACCTGATCTGGCCGCGGACGCCTTGGCTCAGCGTGTCCAGGCCCAACGGGACGGTTACGACGCGGAACAGCAGCGCGTACTCACCACGTTGCTCGGGTCGACCTTCATCGAGCATCTCAAGGAGCGGCTCGACTACACCGCGCACACGTTTGCCCGCATCAACGACCAGCTGGAGCGACACCCGACCCGCCACGGAAACGTGGTCAGGGTGCTCTGGGAGGCGGACCCGGCGGATCCGGACGCGAGTGCGGTCGTCGCCGCGCTCGGCAGGGGGTACGCGGAACTGTCGACCGCGCGGCAGGACATGATCAGAGGCTTCCTGGCCCGCAAGATCGACGAAGCGCGCAGCGAGGCGACCGCGGGCGGCGCCCCTGACTGGAAGGAGGAGCTCGCCCAAGCGCTCGACTACCGCGGCTGGTTACGGCTGTCCCTGCAACGCCGGACCGGCGCCGGGACTCCATGGTCGACGTTCGACGCGGCCAAACATGGCGCCAAGTCCGGCGGAGAGAAGGTCGTGCTGCTTTCCCAGCCGCTTTTCGCGGCGGCGGTGGTCGCCTACGACGCAGCCGGTCCGCTCGCGCCGCGCTGGGTGTGGCTGGACGAGGCGATGACCGGGGTGGACGCGGCGATCAAGGCTTCGTTCATGGGGCTGACCGTGGATTTCGAGCTGGACGTGATGCTCACCGCGCACGACGAATGGTGCAAGTACTCGACCGTGCCCGCGGTCGCAGTCTACGACCTGTACCGGCACGAACACCTCCCCGGAGTCGACGCGATGCCGTATCTCTGGTGCGGCGGCGAGCTCACTGCAGTCGATGTCGATCGACTCGGTGTCGCTTCGGATGAAGGAAAAGTGCCATCGGAGGGGCTCTTCGGCGACTTCGGCGGTGAGGATGCCTGAACTGCCGTCGGGTTTGGTGGCGTGGGCTCGCCGGGCAGGTCCGGCGATTGTCCTGGAGGCGGTCCGGCACCGTGCCAGGCGCGGTTTCGGGACTGAACGGGGAGCGCTTCGTCTGGCGTTGACCCCGGTACAGCGCACCGAGGTGGCGCGGTTGCTGGGGACCCGGTGGGACGTGGGCGGCGGGCCGGTGCGACTGCAGGATCTTGGCGCGACGCTCGCGGAGCACGGGTTGACCGTGCGCGAGTTCGTTGAAGCCCTAGACGGCAAGCCGCTGGTGGACCAGCGCAAGTTACGGGAGGACAGGAAAGCCGCTGCCGGCGCGGACGTTGCCAGAGCCGTCGAGCTGATGACGGCGTCCGGTGTGGATCCCGTCGTGGTGCAGACGTGGTTGGCCGATCCTGGTCTTCCGCGCGCTGAAGGCGGTGGCCTGCTCATCCTGGTTCAGCAGGCCGTCCGAGTCATGCGACGACTGCCGCTCGAGCCTCGGCAGAGACTTGCCCAACTGGCAGCCTCCGAGTTCTCGAACGCGCACGCGCTGGACTACCGGGAAGAGCTCGGCCGCGCCGTGTCCAGGTTGATCGCTCTGATCCACGGCCTGCCTCGGCCGATGCGCGCCGGGCGGGACTGGCGGCGTGCCTGGGCAACCGTGGGGGTGCTGTGCGATGAAGTTTCGTCGCGCGTGCTGACGCTCAACCTTCCACTCTCAGGTGACGCGGCTGCCGTGCGCTGGACGACCGTGGCCGAGGGGGAGCCCCTATGGCTGTCGTTACGGTCGATCAACGGAACCTGGACGGCTCCCGCCGGTACGGCGGTCTTTGTCTGTGAGAATCCGACCGTGCTCGAAGCGGCCGCGGACGAATTCGGGTCGAGATGCCCGCCCCTGGTGTGTACGGACGGCATTCCGGCGATCGCCGCGCTCGACCTGGTCTCCGGCCTGGCTGCCGCAGGGTGCGAGTTCGTCGTCCGTGCCGACATCGATGAGGCGGGGTTCGTTGTCGTGGATCAAGTCCGTGCCGCCGCGCCCGGCGCAAGGACGTGGCGTTTCGACTGCACGACTTACGCGCAGTACCTGGGGCTTGACGAGACCGGCGACTTGTCAGGCGGCACGGAGGCGGCTTTGCTACGACTGCGCGATCTCCATGCTCAGCACCACGTTGCGCTGCACGAGGAGGCTCTTCTCGATCACCTTCTGGCTGACCTGGGGGCCGTCGGGTGACGCTTCGGCAAGACCTCCTCGGCGATCCAGATGACATCCCCGACTGGGCGGCCCGCCTGCCGGTAGCCCAGAAGGGCCGGCTCCTGACCAGGGTCCTACAGGGGCGGGCCCGGGCGAGCGCGGCTCGAATTACGGAGCCGATTCCACCGCGAGACCGCCCATACCACCCGTTCCACCCTGCCGGTCCGTGGCTGAACTGCTCGACGCCGCTGCACGCCGACGAGGCTGATGGTCAGCGTCTGTTGGCTGCTCTGCGGGCCACAGAGTAGGTACGAGGGGTTCAGCTGCGCGTCGGCTGACAAGGGCCCTCGCGCGTGATCGATTCACTACTTTGGATGATCGTGGACTGGATCCGGTAGTCATCGCTGCACCGTTTCTGCAGATGAGCCGGTAGTTTGTAAGACAGTAGGCATGGGTGAGGCGCTCGCCAACTACAAGCGGGTGGTGGCCGCGGTGCGGCGGATCACGGATCCGGCTCCTGGTGGTTTGGGGATCGGTCAGCGTTCGGTGACGGTGTCCACGGTGGGATTGGCGCCGGCGATCCGGAAGCTGGCGGGCGAGAAGATGCAGGTGCGTCTGGCGGTGTCGTTGCACACGCCGGATGACGAGCTGCGGGACACGTTGGTGCCGGTGAACGCCCGTTGAACCCGACGCCGGGCAGCAAGTGGGACGCGTCGCCGAAGCCGGTGGAGCGGGAGTTCGTGCGGCTGGTGAACGCCGGCGGTGTTGCCTGTACCGTTCGGGATACTCGGGGCCAGGAGATCGCGGCGGCTTGTGGTCAGCTCGCGGCCGAAGGCTGAGTTGTTCGTTTCGATGATGGAGTGTTTGTCGTGATGTATGCCCCCAGCCTGCTCGACCCGGCTGCGGAATCGTTGAAGCTCTCGGACTTCACCGGTGCGACGGACCTCGCCCGCGAGGCGCGGACGTTGCTGGGTGAGCGGTTCAGTTCGGTGACGTTCATGTACGTGCTGATGCGCGCGTACGAGGTGGAGTACACGGCGGCGTGCGACGCGGCGCGGTGGCACGAGTTCCACGGTGGGCCGCGGGCGTTGTCGGACGCCGACCTCGAAGCGTTGCTGGCTCCGTGGCTTGACCGCTGACCTGGTTCAGCTGATCCGCGTGCTGATGCGCGCGTAGAAGGTCGAGTACACCGCGGCGTGCGACACCGCGCGGTGGCACGAATTCCACGATGAACCGGCTCCGTGGCTTGATCGCGGATCATTGCGATCTGCTATCCATGGAGGTCCTCGGTCGAGGAAGCGCTTTACCGACGAGGCTTGCGCAATTATCCTGTAGCTACGGGGCGGACAGCGGCCGATTTCTTCGGTGCGTCCCCACGTTTTCGGAATTCGTATCGAAACGAGGGGTAAAGATGAAATCCTCACCCGCTACGCCGCTCACGGCGACGAACCTCGCGCAATCCGATGATCGTCCCGGCGCTGATCGCGACGGCAGGTCTTCCGTCGCGCGGGGTCCCGCGCTCACCGCGACGCCACTGGCCGAGCGTGACGAACGCGGCGGCACCGGCCGCGGCGTGACCATGTACAACGAAGCCGGAAAGGCCGACGCCGGTTCGACCGCCGCGAAACCGCACTGACCGGCGGAACAGGCGTTTCCGATGCCCCGCGGGCCTGTTCCCCGTACCTGCCTGGTGTCGATGCCGTGGCACTCGCTGCACCGCCCCTCCCTCGCACTCGGCGTACTGCGCGCGGCGTGCGCACGGGAGGGGCTTCCGGTCCCGGTTTCCTACCATGGCAGTCTCGTCTTCGCCGACATGATGCTGCGGGCCGGTCTGACCGTGGGCGACTACGCGCAATTGGCTGACACCGGGTTCCACCATTCGCTCGGTGAATGGATCTTCGCGGGTGCGCTCAACGGACCCGATTTCGGCTATGCGGGTATGCGGGATCTGGCCCGCCGCGCCGGCCTGCCCTTCCGCATCGCCGCGGCGGTTCGTGAGCTCGCGGACGAATTCGCCGATCAGGCCGCCGACGCGATTCTCGCCCACGAACCGGCACTGGTCGGCTTCAGCGCGACCTTCAGCCAGACCATCGCCAGCCTCGCGGTGGCCCGGCGGATCAAGGACCGGCGGCCCGGCGTGCGGATCCTGGTCGGCGGTTACTCGACCGACGGCCCGATGGGCGTGGCGCTGCACCGGGAGTACCCGTTCGTCGACTACGTCCTGCGCGGCGAGGCCGACGTGACCTTTCCGAAACTGCTGCTGGCCCTCGCCGAATGCCACGCGACCGGAACCCGCGACGGCCTCGACGACGTGCCCCAGCTGTGCTGGCGTGACGACGACGGCGCCACCCGGGTCAGTCCGGGCCCGTCCCGGCTGGTCTCGCCGACGTCGATCACGACACCGGACTACGACGACTGGTTCGCCGCCGTTCCCGCTGCTGTCGCGGCTCGCGTCGAACCGGAGCTGGTCGTGGAGTCCTCCCGCGGCTGCTGGTGGGGCGCGAAACACCACTGCGTCTTCTGCGGCCTCAACGGCACCGCGATGACCCACCGGGCCAAGCCCGCCGAGTCCTTTGTGGACGAGGTGCTCGAGCTGGTGCGCCGGCACCGGATCCTCGACGTCACCACGATCGACAACATCCTGCCGAACGAGTACTACCGGTCGGCGCTGCCGGAGCTGGCCGGCGCCGGCCACGACCTGCGCATCCACTACGAGATCAAGGCCAACGCGCGGATCGAGGACGTGGCCGCGCTGCGGGCGGCCGGGGTGTGGGACGTCCAGCCCGGCATCGAGAGCCTGGTCGACGACGTACTGCACCGGATGCGCAAGGGCGTCCGCGGGGCACACAACGTGCGGATGCTGCGCGACGGCGCCTCGGCCGGGCTCAACATCACCTGGAACTGGTTGTACGGGTTTCCGGGCGAACGCGTGGCGGACTACGCCGCGGTCGTGGCCCAGCTGCCCGCCCTGGTGCACCTGCAACCGCCCAGTGGCGCGGCACGTATCGCCCTGCAACGGTTTTCGCCGAACTTCGACGACCCGCGGCAGGGCTTCACCGAGCGTCGCCCGGCGGCGGGGTCGCGCCTCGTCCACGACATCGACGACCCGGAGCGGCTCGCCGAGCTCGTCTACTCCTTCGACACCCCGGACCAGGGACTCACGGCCGAGGAGGTCACACCGCTGGTCGACGCGCTGGCCGCGTGGACCGCGGGCTACGCGGGGAGCGCGCTGATCGCCCGCACCATCGGCGACGTCGTGGTGATCCGAGACCGGCGCCACGGCTGGGCGCCGGCCGACCACGTGCTCGAGCACCCGCGTGAAATCGCGGCCTGGCGAGCACTGGAAACCGGCCGCGCCCCACTCCGGGTACTCGCCGATCAGAACCACGAATGGGACCCGGACGACTTCGACCGCTGGCTTCGCCGGCTCGGGGAGGCCGGCCTGGTCTTCACCGACGGCACCCTGTGGATCACCCTGGCCACCTCGCCCACCGTGGCGCGGAAGACCCACCTGCCGTTTTCGGTTCGCACGCCGTCCGCATGAGAAGAAGGAGCCACATGCGTACCCTGGCCGCTCCGCACCCAGCGTGGCCCGAAACGGTCGAGCTCGACCTCGGCCGGACCGACGCCGATCCCAGCGCCGTCCTGCGTGTCGTGGCCGAACTGGCCGGGCGTGCGCAGCGGCTGCGGCTGCCGGAGCCGTTCGCCTTCGGCGAATTCGCGCACCGCGACGCGACGATGGTGCGCTTGCTCGCCGCCGCCGCGGCGGCGTTCGTCCCGGTGGACTGGATCTTGCGGGAGTCGTTGCCGGACACCATTCCCGAACGCGCGGTGTGCCATCTGCCGCCACCACGGAACGAACTCGGCCGCCGCTGGCGTGAAGCCCACGACGTGGGCATCTGCACCTACCGGTACGGCCCCGGGTTCGTCCTCATCCACGACACCCGCCCGGGCGGGCCGCTCAATCGCGTCCACGTCGAAGCCGGCTGGGTCGACACGTTCCGGACCCTGGCCGGCACGGACCGGCCGCCGGCCGGCGGGGCCGCGGCGGATCTCGTCGACCAGCTGGCGGCCTACCAGCTCGCCCTGCGGTTGGACGACCGGTACGCCGTCGTACTGCCCTACCACGCGGATCGGCGTCCGCCACCCGGCCGGGTGGCCCCGGCGGGGAAGCCGCGCCCATGACCGACGCCTCGCCGGAGGTGTCGACGTCGGCGGCCGGACTGCGCGGGCATCGCGCGTTCCGGTTCCTGTGGACCGCCGACGCCGCCTCCCAGCTGGGTACCGCCGCCGCGACCGCGCTGGTGCCCCTGCTCGCCGCGACCACCCTCGGCGCCACTCCACTGCAGATGGGACTGCTCACCGCGGCGGAGACCGTGGCGTTCCTGGTCATCGGCCTGCCCGCCGGCGCCTGGATCGACCGGACCCGCCGCCGTCGCGCGGTGCTCGTCGGCGCCGACCTCGTCCGGGCCCTGCTGTTCTTCGGGCTTCCGGTCGCGGGCTGGACCGGTGTGCTGGACTTCGGGCAGCTGCTCGTCACGGCTGTTCTCGTCGGCGTCGCGACCGTGTTCTTCGACGCCGCCTACCAGGCGTACCTGCCGGTGGTGATCGGGCTGGAGAATCTGGAAACCGGCTACGCGCGCCTGCAGATCACCCTGTCGGTCGCCGCGGCCGCCGGGCCCGGCATCGGTGGCGTGCTCACTCGCTTGATCGGTGCCGCCTCCGGGCTGGTGCTCACCGGGGCGGGCTACCTGGCTTCGGCCGCGCTCGTGTCGCGCGTCCGGGCCGACGAGCCGCCGATACCGCCGCGGCGGAAGATGCTGCTGCGCACCGAGATCGCCGAGGGTCTCCACTACATCGTCCGCCACAGCCAGCTCCGCTCGCTGGCTGTCGCGAGTTCCATCGCCGCGTTCTTCACCGCGGGCATCGTGTCCATGGAAGTCCTGTTCTTCACGCACGACCTGCACCTGGACGCGGCGGGTGCGGGCGTGCTGCTGGCGCTGTCGGGCGTGGGCAGCGTCATCGGAGCCGCGACGACCGGCCGCTGGACCCGCCGCATCGGGGCGGCTCGCGCCAACTGGCTGGTGCCGGTGCTGACGTGGCCACCCCACCTGCTGCTCCCGCTCGCCCAGCCGGGCCCGATCGGCCTGGCCCTGGCAGCGACGGGAATCGTCATCCACGCCGCCGGCGGCACGACCTACAACGTGATCGTGATGACCCGCCGCCAGCACCTGACACCGGACGCACTGCGCGGCCGCGTCCACACGAGCATGCGCGTGCTCATCTGGGGAACCATGCCACTCGGCGCGCTGGCCGCGGGGGTCTTCGCCGAGTCAGTGGGTACGCGCGCGACCCTGACCGTCGCCGTCGCCGGAATCCTCGTCGCGATCGTGCCCGCGGCCTGGTCCGCCCGCGAACACCCGGCCTCTTGACGTCCCGCGGGAGGGGGCAGGACAGGCAAGGCCATTGCCGCGCGATCGGCTAACTATGCTGCGGCGGTGCAGATCTCGATGACGGTCCCCTACGACGAGGAACGGCTGCGGCGCACACTCCGGTTCATCCTCCGTCCGCAGCTGAAAACCGTCCGCGTTCTCGGCGGAGTGGTGACCGTCCTCGGCATCGCCCTGGTGGCGCTGGACCCTGCGAACCCGATGTCCTACGCCATGGTGCTCCTCGGGTTGCTGTTCGTGACAGCGATCGCGCCGATCACGCTGGCCCGCTTGATGCGGATGCAGTCCGGCGTCATCAAGGACGGATGCCACATAACGCTGGACGACGAGTGGGTCACGGTCGCCTACCCGCTCGCCGAAACGCGGTTTCGGTGGGCCGGTCTCGACCGTGTCATCGAGACCCCCGAGGTCTGGTACATCATGTTCGGCAAGATCCAGGCGACCACCATCCCGAAGACGCCGATGACCGGGGAGCAGCAGGTCGAGTTCGCCGCGTTCGTCACCAGATTGCCCGCCTCGATCGGCCGGTCCCCGTCCCGGAACCGTCGTTGACCAAGGCCCGGAAAGCCGCGCGCCGCTGAACTACTGCGCGATGCGGGCTTCGATGCCGTCGAGCAGGCAGTCGAGGCCGATCCGGAAGGTCTCGTCGGCGTTCAGGTGGGCGGCGTCGCGCACCACCGTCTCCAGCGCCGGGTACCGGCCGGTGGCGAAGGCCCGTTCCAGATACGGCCCCAGTAAGGCCTGCCAACGCTTCTTGTCCAGTCCGGTGGCCCGCTCGGCCCG
The DNA here is from genome assembly GCF_040682715.1 of Amycolatopsis sp. NPDC051128. Classification (NCBI taxonomy): domain Bacteria; kingdom Bacillati; phylum Actinomycetota; class Actinomycetes; order Pseudonocardiales; family Pseudonocardiaceae; genus Amycolatopsis; species Amycolatopsis sp. NPDC051128. The sequence continues at coordinate 99,150 of NZ_JBFBBN010000028.1, read as the reverse complement.
CCGCTCGGCGATCTCCCGGCGCACCGCGCCGATCACGTACGCGTTGACCGCACCGGCCACCGGCATGACGGCGTCGACGTCGACGCCGCCGAGTGCGGCCGCCACGATCTCGCCGCCGGCCAGCGCGTTCGGCCCGAGCTGGGGGCGGCCACCCAGGAGATCGGCGAGCCATTCGTGCTCGTGAGCGGCGTGCCGGGTGGCTTCGGCGAGTGACCGCAGCACCTCCCGCCAGCCGTCTCCGGACGGCCGGATCTCGGCGTGGACGGCGTCGACCATCAGGTCGAGCAGCTCCTGCTTGCCGTCGATGTAGCCGTACAGCCGCATCGGGCCGACCTCCAGCGCGGTGGCGACCTTGCGCAGCGACACCGCGTCCAGACCGTCCGCGTCGGCCAGCCGGATCGCCGCCCGGACGATCCGCTCCCGGCTCAGCGGGGCCGGCGTGGGCCGTTCCGGGGGCTCTGGCCTCTCCCACACCAACATGCCGTTGACAATACAACGCATCACTGCGATACAGTGTATTGATCAGTACGGTGTATCGAAGGAGGGGGCGACCATGACCATCGCCATCGTCGGAGCCGGTCTCGGGGGCCTGGCGCTCGCCCGTGTGCTGCACGTGAACGGCATCGACGCCGTCGTGTACGAACGCGAACCGTCGCGCGATGCGCGCGATCAGGGCAGCATGCTCGACATCCATTCCGGGCAGCGCGCGCTGCGCGAGGCCGGCCTGATCGAAGGGTTCCACGCGATCGCCCGCGGGGAAGGCCAGGACATGCGGCTTCTGGAGTCGGACGGCACCCTCCTGCTCCAGGAGGACACGCCCGACGACGCCCCGCTCCTGCGGCCCGAGGTCGACCGCGCCGACCTGCGCGACCTGCTGCTGGACTCTCTTCCCGAACACGCGGTGCGCTGGGGGCACGCGTTCGAATCCGCCGGCAACGGCGTGCTGCGCTTCGCCGACGGCAGCAGCGCGACCTACGACCTGCTGGTCGGCGCCGACGGCGCGAACTCCCGGGTCCGTGCCCTGCTCACGGACGCCCGGCCGGCGCACATCGGCCAGAACGTCGTCGAGGTCGGCATTCCCGACATCGACCGCACCCACCCGGACCTCGCGGCGATGGTGGGGCGCGGCAACTACTGGGTGCTCGGCGACGGAAAATCGCTGGCGGCGCAGCGCAACGGCGACGGCCGCGTGCGCATCGGCATCAGCTTCTACAACACCGGCGAGGACTGGTTCGCCACCAGCGGGATCCCGTTCGACGACCCGGCCGCCGCCCGGGCGCGGCTGATCGACCTGCTCGACGGCTGGGACCCACGGTTCACCGCGCTGATCGCGGCCTGCGACGACACGGTCGTGCCGCGGTCGATCACCACCCTCCCGATCGGCCTGACCTGGCCGTCGGCGCCGGACGTCACGCTGGTCGGCGATGCCGCGCACCTGATGCCGCCGACGGGGGAGGGGGCCAACATGGCGCTGCTCGACGGCGCTCTGCTCGCTCTCGCGCTGGCCGCGCACCCGGACGACTACCCGGCCGCCGTCGAAGAATACGAACGCGAGATGTTCGAACGCACCAGCGCCGCCGCCCGGATGTGCGCGGACATGAAGGAACTGCTGATGTCGCCGGACGCCGCCCAGCGAATGCTCGAGTTCTTCCAGCCGGGCTGATCGGTGGCCTTCAGCCGCTTCCTGGCAGCGGTTCGGCCGGCGCCCACAGGCCGTCCGCGTCGCCCGCTTCCAGGCGGCCGCGGTACACCCCGATCTTGCGGTCGATCAGCTCCAGGTTCTCCCGCAGCTCCGCCAGCCGCGCCAGTACCTCGAGGCGATGCTCCTCCAGCAACGCCAGCCGCTCCGGCTCGTTGCCCTGGCCGGCCGACACCAGCTCCGCGTAGCGGCGGATCATCTTGATCGGCATGCCGGTCGACCGCAGCTTCGTGCAGATCTTGATCCAGTCCAGGTCCAGCTGCCGGTAGCGGCGACGGCCACCCGAGGTGCGGTCGACCCGCGTGACCACCAGGCCCGCCCGTTCGTAGTAGCGCAGCGTGTGCGCGCTGACCCCGGTGCGGCGGGCCGCGTCCGCGATGGTCAGGCCCTCCGCCGGGATCGGGTTGACTTCGAGCACGCTCTAAATCCTAGCGTCGTTCGCATGAATGTTCCGACCTCGCGCCGCCCGGCGCTCGTGCTCGCGATCTGCTGCGCCAGCATCCTCGTCGTGGTGATGGACATTTCCATCGTCACCGTCGCCCTGCCGTCGATCCGCCGTGACCTGGGCGCCTCCGTCTCCGGTCTACAGTGGACGGTCGACGCCTACACGCTGGTGCTCGCCGGGTTCCTCGTGCTCGCCGGGTCGACCGCTGACCGGATCGGCCGCAAGCGCGTCTTCCAGTGCGGCCTCGTCGTCTTCGGCGCCGGGTCGCTGCTGTGCGGCCTGGCTCCCGGCATCGGCTGGCTCATCGCGGCCCGCGCGGTGCAGGCCGTCGGCGGCACCATGCTCAACCCGGTCGCGATGGCCATCGTCGTCAACACCTTTCCCGTGCCGGCCAAGCGCGCCCGCGCGATCGGCGTTTTCGGCTCGATATCCGGGCTCGCGCTGGTGATCGGGCCGATCCTCGGTGGCGCGCTCGTCGACGGCCTCGGCTGGCGGGCCGTTTTCTGGGTCAACGTCCCGATCGTCGCCGTCGCGTTCGTCGCCACCTCGCTGTTCGTGCCCGAGTCCCGCGCGGCCCGGGCGCGCCGGTTCGACCCGGTCGGGCAACTCCTCGTGCTGGTGGTGCTCGGCAGCGTCGTCTACGCCCTGATCGAGTCGCGCGCGCTGGGCTGGACGTCGCCGGCGATCCTCGGCCTGTGCACGCTCGCCGCGCTCGGCGTGGCGGGCCTGCTCGTCCACGAACCGCGCCGGGCCGACCCGCTGCTCGAGCTGCGCCTGTTTCGCGGCATCGCGTTCAGCTCGGCGATCCTCATGGCGGTGCTCGCCCTGTGCGGGTTCGGGATCTTCCTGTTCGCCGCCACCCAGTACCTCCAGGACGTCCGCGGGATGACACCGCCGGCGGCCGGGTTGTGCCTGTTCCCCGTCGGGCTGCTGGTCCTCGTGCTGTCCCCGCACACCGGACGGCTGGTCGGCACGCGGGGCCCGCGGCTGCCACTGGTCGTCGCCGGGGTCGCGCTCGCGGCGGGCGGCGTCGCGGCGGCGTGGCTCGGCCCGGCGACGCCGCTGCCCGTGGTGCTCGCGACCTTCGCGCTGTTCGGCGTCTTCCTCGGCACGGTCAATCCGCCGATCACCAACGCCGCCGTCTCCGGGATGCCGGGTTCGATGGCGGGGGTGGCCGCCTCGCTGGTGTCCACCGGCCGGCAGACCGGCACCACGTTGGGTGTCGCGATCGCCGGCACCGCCCACGAGGTGTGGTGGCTGGTCGCCGGGCTCGGTGCCGGGTTGCTCGCCCTCGCCCTGGCCGGCACCGGACGCCGGGCCACGGCACTGTCCGAGGAGCTCAGCCTCCCGCGACCGACGGGATGATCTGCACTTCGGCGGCGTCGCGGAGCACCGTCGCGGTGCCGTCGCGGCGGCGGCACTCCTCGCCGTCGACGTAGAAGTTGACGTACCGGCGCAGCCCCGCCTGCTCGTCGCGCAGCCGCCGTTCCAGCGCCGGGTAGCGCTCGGCGAGCACGTCGAGCACCGCGCCGAGCGTGGCAGGCTCGCCGACTTCGACGTCCAGCCGGGACTCGCCGCCGGCCTTGTCCCGCAGCGTCCCGGGCAGCAGCACGGTGATCCGCACGGTCACACCGTCGCGGCGCGGACGCACAGCACGTCGGGCAGGTGCGCCGCGACGAGCTGCCAGCTGTCGCCCTCGTCCCGGCTGGCGTAGACGTCGCCGGCCCGCGAGCCGAAGTACACCCCGGCCGGTTCGGCGTCGTCGGCGCACATCGCGTCGCGCATCACCCCGGCCCAGTACCCGTCCGGCAGGCCGGGGCCAACGGCCTCCCACGACTTCCCGGCGTCCTCGCTGCGGTACACCCGGCACCGGCCCTCCGGCGGGAACCGCATGGCGTCGGCCACCAGCGGGAAGGTGTAGATCACCTCGGGCCGGTGCGGGTGGACGACCACGGGGAAGCCGAAGTCGCTGGGCAGCCCGTCGGCGATGGACTGCCAGCTGGCCCCGCCGTCGTCGCTGCGGTAGACGCCGTGGTGGACCTGCGCGAAGAACCGGTCCGGCGCGTCCGCGTGCGTCGCGACCTTGTGCACGCACTGGCCGTATTCGGGGAACGGGTCGGGCACGTGGACCGCCTTGATGCCCGTGTTGCTCGCCTGCCACGACTCGCCGCCGTCGTCGGTCCGGTAGACGCCGCCGGTCGACATCGCCACGGTGATCCGGTTCGGTTCCGTGGGGTGCGGGAGCACGGTGTGAATCGCCTTGCCGCCGCCCCCGGGCGTCCAGTGCTCCCGGTGGGGGTGGTCCCACAGGCCGCGGACCAGCTCGTAGGTGCGGCCGCCGTCGGTGGAGCGGAACAGGGCCGACGGCTCGGTGCCGGCGTAGACGACGTCCGGCTCGCTCGCCGGGCCGGGCGCGAGCTGCCACGCTCTGGCGAGGGATTCGCCGGTGTCCGGCGGGAACGCGATCGGGGCGTGGTCCGGTTCGTCCCAGGTCTCGCCGAGGTCGTCACTGGTGGCCACGCTCGGCCCGAAGTGCTCGCTGGTCACCCCGGCCAGCAGCCGGGGGGCGGCGCGGCGCGTGTCGATCCCGACCGCGTACACCTCGGTCATCGGATGAACAGGCCCGGTCACCTCCCAGCTCGTCCGGTCGTCCGTGCTGGTCGCCAGCCACAGACCCTTGCGCGTGCCGATCGCGAGCAGGACAGACATCCGACACCTTCCCTCAAGTGACCCGTGTCACAAACGGACAGTACTCTGCCACGGAAAATCCGCCCGGGAAAAATGTCGAGCGTCGCGTGCGGCTGATCGACGCGGTGATGAAGGCCGGTCACCGCGCCCGGGAGTGAACCGGGCCCCGGCCGAGAACACCAGGGAGCAGACATGCGTTTCCTCATGATGCACCGCCTCGACGAGCGTGAGCCGGAGGCGTGGAACCCCAGCCCCGACTTCGTCAAGACGATGGGCGCGTTCATCCAGGAGTCGGTGGACAAGGGCATCCTGATCACGGCGGAGGGCGTCCACCCCTCGGAGAGGGGCGCGCTGGTCCGCAAGCCCCGCGGCGCGGCGATCCGCGTCACCGACGGGCCGTTCGCCGAGGCCAAGGAGGTCATCGGCGGGTTCGCGCTGATCAACGCCGCGGACCGGGCGGAGGCCGTCGAGTTCGCCAAGAGCTACGTCGAGCTGTTCGACAGCGAGATCGAGGTCGAGGTGCGCGAGGTCGTCGAGTTCGACGACCTGCCGCCGCAGGAGTGACCGCGGCCGGTGGCGACGCCGGTTGTGCTCGGGCGCGTCGCGGGCCAGGGTGGTGCTGCTGTCGGCCACCAGGCGCGGGGGAGTGGACGTGATCGAGGACGAACCGGCCCGGCCGCGCCTCCGGTCGCGACCGGACCTTTCCGCGGTGCTGGCCGTCGTGCTGGCGCTGCCGGGCGTTGCCAGCAGCCTGGTGGTGCTGACGCTGATCGGGAAGCTGGCCTGGCCCGAGTACCTCTGGGTGGTTCCGGTCGCCTGGGTGGTGGCCGGCGCGATCACCTTCGTGCCCGCCTTCGAGCACTTGCTGCTGCCGCCGATGTTCGGGGTGCAGCGGCCGACCCCGCGGCAGCGGGACCAGCTCGCCCCGAGCTGGCAGGCCGTCTGCGCGGCGGCGGGCGTGGACAGCTCCCGGTACCGGTTGTGGGTCGACCGGTCCCGGGAGCTGAACGCCTTCGCCGCGGGCGGCCGGGCGGTCGCGGTGACGCGGACCGCACTGGACCTCGAGGCGCCACGCCTGGAGGCGATCCTGGCGCACGAGCTGGGCCACCACCTTTCCGGGCACACGGGGGTTTCGCTGTTGATCGCGTGGCTCGAGCTCCCGGCCCGGGTCCTGGCCCGGCTGGTGCGCCTGCTCGCCGACGCGCTGCCCCACGTCGCCCGGGCGTTCGGTGCGTTCGGCCGGCCGGTGGCCGCGCTGCTCGGGCTGGGGATCCTCGCCGTGCTCGCGTTCCTCGACCCCTGGCTGCTGCTCGCGCCCCTGCTCGGCCCGGTCCTCGCCTGGTCGAGGCGGCGCGGCGAGTACCGGGCCGACCGGATGGCGGCGCAACTGGGATATGGCCCGGAGCTGGTCGCGCTCCTCAAGGAGTGGATCGTGCGGCACCGCGGGGACGAGCGGCGGTGGTGGGACCGGCTGCTGTCCGGCCACCCGGCCGACATCGACCGGGTCAAGCGGCTGAAGGACTTCGGCGTCAGACCGTGAGCACGACCTTGCCCGCGGAGTGTCCTTCGTGGACATAGCCGATCGCGGTCACCGCGTCGGCGAGCGGGTACGTGCGGTCGAGCACCGGAGTGAGCCGTCCCGCCTCGATCGCTTCTCGCAGCACCTCGAGGTCCGCGCCGCGGACCGTCGAGACGAGTCCCCGCAGCTGGTGCCGCACGAACGGGTTCAGCAGCGCCGCCCGCAGCACCCGCTGGACGCCGCCCAGCCACTTGCCGCCTTCGCCGCCGACGATCACGAGCGTGCCGCCCGGCGCCAGCGCGCGGCGCAGGTGGGTCAGCGAGCGCAGGCCCGCCGTGTCGAGGACCAGGTCGTACTGCCGCTCGGCGAAGTCCGCGCGTGTGTAGTCGACGACGTGGTCGGCGCCGAGCGTGCGGACCAGGTCCGCCTTGCCGGGGCCGCACACCGCGGTGACCTCCGCGCCGGACGCCTTGGCCAGCTGCACGGCGAACGATCCGACGCCGCCCGCCGCGCCGATCACCAGCACGGTCTGGCCCGGCTGGACGCGACCCGCGTCGCGCACGCCCTGCAGCGCGGTGCAGCCGGAGACCGCGACGGCCGCCGCCTGCTCGAACGAGAGCCGGGCGGGTTTCGCCGCGATCAGGTTCTCCCGGGCGATGGCGTACTCGGCGAACGAGCCGGTGCAGGTGCCGAACACCTCGGCACCGGCCTGGAACTTCGTGACGCCGTCGCCGGTTTCCTCGACCGTGCCCGCGAAGTCGAGGCCCCGCACCGGGGTCTTCGGTGCGCGCAGGCCGAACCCCAGCAGGCGCAGCAGGTACGGCTGCCCGGTGGCCAGGTGCCGGACGCCCGGGTCGACGCCGGCCGCGTGCACGCGCACGACCACCTCGCCGGCCCCGGGCGCCGGTCTGGCGATGTCCCGCAGCTCGAGGACGTCGGGGTCGCCGTAGCGGTCTTGGACGAGGGCTTTCACGGGGTCTCCTCCGGGTAATGGAACACGTCTTCGAGCGGAACGCCGAACACGCGCGCGATCTGGAAGGCCATCTCCAGCGAAGGCGAGTAGCGCCCTTGCTCGATGGCGATGACGGTCTGGCGGGTGACGCCGATCCGGTCGGCGAGGTCGGCCTGGGTCAGCCGGCCGTGCTCGAACCGGAGGGCGCGGAGCGAGTTGGTGACGCGGGTCGGTTTCACCACGGCTGGAAACCCCGCCGGTAGGCGAAGATCCGGGCGACCGACCCGAGGATCGCCGAGAGCGTGAACGCCAGATAGACGGCGTTGGCGATCCAGAAGTGCGGCGCCCGCGCCATCGCCAGCAGCAGCGCGGCGACGGCGCCGATGACGACGAACGAGTGGCCGACGTACTCGCCGAACCGGCCGATTTCGTGGTCGCGCTGGTCCTTTCCGCTGTCCTTCGAGATCACCGCGGCGAGGATGCTCAGCACGATCGACGCGACGATCGACGCCCCGACCGTCCAGAGCAGCGCCGCGACGTAGGGGACTTCGGCCAGCGGTCGCTCGCCGGCCCGGCCGAGGACCACCACGAGGTACACCGCGTAGCTCACTATCGCGGCGATCCCGAGGATCCAAGCTCGCTTCTCTTCGTGGGTCACCGCGTCAAGGTAAAACAAACTAGACATCATGTCAAATTTTCTTGACATGAGAAAATCTTCGGCGAGGGTGTCCAAGGTGGCGCCGGCCGTTCGTAGTCACCGCGTACGGCAACCGAGCCACAGGAGGATCCCCGTGAAGTACCTGATGCTGATCAACGCCGCTCTCGACGCCGACGGCGAGGCCATGGGCGGCTGCACGCCCGAGGACTGGCAGCTGTTCGACAAGACCGTCAAGGAGTCCGGGGTCTACGTCTCCGGGAACGCGCTCGCCGACTTCACCACGGCCACCACGGTGCGGGTCGACGAGCGCGGCGAGCGGGTCGTCACCGACGGGCCGTTCGCCGAGTCCCGGGAGGTGCTCGGCGGCTACTTCGTCGTCGACGTGCCGGATCTCGACGTCGCCCTCGACTGGGCGGCGCGCTGCCCGGGGTCCCGCGGCGGCGGCTCGATCGTCGTGCGGCCGCTCGCTTCGTACGGGGACTGACGGCGGTGACGGGGCGGGCGGCTGCATCGATCGAAGCGGTGTTCCGGGAGGAGCGCGGGCTGCTGCTCGCCGCGCTCGTCCGCCGGTTCGGCGATCTCGACCTGGCCGAAGAGGTGACGTCGGAGGCGATCGAAGCCGCGCTGGTGCACTGGCCGGCGGACGGCGTGCCGCCGAAGCCGGGCGCTTGGCTGATGACGACGGCGCGGCGCAAGGCCGTCGACCGGCTGCGGCGCGACCAGGCCTACGCGGCCCGGCTCGCGGTGCTGCAGGTCGAGGCCGAGCGGGCGCCCGCCCCGCCGTCCGCCACCGGCGGCGACCTGCCGGACGAGCGGCTCCAGCTGTTCTTCACCTGTGCCCACCCGGCGTTGCCCGCCGAGGACCGCACGGCGCTGACGCTGCGCTGCCTCGCCGGGCTGACCACGCCGGAGGTGGCGCGCGCGTTCCTGGTGCCGAGCGCGACGATGGGCAAGCGGATCGTGCGGGCGAAGAACCGGATCCGCACGCTGCGGATCCCGTTCCGGGTGCCGGACGCGGACGAGCTGCCCGGGCGGCTGCCGGGCGTGCTCCAGGTCGTCTACTCGATCTTCACCGAGGGGTACGCGGCGAGTTCGGGGCCGGACCTGCAGCGGCTCGACCTGGCGGAGGAGGCGATCCGGCTGGCCAGGATCCTGCGCCGGCTGCTGCCCGGTGAACGGGAGGTCGCCGGGCTGCTGGCGCTGATGCTGCTGGTCCACGCGCGCCGGGACGCCCGCACGGGCTCGGACGGCGACCTGGTGCTGCTCGACGACCAGGACCGCGGCCGCTGGGACCGCGCGATGATCGAGGAGGGGGCCGCGCTGGTCGAGGTCGCTTTGCGCGCGGGCCCGCCCGGGCTGTACGGCGTCCAGGCCGCGATCGCCGCGCTCCACGACGAGGCGCCGGACGTGGCGAGCACGGACTGGCCGCAGATCGTGGCGCTCTACGACGTGCTGCGCGGGCTGGCGCCGTCGCCGGTGGTGGAGCTGAACCGCGCCGTCGCGGTGGCGATGCGCGACGGCCCGGCGGCGGGCCTTTCACTCCTCGACGCCTTGGCGGACGAACCCCGCCTGCGGGAGTACAGCCCGTTCCCGGCGGCTCGGGGCGACCTGCTCAGCCGCCTCGGCCGTCACTCCGAAGCGGCTGAGGCTTACGGGGAAGCGCTGGCGCTGGCCGGAACCGAGCCGGAACGCGAGCACCTGCGCCGCCGCCTCGCCGAGATCGCAAGTCCGTGAATGTCGCATTGAGAGACTCTGAGTCCCTCAATGCGACATTCACGGCTTTCAAGCCGGGGTGCGCAGAGCTGTCACCGCCGGGGCGAACATCGTCGCCTTGATCGTGCCCAGGATGCCGCGGTCCTTGCCCGCCAGGGCCCGCACCCGCTCGCTCGCCACCTTCACGACCTCGCCCTCGGCCGCGATCTCGTCCACCAGACCGGTTTCGAGCGCTTCCGCACCGCCGAAGCGCCGTCCCGTCGTCATCGACGCGATCGCCGCCGACGGCGTCAGCTTGCCCTGGATCAGGGCCGCCATCCCGGGGGTGAACGGGATGTTGATGTCGGCTTCCGGGAAGCAGAAGAACCCCCGGTCGGCGCGCATCACGCGGAAGTCGTGCGCCATGGCGAGCATCGCGCCCGCGCCGAAGGCGTGGCCGTTGACCGCCGCCACCGTCGGCACCGGCAAGGTCAGCACCCGCGCGAACAGCTCCTGCACGTCGGCGACGTACTGGGATGCCTGGTCGCTGTGCGCCGTCAGCCATTCGAGGTCGAGGCCGTTCGAATAGAACCTGCCGCCGCCGGTCGTCACCAGCGCGCCCTCGACACCGTCCAAAAAGGAATGCACCCGTTGCAGCCAGTCCGGCGAGAACCGGTTTTCGTCGTCACCCAGGCGCAGCACGGAAACGGGGTCGGTCACGGTCGGTCCTTCTCTCGAGGGGGCACGGTCAGCACGGCCCGCACGGCGGCGGCGAGCCTTTCCCGTACCAGGGGGTCGGTGATGTCCCGCCGGAACAGGGCGGTCGGCAGGTCGACGACGCAGGTGGTGACGACCTCGACGGCCAGGCCGTCCCCGCGGTCCCACAGCAGGCGCGCGAGCCGGACGAGCAGCGCGACCAGGCGTTTGTCCAGCGCGTGCAGGGCGTCGGCCAGCTCGTCGGGCAGCTCGGGGCCGAAGAGCCGGTCGGCCTTCACCGTGAGCAGCATCCGCGCCGCGGCGGGACGGCGGGTCGCGAACACCGCGGGCGTGCCGGCCGCCGCCACCACGGCGTCCACGGCGTCCGGCGCCTGGTCCACCAGCTCGGTCTGCAGGTCGAGGAACGCCGTCGCCGCGCGCAGCCAGACCCGGGCCAGCAGTGCGCTGAGCGAGCCGAAGGCGTGGTAGATCGTGCCGTTCGGCACGCCCGCGGCCGCGGCCAGCCCGCGCACCGTGACGTTCCCGGCGCCGGACTCGGCGACGAGCCGCTCGGCGACGTCGAGGAGCGCGTCGAGGTCGTGAACGCGGGGGCGGGGCATGCCGCGACAGTAACAGAACGAATGCTCCAAAACCATGGCGGTAAGCTGCCGCTGTGGAGATCTGGATCAACCCGGCGTGCGCGAAGTGCCGGTCCGCGGTGTCGATGCTGGACGAAGCGGGCGCGGAGTACACCGTGCGCCGCTACCTCGAGGACCCGCCGACGGCGGCGGAGCTGAAAGACGTGCTGAAGCGCCTCGGTCTCGAGCCGTGGGACATCACGCGCACCGCCGAGCCGATCGCGAAGGAACTGGGCGTCAAGGCGTGGGGTCGCGCCCCGGCCGACCGGGCTCGCTGGATCGCGGCGCTGGCCGAGCACCCGAAGCTGATCCAGCGCCCGATCATCACGGCCGACGACGGCACCACGGTCGTCGCCCGCGACCCCGAAACGGTGCGGTCGGTCCTCTAGGGGATCGCGTCGGTCTTCGCGAGCAGCGGGACGTCGAGCGGCACCGTCTCCGGGTACTTGAGCCCGGCGCCGGTGTTGAGCACGACGACGTCTTCGTCGCCTTCGAGCCACCCCGACTCGCGAAGATGCCTCAACGCGGCGAAGCACGCGCCGCCTTCCGGACAGACGAAGGTGCCTTCGCGTTCGGTGAGTTCCCGTTGCGCCGCAATGAGTTCCTCGTCGGTGACGGCGACCGCGGTGCCGCCGGTGGCGTACACGGCGTCGAGGACCAGGAAGTCGCCCAGGGCCTTCGGCACGGTGATGCCGAAGGCGACGGTGTGCGCGTCGGCGACCGGTGCGCTTTCGCGGGCGCCGCGCTCGAACGCCGTGACGATCGGCGCGCACCCGGTCGCCTGCACCGCCACCAGCCGTGGCAGGGCGCCGGAAACCCAGCCCAGCTCACGCAGTTCGAGCAGGGCCTTGTAGATGCCGATGATGCCGACCCCGCCGCCGGTGGGGTAGAGGATGACATCGGGCAGCCGCCAGCCGAACTGTTCGGCGATCTCGTATCCCATCGTCTTCTTGCCTTCGATGCGGTATGGCTCCTTCAGCGTCGAGACGTCCTGGACGCCTTCGCGGCGCTGCACCGCCGCCGCGACGAGCTTGCCCGCGTCGCCGATCAGGCCGTCCACGCGGTACAGCTCGGCGCCGGCGGCGACGCACTCGCGCATGGTGATCGGCGGCGCGTCGTCCGGCATCGCGATCAGGCTCGTGAGTCCGGCCCGGGCCGCGTACAACGCCCATGCCGCGCCGGCGTTGCCGTTCGTCGGCATGCCGATCCCGCGCACGCCGAGCTCGGCCGCGCGGGAGACGCCGACCGCGGCGCCCCGCGCCTTGAAGGTGCCGGTCGGGACCAGGCCCTCGTCCTTCATCCACAGCCGGGAAAGCCCGAGTTCACGGCCGTAGCGCGGCAGCCGCAGCAACGGCGTCATGCCCTCACCGAGGCTCACGACGTGTTCGGGCGACCGCACCGGCAGCACCTCGTGGTAGCGCCACAGCGTCGGCTCCCGCCCGGCGATCTCCTTCGGTGTCACGGCTTCGCGGACGCCGGCGAGGTCGTACCGCGCGAGCAGCGGCGCACCGGCCGGGGAGAGACCCTGGACGACGTCGGCGTCGAGGCGCTCGCCGGTCCGGGAGCATTCGAGGTGGCTGAGGAACGAATACGGCGACACGCGCATGACAGCGATCGTAGGTCCTATTGTGACGGCATGGACGCGCTGCGGGTCTGCCTGTACGTCTTCGCCGGGGTGACGCTCGGTACCTGGCTGCTGTCGGTGCTGACCAGGGAGTACTCCTGGGTCGACCGGATCTGGTCGCTGGTCCCGATCGCCTACGTGGGGATCTTCGCCGGCGCGGCCGGGTTCGCCGACGCCCGGCTGGACGTGCTGTTCGCGCTGGTCACCTTGTGGGGCGTCCGGCTGACGTTCAACTTCGCCAGGAAGGGCGGCTACGCCCGCGGCGGCGAGGACTACCGGTGGGCGGTGCTGCGCGAGCGGATGGCGCCGTGGCAGTTCCAGCTGTTCAACTTCTTCTTCATCTCGCTCTACCAGAACGCGATCCTGTTGCTGATCACGCTGCCCGCGTACACCGCGTTGGAGCACCAAGGCTCATTCGGTGCCGCGGATGTCGTGGTCGCGGTGGTCTTCGCCGCGTTCCTCGCCGGGGAGACGGTCGCCGACCAGCAGCAGTGGGCGTTCCACCGGGAGAAGCACGCGGGCCGGGCCCCGGCCCGGTTCCTCCAGACCGGGCTGTTCCGCTACTCGCGACACCCGAACTTCTTCTTCGAGCAAGCGCAGTGGTGGGCGGTGGCGGCGTTCGGCGTCGTCGCGGGCGGTCCGCAGTGGACCGTCGTCGGCGCGGTCCTGCTCACCCTGCTGTTCGTCGGGTCGACGCGGTTCACCGAGAGCATCAGCAAGGGGCGCTACCCGGAGTACGCGGACTACCAGCGGCGGACGTCCGCGGTGGTGCCGTGGTGGCCGAGGGCGGTGCGAGGGTGACCGTGGTCGCCGCCCTGCAGATCGCCACGGGTGTTCCGCTGGAACGGATCCTCGCTTTCGAGGACGAGATCCGCGGCGCCGCATTGGTGGTGCTGCCCGAGGCCGTCCTCGGCGGGTATCCGCGCGGGGAGCCGTTCGTCCGGTACTTCCGTTCGTCGGTGACCGTGCCGGGGCCCGAGGTGACGGCGCTGGCCGGGCTCTCGGCGCGGACCGGGGCGAGCCTGGTCGCCGGCGTCATCGAGCGCGACGGCTCGACGCTGTACAGCACGGTGGTGTTCCTGGACCCTGTGCTGGGATTGGTCGCCAAACACCGGAAGCTGGTGCCGACCGCGCGGGAACGCCTGGTCTGGGGCCGCGGCGACGGCTCGACGCTCCCGGTGGTCCCGACGGCGGCGGGCCTCGCCGGGGCGGCGATCTGCTGGGAGAACCACATGCCGCTGCTGCGCGCGGCGATGTACGCGAAGGGCGTGGAGATCTGGTGCGCCCCGACAGTGGACGACCGCGACGTCTGGCAGGCGTCGATGCGCCACATCGCGAACGAGGGACGGTGTTTCGTGATCTCGGCGTGCCCATATGAGACCTCGGGCGACGACCCGTTCCGGGGCGGCAGCGTGATCGTCGGCCCGCTGGGCGACGTCCTGGCCGGCCCGCTGCACGGCTCGGAGGGCTTGCTCACGGCGACGATCGACCTCGAGGACGTCGTCGCCGCACGCCACAGTCTCGACGTCTCGGGGCACTACGCGCGACCGGATGTCTTCGCGCTGACGGTGGACGAGCGGCCCCAGGACGGCGTCACCTTCCTGCGGTGACGACAACGGGCTTTTGTCATGGCCCCGCGGGCTGCGGGCGACTACTGGCCAGGCTGGACCGCCGCTCAGTGGGCGGTGTTGGAGCCGTTGCTGCCTGCCCCGCCGCGGTCGGGTCGGCCGCCGTCGTGGAGTAGGCGGCAGTGATCGACGGGATCCGATGGCGTGTCCGGACCGGTGCGCCGTGGCGGGACATGCCGGCGTTGTACGGGCCTTGGGCTGCGGCTTATCTGGGGGTGCGAGCAGGGGCAGAAGCTGTTGCCGATCGTGCTGACCGCCGGGCAGCTCGGGGACAGCCCACAGTTCATCCCCGTCCTGAGCGGGATACGGGCGCCGAGGCTGGGAGGTGGTCGGCCACGGACCCGTCCGGATCACGTGTTGGCGGACAAGACCCATACTTCCACGGCCAACCGGGCTCACCTGCGCCGTCGCGGGATCAAGGCGACTATTCCGAGCAAGGCAGACCAGGACGCGCATCGCAAGGCCAAGGGATCGAAGGGCGGCCGGCCACCGGCCTTCACCCCGAGGCCTATAAACAGCGCCATGCGGTGGAGTGCGGCATCAACCGGCTCCAACGCCACCGCGCCGCGATCAACGATGGCTCTGACCTACTTCGATACAGGCCCTAAGCGTCCGAGCGGGTCACCGTCTCGACCATTGTAGGTAGTCAGCGGACTCGGGTGAGTTCGACGCGGTCCCCTCAAGCTTGCTCCAGGGTGCTGCTCGACGAGGTGCCAGAAGAACGACGCCACCGCACCGGTGACCTGGCGGCGTGGGTGTGGGCCCGGAGCCGGTGGCTGCGGGCCTTTCCCGTTGTGTGGTTGGTCAGGCTGCGAAGGGCAGTGGTTGGTGGAGGTTGTTGCGCCGGGGTTTTCGTTGTTTGTCCAGGAATGCTGGTGGGAGAAATTCAGGGAGTCCGTCGGTGGCGATGCGGGCTTCCCACCCGGAGCGGTGCAGCAGCCGGTGATGGTGAGAACACATCAACGCCAGGTTGCCCAGGTTCGTCGGACCGCCGTCGGCCCAGTGCCGGAGGTGATGCCCCTGGCAATGCCGGGGCGGACGATGACAGCCGGGGAACGCGCAGCCACGATCCCGTAGATACAGGGCGCGGCGGAGCCCGGGCGAGATCAGCCGGCGGAAGCGGCCCAGGTCCAGGGGTTCACTCTTCGCCCCGAGAACTGCGGGGATGACTTTGCAGTCGCAGGCGTGGATGCGTGCTTCGGCCGCCGACATGGTGCCGGCATCGCCGAGGATGGCTTTCCCGACACCGGTCTTGAGGTCTTCGAGTGACACCGCGACCATCACGTGGGCCCGCTCACCGGCCTGAATCGGCAAGTCCGGTGAGTTGAGGGCGAGGTCGATGGTGTCGGAGAAGGCGTCGCCGTAGCGTTCTTGTGGGGAGCGGAGGTCGGGGCCTTCGTCGCTGCTGCGGCGCTGGGCGAGGGCGTCCAGCACGGCGCTGGCGCGGGTGCCGGTCTCGTCGTCGAATGTGCCGTGCAGTTCCCAGATGCCGGAGCGTTTGCGGCGGAGGGAGAGTTCGCGGGTGGGGGTGGCGGGTTCGGCGTCGTCGGGTTCGGAACCGTCAGGATCGAGGTGGGCGAGGATTCGGGTGCCGAGGGCGGCGACCTGCTTGTGCCCGGCGTCCTCGGCGAAGGCCAGTAGATCCTGTTCGACGCGGTCGCGGTGCTCGGGCGGGGCCAGTTTCACCACGTCGACGATCGCATCGATCGTCGGGTTGCTCAACGCACCAGTCGAGGCGGTGGCACCGGTGGCCGGGGCGAGGGCGGGGATCGGAGAACCGTCCAGGTTTTGGCCGGCGTTAAGTGCCCGCGCTCGTTTCACGACGTGCTCGGCGGCGGCTTTCGGGACATCGGCCAGATGTTCCAGCAACCGGGCCACAGACCGATACCCGAACAGGTCCATCACTCCGCGGGTTTCGATCTCGACGAGGAGGGTGCCGAGTTCGGCTTCGGTGGCTCGCATGCGCGTGAGCAACTCACCGACGCGGTCGGCGAGAGCGACCGCATCGGCTTGCCACGCAGCAACACTGGACATAACTCAAGAATACCGGCGACCGAACGTGTGTTCATCACACGATCGGGTTAACTGTTCAGGCTGTTTCGGTGTTCGTTGGCAGTCAAGGGTTTCCGGTGACGGCGCCGCGTAGCGCGGTGATGATGTGAAGACCATTCTTGCGCGCGGTGGAGATGTAGCCGCGCACACGTAGCCACGCGTGGGCGCCGTGCCGTGTGCGCCAGCCGCCGGAAACCTTCAGCTGCGCCTTGATCGGTGGTGATGCAGCGGCATCCGCGGCACCGCAACCGGTGCAGGCGATGCTCGGTCACCGACGGACGCACCGGGGGCAAACGACGACCTGCCGCCGGATCATCCCCGCAGAGTGGGCGCGGCTCAGACCCGCGCCGCACCCCCGAGCACGCAGACGGTGCGTGCTCGACGATTGTGTCCGGGTTCTCCACCAGGGACAGATTCGCTCCGGGCGCACCGGGCTGCTTGCCCTGTTTACGTCCGGTCTTGCCGCGCAACGACTTGGGAGCAGGTTTGCTGAACCGGTCCGATGATGGTGGTGGCATCGAGGAGTTACCCGAGTTCGTGCCCAACCAACGCTTGAGCGCGGCGACTTCGGCCCGCAATGCGGTGATCTCCTCCCGCGCATGCGCGAGCTCCACGGCCTGCGCTGCGACCAGCGCGGCCAGCTCGTCATACGACGGACGAACACCTTCCCCCACAACAAGATCATCCCACAGGCCCGCTCATGGCCCGACAACGACCTGAACAGTTAACGATCAGGTAGTCATGAGATCGAATGTCCTTGCACCACAACACTTAGCCACGATCGTGAAGGCGGCGGGGGACCATTGCGTGGGGAATCGGCGCTGCCGACCACAGCGCGAAAGCAACCACGAGGAGCGCCGATTCCCCACGCCACGGCGAAGCCGTCTCTTGAAAACCCAGCCACGCGAGCTCACACAGCCAAGCGCCCACCATCGACCGGAAGCACAACACCCTGGACGAAACTCGAGCCACTCCCAACCAGAAACGCGATCGCCGCCGCGATCTCCTCCGGTGCCGCCACCCGGCCTGCCGGACCCGCCGCCGCCAGCTCGTCGAGGCCATCGCCGAAGGCGGCCGTGCCTTCGGTGCGGGTCGGGCCGGGGCTGACCGCGTTGACGCGCACGCCGGACGGCCCGAACTCCGCCGCCCACGCCTTCGTCATCAGCTCGACCGCCGCCTTGGACGAGCCGTAGAGCGCCATCCCCGCCATGCCCCTCGCCGCGACCAAAGTGGACACGTTGACGATCGCGCCGTGCCCGCGCCGGGCCATCTCCGGCGCCAGCTCGGCGACGAGGAAGAACGGCACCTTGACGTTCGTCGTGTAGACGCGGTCGAAGCCGGCCTCGGTGGTGTCCGCGGAGGGCCCGGTGGGGAAGATCCCGGCGTTGTTGACCAGCACGTCGACGTGCCCGCCCAGCTCACGCGCCCTGGCCGCGAGGGAACGCGCCGACGCGGCGTCCTTCAGATCGGCCGCGACGAAGCCGGCCTTGCCGCCCGCCGCGCGGATGCGCTCGACGACCTGCTCGCCGCGCGTGGCGTCCCGGCCGGACAGCACGACGTGGGCCCCGAGCCCGGCCAGCGCGATCGCCGTCGCCCGGCCGATCCCGCTGGTTCCGCCGGTCACCAGCGCCGTGGACCCGGACAGTTCTGCAGCCATTGCTTCACTCCTGCTCGCCCGCCGGGGTGCTTCCCCGGTCACCTGGTTGAAGGCGGACCGGCGAGCAGGCCTTCCGCCCGGGCGTTCGGCGCTCCTTATGCCGGGCATCGGCCGGGGTGATGGCCACCGGCGTCTTCCAAAGCCGCGACGAATCGGGCCAGGTCACGCCGGTGCGAGGTCGCGGGCCAGACAGCCCAGGTCCGCCGGACGATCGGGTTTCCCGCCAACGGCATCCACCGCACCGTGTCCGGCAACGGGTACGGCCACTCGGGTGGGGCGAACGCGTAGGCGCCGCCCGCGCTGACCGCCGGGATCTTGAGCTCGACGATCAGCCGCTGCTCTTCCGGGATCTCCGGGCCGACGTCGAGGCCGTGGCTGCGGAGGATCGCCGCCAGCTCGTCGTGCCACACCGGGCTGCCCGCGCGGGGGAAGGCGAACCAGTCCAGCCCGGCCAGTGCCTCCAGGCGCACCCCGTCCGGTCCGGCGAGCTTCTCGGCGACGTCCGCCGCCAGCAGGACGCCCACGTTCTCCGCCACCACGAGCACCGCGTCCAGGTCCGGCCCGGGCGGGCGCTCGCGCACCAGCCCGACGTCCAGTTCGCCCGTCCGCAACGCGGCCACCTGCGCGACCGACGACAGGTGCCGGGCCTGCACCCGCGTGTCCGGGTAGTCGTCCGCCAGCCGCGCGAGCGCCGACGGCAGCAGGTCCGGCGGCAGTTCCAGCGGGACGCCGACGCGCAGCACGCCGCCGCCGGTCTTCGTGTGCCGGGCCATGGCGGACAGCGCCTGGTCGTGCCGCGCCAGCACCGCGCGGGCCTCAGCGAGCAACGTCGTCCCGGCGTCCGTCACCCGCACGCCCGTGCTGGTCCGCACCAGCAGCTGGACGCCGAGGCGCCGTTCGAGAGCGGTGATCGTCTGGGACAACGCCGGCTGGCTCACGTGCAGCTGCCGTGCCGCCTTCGACATCGTCCCGGCCTCGACGACCGCGACGAACGCCCGCATCTCGCGGATCTCCATCAGCGGGTCCACCGGATCGGCAGCGACTTCAGGCCGTTCTGGAAGTTCGACCGCAGCCGCACCGGCTCGCCGGCCAGGGACACCTCGCCGAGCAGGTCGAGCACCGCGCCGAACATCGCCCGCAGCTGCACCCGCGCCAGGTGCGCGCCGAGGCAGAAGTGCGGCCCGTGGCCGAACGTCAGGTGGTCGTTCGGGGTGCGGCCGATGTCGAAGACGTCCGGCTCTTCGAACACCTCCGGGTCGCGGTTGGCCGCGGAGAACCAGACCACCACCTTGTCCCCGGCGCGAATGTCCACTCCGGACAATCGCACGTCCGCCGTGGCGGTGCGCCGGAAGTGCATGACCGGCGTCCACCAGCGGAGCATCTCCTCGACCGCGGACGGCAGCAGCGACCGGTCCGCCAGCAACCGCTGGTACTGCGCGGGATGGGACAGCAGCGCGAGCAGCCCGCCGGGCAGGCCGTTGCGCAGGGTTTCGTTGCCCGCCACGGAAAACAGCCAGAAGAGATTCTCGAACTCGGCCAGCGAGACGCGATCACGGTGCCGCATCAGGTTGCTCATCACGTCGTCGCCCGGATGCGAGCGCTTGTGTTCGCCCAGCGCGTTCGCGTACGCGTAGAGGTCCGGCATCCCCGCGCGGGTCCGCGGGTCCGGCATCGAGCCGTCCGGGCCGGGCGCCGGACGGACCGCCAGCGCGGCCCGCGCCAGCTCGCTCACCGAAGAAGCGTCGACGGTCGCGCTCACCGCGTATTCGGCGTCCTGGTAGCCGATCACGCGGTTGCTCCAGTCGTACATCAGCCGCCGGTCCTGTTCCGGCACCCCGAACACGCCCGCCAAGGTCACCAGGGGCAGATCGGCCGCCACCGCCGCGAAATCACACGAGCCGCGGTCGGCGACCGCCGCGACGAGGTCCCGTGCCCAGCTTTCGATCTGCGAAGTCAGCTTCGCGACGGCGCGCGGGGTGAACGCCTTCGTCAGCAGCCCGCGCAGCCTGCCGTGTTCCGGCGGGTCCATGTTCAGCATCATCCGCCGCACGTAGGCCAGATCCGCGGAAGTCGCCGGGTCGCGGATCTGCGTCCCGCCGAGCTGTGAGGAGAACAGCCCGGGGTCGCGCAGCACCCGCCGCGCGTCGGCGTGCCGCAGCACCGCCCAGAAGTCGTCGACGCGCACCACCGGCGACTCCCGCCGCAGCCGCGCCAGCTCCGCGTACGGGACGCCTCGCACGTAGGTGCCCGGATCGGTGATCCCCACGAGCCGACCCTAGCCGCGGACGGCGACCTGGTGCAGGCTGCTGCGATGGACACGCTGAACATGCGCACCGGCGGCCAGGGCGAACCGGCCGTCCTCCTCCTGCACGGCCTCGGCGCGACCGGCGCGGTGTGGGCCCACTTCTCCGTCCTGCTCGACCGGCGCGTCCTGGTCCCCGACCTGCCCGGTCACGGCCTGTCCTCGCCGTTGCCGCACTACAGCTTCGAGACGCTCACCGCGGCGGTCGCCCGCGCGCTCCCGGACGGCGGGCCGCTGGTCGTCGCCGGGCACTCGCTCGGCGGGGTGCTGGCGCTGGAGCTGGCGTCCGGCCGGTACGACGTCGAGGTCGCCGGGGTGCTGGCCCTCGGCGTGAAGGTCGAGTGGAGCCAGGACGACCTGGGCCGCGCGGCGACGTTCGCGGCCCGGCCGGCCCGCGTGTTCGAGACGCGCGAGGACGCCGATCAGGCCTACCTGAAGGTCTCCGGGCTGCTCGGGATCGCGCCCGCGGACCCGGCCGGGCTTCGCGAGACCGAGGGAGGTTGGCGTCTCGCGATGGACCCGGCCGCGTCCGGCGTCGGCGCGCCGGACATGCCGGCGCTGCTCGACGCGGCGCGGTGCCCGGTCGTGCTGGCGGCGGGCGAGACCGACCCGATGAGCCGTCCGGAGCAGCTGCGCGCGCTCGACCCGGACGCGATCACTCTCGCCGGCCTCGGGCACAACGCCCACGTCGAGGACCCAGCCGCGGTCCGCGCCCTGCTGAAGCGCTTCCGCGTCTGACGGTCCGGGCGCAGCCGTCGTACCCCAGGCGACGGCTGCTCCTCGAACCCCTCGTCACCACCGGACCCGAGAAAGCCTAGGAACTCGTGGTGGACGAGCGCCTGTACTCGCGCAATATGCCGCTGTCACCCTCGGTACCTGCGAAAACGGACATCTTCGCCGATCGGTGGTACAGCTGGACCGGCACGATCGTGATGCTGAAGAGGTACGTTCCGCTCGGGCACGCGGGAGAGGACGCCTGTGGACGAAGGCCTGTCGTTCGCCGGATGGCTGCGGGAACGGCGCGTGCTCGCCGGACTGACCCAGGCCCAGCTCGCCGAGCGCGCCGGGCTGAGCCTGCGCGCGGTCCGCAACGCCGAGCTCGGCAGCGTCCGCCGTCCCCGGCCGGAGACCGCGCGGCGGCTGCGGGAAGCGCTCGCCGAAGCGCCGCCGGAGGCGGTGCGGATCGGCGTGCTGGGCCCGCTCCTGGTGCGGCGCGGGGAGTCCGAGGTCGAGATCGGGGCGGAGAAGCAGCGCCTGCTGCTCGCACTGCTGGCCCTGCAGCCGAACCGGACCGTGCGGCGCGAGGACCTCGTCGACGTCATCTGGGACGAGCCGCCGCCGTCGTGCCTCGAGCTGCTCCACACCTACGTCGCGCGGCTGCGGCGGGCGCTGCGGCCCGCCGGCCTGATCGCCACCGACAAGGGCGGCTACCGGCTCTGCGCCGGTGAGGACGAGCTCGACCTGCTGCGCTTCGAGGCGCTCCTCGAACAGGGCGAATGCCGCGAGGCACTCGAACTCTGGCGCGGCCCGGCGCTCGCCGACGTCGGACGGCTGCGCCAGCACCCCGCGCGGCTGGCACTCGCGATGCGGCGCGCCAAGGCGGTGATGACCTACGCCGGGATCGCGGACCCCGAGGACGCGGTCGTCCAGCTGCGGGTGCTGACCGCCGAGGAACCGCTGAACGAGTCCGCGCACGCCCGGCTGATGGTGGTGCTCGCCGCGTCCGGGCGGCAGGCCGCCGCGCTCGACGTCTTCGAGGAGGTCCGGCGGCGGCTGGCCGAGGAGCTCGGCATCGAACCCGGCCCGGAGCTGCGCGCGGCCCACCACCAGGTGCTGCGTCAGGACTTCGCCGCCCCGGAGCCGCCGGCCCGCGTCCCCGCCCAGCTGCCCGCGGACGTCGCCGGCTTCCGCGGCCGCACCGCCCAGCTGGCCGAGCTGGACGCCCTCCTGGCCGGCGGCGGCACGGGCGCGCGCATCGCCGTCCTGTCCGGCACCGGCGGCGTCGGCAAGACCGCCCTCGCCGTCCACTGGGCCCAGCGGCGTCGTGACGAGTTCCCGGACGGCCAGCTCCACCTCGACCTGCACGGCTACGGCCCGGTCCGGCCGGTCGACCCGGGCGACGCGCTGTCCGGGTTCCTGCGCGCCCTCGGCGTCGACGGCGCGGACATCCCGGCCGAGCCGGACGAGCGCGCCGCGAAGTTCCGCACCGTGCTCACCGCCCGGCGGATGCTGCTGGTGCTGGACAACGCGGGCTCGGTCGGGCAGGTCCGGCCGCTGCTGCCCGGCTCGCCGTCGTGCCTGGTGCTGGTGACCAGCCGGGACGCGCTGCCCGGGCTGGTCGCCCGGCACGGCGCCCGCCGGGTGCTCGTCGACCTGCTCACCGGCGACGAAGCCCGCGACCTGCTGCGGACGCTGCTCGGCCGGCGCGTCGACGACGAACCCGGCGCCACCGACGCGCTGATCGGGTACTCGGCCGGGCTGCCGCTGGCCCTGCGGCTGGTCGCGGAGCTGGCGCTGAGCCGGCCGGGCGAGCGCCTCGCCGCCCTATCCGCCGAGCTGGCCGACGAGCGGCGGCGGCTGGACCTGCTCGACGGCGGCGGGGACCCGCTGACCGCCGTCCGCGCCGTGTTCTCGTGGTCGTACCGGCACCTGGCGGCCGACGCCGCGCGCGTGTTCCGGCTCTGCGGCCTGCACCCGGGGCCCGACCTGACCCCGGCCGCCCTTGCCGCGCTCGCCGGCGTCGCGCCGCCGGAGGCGGAGCGGCTGACCGCCACGTTGGTGCGCGCCCACCTCGCCGAGCAAACCGGCGACGACCGCGTCCGGCTGCACGACCTGCTCCGCGTCTACGCCGCCGAGCTCGCGGCCGGGGAGCCGGCCGAGAGCCACGCGGCGCAGGAGCGGCTGTTCGACTTCTACGTCCGCTCGGCCGCGCAGGCCATGGACGTCGTCCTCCCGCAGGAACGGCACCTGCGCCCGCAGGTGCCGGAGCCCGACGTCAAGGTGCTCGACGCACCGGCATGGCTGGAGGCCGAGCGCCGCAACCTCCTGGCGGTCGCCGCGCACGCCACCCGGCACGGCTGGCCCGGCCACCTGCGGCTGCTGTCCGGGATCCTGTGGCACTACCTCGACGTCGGCGGCTACCACGAGGAAGCGCTGGTGCTGCACACGCACGCGTCGGCGCTGGCCCACGACGCCGGCGACCGGGTGGCCGAGGCCGAGCCGCTGACGCTGATCGCGCTGGGCCACTGGCGCGTCGGCCGGTCACGGGAGGCGTTGCGGTACCTGGAGGAAGCGCTCGTCATCGTCCGCGAGACCGGTGACCGGCGCACCGGGATCCACGTGCTCAACACTCTCGGCCTGGTCTGCCGGGCGCTGGGCCGGTTCGCCGAGGGCATCGCCTATTCGACGGAGGCGCTCGCGCTGGCCAGGGAAGCGGGCGACCGCACCAGCGAGGGCCTCGTGCTGGTGGTGCTCGGCTGCGCGTGCCGCGGCATCGGCCGCTACCGGGAAGCGGCCGGATACCTGGAAGAGGCCCTGGAACTCGCGCACGAAACCGCCGACCGGACCAGCGAGGGCTATGCGCTGGTGAACCTCGGTGACGCGTTGTCGGCGCAGGGGCGGCACGACGAAGCCGCGCGGGCCTTGGCGGACGGGCTGGAGCACTTCCGGGCCATGGGGGTGCGGGTCAGCGAGGGGTACGCGCTGCACATCCTCGGTGACGTCGAGCACGCGCGCGGCCGGTACGCCGAGGCCGCCAGGCACCTGGAGCGGGCCCTGGAAATCGCGCAGGAGACCGGAAGTCTCCCGAACCGCAGCATCGCGTTGAAGCACCTCGGCGACGTCCGGCTCGCGCAGGACCGCCCGGCGGAAGCGGCCCAGCACCTCGAAGAGGCGCTGGGCCTCGCCCGCGAATGCGGTGACCGGGGGGTGGAATCCCGTGTGCTCAACAGCCTCGGCACGCTGTCGGCCGCACGCGGCGCGAGCGCCGAAGCGCTCACATATCACCGCGAAGCCCTTGCCGTGGCGAAGGAAACGGGCTGCCGTCCCGAGCAGGGCAAGGCGCACTGCGGGCTCGGCGAAGTCCACTATGGACTCGGCGAGCCGGAGGTCGCGCGCGAGCACTGGGAACGCGCGCTCGCTTGTTACGCCGGCGAACGCGTGCCGGGCACGATCCGCGTCCAGGACCACCTGGCGGCGCTGGGCCGGCTGGTGGGGTAGCGGCGCTCGACGGCGGCGAGGTCGCTTTCGATCCGCTGGAGGTCCCGGTCGACGACGTCGCTGCTGCCCGCCAGGCGCGGTCGTCGCCGGCGGATGATCACCGCACACCTCCGGTGGCCTTGAAGAACGTGTAGTGGAAGGTGCCGTCCGCTGCGGCCGTGCGGTGGAGATCCGCGACGCCGCGGGCCCAGCCGGCCTCGTCGAGCAGCCCCCTCGCGACGGCCGTTTCGCCGACGCCTTCGACCATCGCGGTGAAGGTGTCGCGGGTGAACCCGGTGACCAGCTCGGGGCGGGACGCGTCGACGTAGACCGTCCGGGGTTCGACCGTGACGTCGCCGAAGCCCGCGTCGGCGAGCAGCGGGTACAGGCGCCGCCCGATGAGCGCGTCGCCGCCGGCGTCGGCCTGCAGACGGACGAGGCAGTCGATGGCGGCTTGGGCGTGGGCGCTGCGCGGGTGGAAGAACGCCGAGCCGTGGTCGCCCTCGATCACGGTGATCGTGCCGCCCGGCCGCAGCAGGGTTTTCAAGTGGGAGAGGGCTTTCACCGGCTCCGGCAGGTGTTCCAGCACGAAGCAGACGAAGAGGTGGTCGTACTCGCCGTCGAGATCGAACAGATCGGCCTGGTGGAAGCCGACGCCCGGCCCGACCCTCGCTCGGGCCTGGGCCAGGGAGTCCGCGGAGACGTCGACCGCGGTCAGGTGCGCGTCCGGGCTGCGGGCCACGAGGTGGACGGTCTGGGCGCCGACGCCGCAGCCGACCTCCAGCACGCGGCTGCCGGCGGGGTAGGCCGTTCCGGCGTGCAGCAACTCGGCCAGGGTGTCGGCCTGGTCGCCGAGGCGGCGGGCTTCGGGAGCGGTGTATCCGTGCACGTAGGTGGTGTCCATGAGACCAGCGTGCTGCGACAATGGCCTGATGGACAGAGCCAAACCGACGCCTGCGAAGTGGTCCATAACCTCGGGGTCGGACTTCCTTCAGCTCGACGTCCGCGAGGCGCCGCCGGGCGGGCTCGCGGACTGGCTCGCCGGCCGGCTGCGTGCCGCGATCGCCGACGGCAGGCTCCCGGTGGGCGGCCGGCTGCCCGCGTCCCGGGTGCTGGCCACCGAGCTGCGCGTGTCGCGCGGCGTGGTCACCGAGGCCTACCAGCGGCTGATCGACGACGGGCACGCCGCGGGCCGCGGCCGGGCCGGCACCGTCGTCGTCGCCGCGCCGGTGCTGCCGCCGTCACCCGCGCCCGCCCGGCCGGTGCCGGCCACGGTGATCACGCCGATGCCCGGCGTCGAGGTCTTCGACGAGATCCGCGCGGCCCCGGCCCGGATCGACCTCACGCCCGGCGTGCCCGACCTGACGGCGTTCCCGCGCGCGGCCTGGCTGCGGGCGGAGCGCGCGGTGCTCGACGAGCTCGAGCCGTCGCACTTCGGCTACGGCGACCCGCGCGGGGCGCCGGCGATGCGGCTGGCGGTGTCGCGCTGGCTGGCGCGCAACCGCGGCATCCGCGTGGACCCGGGCGAGATCATCGTGGTCGCCGGGGTCGCGCAGGCGCTGACCCTGCTCGGCGAGGTCCTGCGGCAGCACGGTCTCTCCGAGATCGCCGTGGAGGACCCGAGTTCGCTCGGCGCGCGCCAGCACCTGCACCACTGCGGCCTGGCGACGCCGCCGGTCCCGGTGGACGACGACGGCCTGCGGGTCGCCGAGCTGCGCGCTCTCGGCGCTCCGGCGGTTCTCCTGACGCCCGCCCACCAGTTCCCGACGGGCGTGGTGCTCGGTGGCGAGCGCCGTCGCGACCTGATGCGCTGGGCGGCCGACGGCGGCGTCGTCATCGAGGACGACTACGACGCCGAGCACCGGTACGACCGCGCGCCGGTGCCCGCGGTCCGGTCGATGCTGCCCGAAGTTTGTTACACAGGCAGCGTTTCGAAGCTCCTGGCGCCGGCGCTGCGCGTCGGCTGGCTGCTCGCGCCGCCCCGGTTCCACGCCGATCTCGTGGCGGCCAAGCGGTTCGCGGACCTCGGCAACGCGGTGCTCGCGCAGCTGGTGCTGGCGCGGCTCATGGAGACCGGCGAGCTGGAGCGGCAGCTGCGGGTGGTCCGGGCCCGCCATCGCCGTCGCCGCGACGCGATGATCCGTTCGCTGTCGGCTTCCGTGCCGTCCGCGGTGGTCCACGGCGCGGCGGCCGGTCTGCACCTGACGATCACGTTCGACGCCGAGGTGGACGACGTCGCGGTGGCGGCGGCCGCGCTGGCGGAGGGGGTGAAGGTGCAGCCGCTGTCCTGGCACCGGCTGCGGCCGGGACGGCCGGGGCTGGTGCTGGGGTACGCGGCCCGGACGGCGGGGGAGATCGCCGAGGGAGTCACCCTGCTCGGCCGGTTGGTGCGGTCCTCGCTTTGAGGGGCGCCGTGAGGGGGACCCCCGGTTTCAACGTTACTCGCGAGCACCGACAGTTCCGGAGCCGCGCGCCCGGGTAGTCCACAGGCCCACCGCCTCGGTGCTCAGTTGTCCACAGGCACCGTCGGTCCCGTCGGTAAAGAGTCCGCAAAGGACAGTCAAGCGAGTGTGACCACGCTCTCCCATGCGTTTCGCGACGTTGGTTGCCATACGCAAGCAAGTTGCTTAGCCTAGCTAAGGGACTGGCGAGCGGAAAGGTTGCACAGTGGCGGAACGCCGGACGTATTCGATCGCGGAACTGGGGCCGCGGTACAAGTGGATCGCGCTGTCCAACACGACGCTGGGCATGCTGATCGCCACGATCAACTCGTCGATCGTGCTGATCGCGCTGCCCGACATCTTCAAGGGCATCGGCATCAACCCCCTGGAGCCGGCCAACACCAGCTACCTCCTGTGGATGATCATGGGCTTCCTCGTGGTCACCGCGGTGCTGGTGGTGAGCTTCGGCCGGCTCGGCGACATGTACGGCCGCGCGAGGATGTACAACCTCGGCTTCGCCGTCTTCACCGCTTCCTCGATCATGCTGGCCGTGACCTGGTTCGACGGCGACGCGGCCGCGTTGTGGCTGATCGGCTGGCGGATCGTGCAGGGCGTCGGCGGCGCCTTCCTGATGGCGAACTCCTCGGCGATCCTCACCGACGCCTTCCCGGCCAACCAGCGCGGGCTGGCGCTCGGCATGAACGGCGTCGCGGCCATCGCGGGCTCGTTCCTCGGCCTGGTCGTCGGCGGGGTGCTCGCCCCGGTCGACTGGAACCTGATCTTCCTGGTCTCGGTGCCGTTCGGTGTCATCGGCACGATCTGGGCGTACCTCAAGCTGCACGACACCGGCGTCCGCAAGCACGCGCGGATGGACTGGTGGGGCAACATCACCTTCGCGGTCGGCCTGGTCACGGTGCTGATCGGCATCACATACGGCATCCAGCCCTACGGCTCCTCGCCGACCGGCTGGGGCAGCCCGTTCGTGCTGAGCTGCCTGATCGGCGGCCTGGCGGTGCTGGTCGTGTTCGTGATCATCGAGTCGAAGGTCGACAACCCGCTGTTCCGGCTGTCGCTGTTCCGGATCCGGTCGTTCACCTGGGGCAACGTCGCGAACCTGACGGCGTCCCTCGGCCGCGGCGGGCTGCAGTTCATCCTGATCATCTGGCTGCAGGGCATCTGGCTGCCCCAGCACGGCTACACGTTCGAGCAGACCCCGCTGTGGGCGGGCATCTACATGCTCCCGATGACGGTCGGCTTCCTGCTGGCGGCCCCGGTGTCCGGCGTGCTGTCCGACCGGATCGGCAGCCGCCTGCTCGCCTCGGGCGGCCTGCTCATCACGGCCGTGACGTTCCTGCTGCTCATCCTGCTGCCGGTGAACTTCGACTACTGGGCGTTCGCGGCGATCCTGCTGCTCAACGGCATCGGCATGGGCATGTTCGCCTCACCGAACCGCGCCGAGGTGATGAACAGCCTCCCGGCGGACGCCCGCGGTTCCGGCGCGGGCATGATGACGACGTTCCAGAACGCGGCGATGGTGCTCTCGATCGGCTTCTTCTTCAGCTTGATCATCGCGGGCCTGTCTTCGAGCCTGCCGTCGACGATGAGCCAGGGCCTGATCGACCACGGCGTCCCACCGGCCTCGGCGGCGGAGATCGCCAACCTCCCGGCGGTGGCGGTGCTGTTCGCGGCGTTCCTGGGCTACAACCCGATCCAGCAGCTCCTGGGCAGCCAGCTGTCGTCGCTGCCGCCAGATCAGGCGTCGTTCTTGACGGGCCGCAGCTTCTTCCCGAACTTGATTTCAGGCCCGTTCCAGTCGGGCTTGGCGGTGGCGTTCGGCTTCGCGATCGTGGTCTGCCTGATCGGCGCGGTGGCGTCCCTGCTGACGAAGGACGCCCGCCCCGCGGACGGCGAATCGGCGGGCGAAGAACTGGCGGCGGTGGCCGGGGAGCCGAGCGAGCTGGTGATGCCGGCGCACGAGCGCTGACGGTGGTTTCGAAGCCGGGGTGCCGCGAACGTGCGGCACCCGGCTTCTTCGCTCTGGCGCTGGTTCAGGCCGCGGCGAGCGCGGGCTCGGCCACCTCGGTCACCGGGGGAGCCTGCTTCGCGCGTCGCCGGACGATGATCCGGCGTCCGACGTCGATCATCGGGAGTTCGACCCAGCGGTAGAGCAGATCGGCGGCCATCAGCCCGACGATCGTCACGGCGACCGCGGTGAGCGTCCGGTGCGGCGCGAACTGCGGGATGGCCCCCGCGAGTGCCACCGCGACGACGCCCTGCATCAGGTAGAGCGAGTAGGAACGCTCCCCGATGAACCGCATCGGCCGCAGCGACAGCACCCAGGCCAACGGGCCGCCGCCGGCGACCAGCGACGGCACCAGCAGCGCGGCGAGCAGGACGTAGCCCGTGCCGGTGATCGAGCCGCCGTCGTCGTGCAGCAGTTCGGTGATCTCGCCGAACATGGTCTGGACGGCGATCAGCGCGGCGGCGACCACAAGCCCGGCGACCGGGTGCGTGAACACCCGGAGCGCGGCGAAGCCCTTGCGGTGGTGCAGCACGATCGCCAGCGTGCAGCCGATGAGGATCGGCGAGTACGCGCCCGCGTAGGGCATAAAGGGGATCAGGGCGAGCATGACGGCGACGAGGCCGACGGCGAGGCTCAGGCGCTTCACGAAGCCCAGCGCGCCAAGGCCGAACGCGAGCAGCGGCCACACGAGGTAGAACTTCTGCTCGACGCCGAGGGTCCAGGCCTGGCCGAACCAGGTCATCTGGTGGTACTCACCGACGAAGGCGACGTTCCAGGGCAGCGCCGCCACGATGCCGCTGTGCCGCAGGCCCAGGCCGCGGAAGTAGGCGAAGACGACGACCACGCCGATCACGACGTAGTAGACAGGAAGAATGCGGAACGCGCGGCGGATGTAGAACTCCGCTAGTGATACCCGGCCTGCGCGGGCTTCCTCGCGCAGTGCCAGGGTGGTGATCAGGAAGCCGGAGAGCACGAAGAACAGGTGCACCCCGATCCAGCCGTTGGCCCTCACCCAGTTGGGTCCGCCGTAGTGGAACACGACCACGAGCACGGCGGCGACGGCGCGTACGCCGTCGAGGGCCGGGAATCTTCGGGTGGCCAGATACTGGTCGTGCGTCATCATCGCTTGATCCCCCACGAGGCCTCAGCCGACTGAACCTGCCCAATGTAATCGGACGATCCACGCATTCACTCGTTGGGGTGGCATTTCGGCTTGGGGCCGCGCGCTAGCGTGCCTGACAGTGATCGGAAGTGCTGCCAAGGTGGCGGCCGTGGCGGCGCGATGTTCAAGCGGGTTTCGCGCCTGCCATGACGGCAAGAACCCGGCAGTTACTCGCGGTCGGCGCGGCCCCGGAGACCGGAATCGTCTGGGGATTTTCCGAAGGTCGTCACCGGTTATGACACCTTCGGCGAGCAGACCGAAACCCGCGACCCGAATGGGAACGTCGGGACGGTGACCTACGACCGGGCGGGCCGCGCGGTCAAGACGGCGTCCCCGGACTACCGGAAGCCGGGGGAGGCCACCGCGGCGAAGGTCGTGACGACCAAGCAGTACGACGCGCTCGGCAACCTGCTGAGCGTGACGGGCCCGGACGGCGTGATCACCCGGTACCGGTACGACCAGCTGAACCGGCCCGTGGAGCGCACCGACCCGAACCCGGAGGCCGGCGATCAGCCCGGCGGCGTGTGGCAGTACGGCTACACGACCGAAGGCGAACTGCGCTTCACCACGGATCCGACGGGTTCGCGGGTGGAAGCGACCTACGACGACCTGGGCCGGCAGGTGACGGCGACCGAACTCGGGCGTCGTCCCGCTCCGGCCGCCTACACCACCAAGCTGCGGTACGACGACGCCGGGAACCTCGTCTCTTCGACGGCACCGACCGGTGAGCTGACGAAGAACGAGTACGACGTGCTCGGGCAGCGGATCGTCACCAGGGACCCGGCGGGCGTGGTCTCGCAGTACGGATACGACTTCGCCGGACGCCAGGTGCGGCAGTCCGACGGTCACGGCCGGACGGGCTACGTGAGCCACGACCCGGCGGGGCGGGCGACCGGCTTCTACAGTCTCGATCCCGGCGAGCACGTGCTCCGCAAGAGTGCCGCCGGTTACGACGCGGACGGCAACAAGGTCTCGGTGACCGACGCACTGGGCCGCACCACCCGGTTCGGGTACGACTCCCGTGGTCTCCTGGTCCAGCAGCAGGAGCCGGTTTCGGACACGTCCTCGATCACGACGTCGTTCGGCTACGACGCAGCTGGCAATCGGACGAGGTCGACCGACGGCCGCGGCAACAGCACCATCGAGACGTACAACGTCCTGGGCCTGTCCGAGTCGGTGATCGAACTGGCGACGGCGGCACATCCGGCCGCGGCGGATCGCACGTGGACGACCTCGTACGACCTCGCCGGCCAGCCGGCGCGCGTGCAGGCACCGGGCGGCGTGGTCCGTGAGCGGACGTTCGACGCGCTGGGCCTGCTGCGACTGGAGACGGGTAGCGGCGCCGCGCAACCGACACCGGATCGCGTCCAGCGGTTCGACCTGACCGGGCGGCTGCTGGCGGTGAACGCACCGAGCGGCGAGAAGACGTTCACGTACGACGATCGTGGCGACCTGCTGACCAGCACCGGGCCGCTGTCGGGCACGGCGACCTACTCCTACGACGGCTCCGGGCGTGTCGACGGTTCGGGCACCGCGGTGTTCGGCTACGACAAAGCGCGTCTGTCGACCCAGAAGGACGGCCTGACGGGCGTCGAGCAGAAGCTCGGCTACGACGACGCGGGCAACCTCGGCTCGATCGACTACGGCGGCGGTCGTATCCGCACGTACGGATACGACGACCTCGGCCGGCAGAAGAGCGACGGTCTCAAGGGCGCCGACGGTACCCCGCTCGCCACGCTCGAGTACGACTCCAAACGCTCACTTTCCGCCGAATCAACGCGTCTTGGATGCAATGAAACAGCAGCCTATCGACGTATGTGGATTTGATTGCTCCGAGATATCTGAAAACTTGCTGGCCGCAGCCGGGCAAGAGGGGAAGATCGTCGCTTTCAAGGGGAAGGGGAAGACCTTGCTGGTTCCGGAAGGTTCGAGCACGGTCGAGTATACGTTCCACCACGTGTACACTGACGGCAAGTACGCGTATGATCCGCGGCTGAGTATGAACGCGATCCCGTGGGGAGACTACATGAGGAGAATGAAGTCCCTTAATGACGGCTTGCGGTGGGGAAGGCGAGGATTTGCGGGGCCGTTCTCGTGATCGATTCGACGTTGGTTCTGGAAGCACTTTCAGCTCGCGGAGTGGTTTCCTGGGCGCGTATGTCCGTGGGTGCTGACCCTGTCGACGGGTTGGTTCGACCGCCTTTTGTGGTCTGGAGATACAGTAATCCGAATTCTGGCTTGGACGATCGATTCAATAGGATTACAGAAGAGTTTTCCGGGTCCTTTGAGTGGCGGTTCGACAGTTCAATGCGAAATTGGACTCTGACCCCGAACTTCGTGCGACTGGGATTGTTGGCCGCAGATTCGCAAGATGTCGATGCGTTGACTCGGATCAAGAGAACATCTCAGTCGGCCTGTATTGCTGCAACTGATGAGTTGGAGATTCTCATGGATGAATTTGCTGGCTGCTGATGACTGTTGAGTGCCATGTGAGAACCGGTGGCCGACGCGAAATTTCACGACGGCGATGATCCAGTGTGGTGGCGAGATGGCCGAAATTCTGATTTATCAGCCGACGATGGCTCGCTGGATCTTCACCGGGTGTGCCGGCGCCCCGTCCAGCGGTCCGTTCGGATCGGTGGGGATGATCCCGTCCTCGACCATCCGGTCGATCGCCGACATCCCTTGAACGACCCGCCCCATCACCGAGTAATTCGCCGGGATGTTCGCGAACGAGTGCACGATGAAGAACTCCGACCCGTTCGTCCCCGGCCCCTGGTTCCCCATCGCGATCGTTCCGCGCGGATACGTCTCCGTCCCGGTCACCTCGTCCGGGAACTTGTACCCCGGCCCGCCCTTCTCCACCTCATAGATGTCCCCGCACTGAAGAACACCAAGCCGAGCGGAGTTGGAAAGCCGCCAGCACTGAGACCGGTCATAGAACCGCTGCAAAACCAGCGAAACCATGTTGTGCACCGCGCAAGGCGCAGCCCCGCCACGATCCAGCCGCACGGTCACCGGCCCGTAGTTGAAGCGGAACGTCACATCCACGGTCCCGCGCGTCGAAGCGAACGGCAAAGGACGCACCACTGGCCGCGCAGCAGGGTTGTCGGGGGTCGGCGTGAACGTGCACCGGACCAACGGCACCGAAGCCGACGCCGGAGCGGCAGGCGCCACCAAGGCGTCCAACACGAAAAGAACAGCCAGACCCCAGTGCAGCTTCATGACCCGCGACGTTAGCGGGTCACCAACTACTTGCGCCAGGCCGTGCGCTGCTTGCGGATGTCCAGCACCAGCAGCAGGACCAGGAACGCCGCCAGGCCGACCAGCCAGACGTTCTCGGTGTTGTTCTCGTGGTTGCCCTTGATCATCACCAGCAGGATGATCGCGCTGACCCAGCCGGCGATGCGGGTGGCCTTCGGGAACGAGCCGTGCCAGCCCCAGGCCGCGGACGGCTCGTCGCGCGGGTCGACCTCGGGCCGCCTCTTCTCGACCGCCTTGCCTGCCACGATGAACTCCTCAAACCCCGTGAACCTCGGACCCGCCGATGATCCCACACCTCCGGGTGCGCCGCGGACACGGCCCGCGCGACAATGACCGGCGATGACTACCTCGCGAAGCGTTCTCGTGCTCGGCTCGACCGGGTCCATCGGCGTGCAGGCCCTCGACGTCGCGGCGCGCAACCCGCACCTGTTCCGGGTGGCCGGGATCGCCGCGGGCGGCGCCGATCCGGCGGCCCTCGCCGCGCAGGCGCTCGCCCACGGCGTCGACGCCGTCGCCGTGACCCGGGCCACGGCCGCCGAAGACGTGCAGCTCGCGCTGTACGCCGAGGCGCAGAAGCGCGGCTACGACCAGGGCGAGTTCAAGCTCCCGAGGCTCTTCGCGGGCTCCGACGCCGTCACCGAGCTGATCGACGCCATCCCCGTCGACACCGTCCTCAACGCGCTCCCCGGCTCCCGGGGCCTCGAGCCCACGCTCAAAGCGCTCGCCACCGGCGCCACGCTCGCGCTCGCCAACAAGGAGTCGCTCATCGCCGGCGGGCCGCTGGTCCTCGCCGCGGCGAAGCCCGGCCAGCTGGTGCCGGTCGACTCCGAGCACTCGGCGATCGCGCAGGCGCTGCGTGCCGGGCACCGGAGCGAGGTCGCCCGGCTCGTCCTCACCGCCTCCGGCGGCCCGTTCCGCGGGCGCAAGCGCGCCGAGCTGGCCGGCGTCACCGTCGAGCAGGCGATGGCGCACCCGACCTGGTCGATGGGCCCGCTGATCACCATCAACTCCGCGACCCTGGTCAACAAGGGGCTGGAGCTGATCGAGGCGGCGCTGCTGTTCGACATCGAGCCGGCGCGGATCGACGTCACCGTGCACCCGCAGTCGATCGTGCACTCGATGGTGACGTTCGCCGACGGCTCCACGATCGCCCAGGCCAGCCCGCCCGACATGCGGCTGCCGATCGCGCTCGCGCTGCACTGGCCGGACCGGGTCCCCGGCGCCGCCCCCGCGTGCGCCTGGGACAAGGCCGCGACCTGGACCTTCGAGCCGCTCGACGACGAGGCCTTCCCGGCCGTCGAGCTGGCCCGGCACTGCGGCAGCGTGGGCGGCTGCCTGCCCGCGGTGTACAACGCCGCGAACGAGGAGCTCGTGGCCGCTTTCCTCGCGCAGAACACCAGCTTCACGTCGATAGTGGACACTGTTTCCGAGGTGGTGGGAGCCGCCGACGAATGGCGTCGCGAACCACGCGACGTCGAGGACGTACTCGCGGCCGAGCGCTGGGCTCGCGCGCGGGCCGGTTCGATCATCGAGGGGAAGTAGCGGGTGCTCGCCTACATCATCGGTGTGGTGCTCTTCGCACTGGGGATCTGTGTCTCGGTCGCACTGCACGAGGCCGGTCACATGATCACCGCGAAGGCCTTCGGCATGAAGGTCCGCCGGTACTTCGTGGGCTTCGGGCCCACGGTGTTCTCGTGGCGCCGCGGGGAGACCGAATACGGCCTGAAGTGGATCCCGCTCGGCGGGTTCTGCGACATCGCCGGCATGACCGCGCTCGACGAGGTGACGCCGGACGAGGCGCCGCGCGCGATGTGGCGGTTCAAGACCTGGAAGCGCACCGTCGTGATGTCGGCCGGGTCGATCACCCACTTCATCCTCGGTTTCGTGGTGCTCTACCTGATGGCCGTGACGATGGGGCTGCCGAACCTGACTCCCGCCGATCCCTCGCCGGTGCTGGCGTCGACGTCCTGCGCGCGGACGGCGACGACCGAGGCCCAGGCCAAGGACACCACCTGCCCGCAGGGTGCCGCGCGCCCGGCGGAGGCGGCCGGTCTGCGGGCCGGCGACAAGGTACTGGCGGTCGGCGGCAAGCCGGTCGCGACCTGGCAGGAGATGCTGGCCGCCGTGCAGGCCACCAGCGGCCCGACGGTGTTCGCGGTGCAGCGCGGCGACCAGCGGCTGTCGCTCGTCGTCGACGTGCCGAAGGTGCAGCGCTGGAGCAGCGCCGGCGTCCGTGAGGTCGGCATGATCGGCGCGTCGCCGGTGGTGCCCGCGATCACCACGCAGTACGACCCGGTCGCCGCGATCGGCGCCACGTTCAGCTTCACCGGCACGATGTTCGCCGAGACGGCCCAGCGGCTCGTCGAGTTCCCGGAGCGCATCCCGGCGGTGGTCACCGCGATCTTCGGTGGCGAGCGCGACCCGAACACCCCGGTCAGCGTCGTCGGCGCGAGCCGGATCGGCGGCGAGGCGGTCGAGCAGGGCATCTGGGTGCTGTTCTTCTTCCTGCTGGCCAGCCTGAACTTCTTCATCGGCGTGTTCAACCTGCTGCCGCTGCTGCCGCTCGACGGCGGCCACATCGCGGTGGTCTGGTACGAGCGCGTCCGCGACTGGATCCGCGGGCTGCGGGGCAAGGCGGCCGGCGGCCCGGTGGACTACACGAAGCTGTCCGGCATCACGATGGTCCTGGTGCTCATCGGCGGCGCGGTGACCCTACTCACGGTGACGGCGGACATCGTCAACCCGATTCGTCTGCAGTAGTGCCCCGCCACGGAGGGATTCCGGTCCCTCCGTGGCGGTTCACTCCGCGCGTAACGCTGCTCACCGTGACGGTTGACATGGTGACGGTGGCCCAGTAGGGGTAGGTACGCTGGAGGCCGTGACCGTCGCACTCGGTATGCCCGCCCTGCCCCCGCCCGTCCTGTCCGAGCGCCGCAAGACCCGCCAGCTCCAGGTGGGCTCGGTCGGCGTCGGGAGCGACTTCCCGATCTCCGTCCAGTCGATGACGACGACGCTCACCTCCGACGTCAACGCGACCCTGCAGCAGATCGCCGAGCTGACCGCCGCGGGCTGCGACATCGTCCGCGTGGCGTGCCCGTCGGCCGACGACGCCGAGGCGCTGCCCGCGATCGCGCGCAAGTCGCAGATCCCGGTGATCGCCGACATCCACTTCCAGCCGAAGTACGTCTTCGCCGCGATCGAGGCCGGCTGCGCCGCGGTGCGCGTCAACCCGGGCAACATCCGGAAGTTCGACGACCAGGTCAAGGAGATCGCCCAGGCGGCGAAGGACCACGGCACGCCGATCCGGATCGGCGTCAACGCCGGCTCGCTCGACAAGCGGATCATGGACAAGTACGGCAAGGCGACGCCGGAGGCGCTGGCCGAGTCGGCGCTGTGGGAGGCGTCGCTGTTCGCCGAACACGACTTCCACGACATCAAGATCTCGGTGAAGCACAACGACCCGGTCGTCATGGTGCGCGCCTACGAGATCCTCGCCGAGCAGTGCGACTACCCGCTGCACCTCGGCGTCACCGAGGCGGGCCCGGCGTTCCAGGGCACGATCAAGTCGGCCGTCGCGTTCGGCGCGCTGCTGCGCCAGGGCATCGGCGACACCATCCGCGTTTCGCTGTCCGCGCCGCCGGTCGAAGAGGTCAAGGTCGGCATCCAGATCCTGCAGTCGCTGAACCTCAAGCAGCGCAAGCTGGAGATCGTGTCGTGCCCGTCGTGCGGGCGCGCGCAGGTGGACGTCTACACCCTCGCCGAGCAGGTCACCGCCGGGCTCGAGGGGATGGAGATCCCGCTGCGTGTGGCCGTCATGGGCTGCGTCGTCAACGGCCCCGGCGAGGCCCGCGAGGCCGACCTCGGCGTCGCTTCGGGCAACGGCAAGGGCCAGATCTTCGTCAAGGGCGAGGTCATCAAGACCGTGCCCGAGCACGCGATCGTGGAGACGCTCATCGAAGAGGCCATGCGCATCGCCGAGGCGGCGGGCGAGTCCCTCGGCGAGGGCGCGCCGGTGGTCACCGCTGGCT
This sequence comes from Amycolatopsis sp. NPDC051128, assembly GCF_040682715.1. Lineage (NCBI taxonomy): Bacteria > Bacillati > Actinomycetota > Actinomycetes > Pseudonocardiales > Pseudonocardiaceae > Amycolatopsis > Amycolatopsis sp. NPDC051128. The sequence continues at coordinate 61,785 of NZ_JBFBBN010000028.1, read as the reverse complement.
GAAGCTGCTGACGGACGTTGTCCTCGAGGCATCGTCCGTTGTGGCCAACCGGGCCATGAACCGCGAGCGCCGGCTGGCCGGCCGCGACGGCTATTCGCGCGTCCTCGGATTCGACATCCTGGGCCTGCCGCCGGGCGCTCGCTGGCTCGATCTCTGCTGCGGCAGCGGGCGCGCGCTGCTGCGAGCGGCGTCGTGGCTGGACGAAGACGGCGTCTTCGTGGCGAACTTCGACGCGGCCTCCCTTCGCCTGCCGGATGGTGCTCCGGCGGCCCGGCGGGTCCTCCCGGCGTTGCGCGAGGCGGGCTTCGCGTACGACTCGCGGGCCCGCCGCGTCCGGCGCACCGGCCGGTTCACCGGCGCCCTGCCGTTCCGGTACCTCGGCGCGGACGACCGGGCCGGCCCGAACTACACGGGCCAGCCCGCGGTCCACTCGTACTACGAGTCAGCCCTGTAGGTGGTGCTGGGCGGCGTCGCGGATCTGGAGGCGGACGTTCTCCAGCGCGGCGGCGACCTCGTCGATCTGCTGCGACGCCAGCTGGATGGCCCCCTGGATCGCGGTCGCGGTCGAGGTCTCCCCGAGCAGACCGAGCACCTGCGCCTGCAGGTCTTCGAGGTCGCTCTTGGTGGCGAGTGCGATGCCGGTGGGCACCTGGTCGGCGAGCAGCTCCAGCTGCTGCGCCTGCTCCTGGATCGTCATCGGCGTTCCTTCCGCGGTGGGGACCACCTCCGTGTTAGCAGACCCCCGAACTGCCGGTGGTGACGGTTAGGCTGGCATCGTGAGCGTGACCTGGGCCGTCCGCGAGCCGCACCCGGCGGTGCGGCCGCTGGTCACGCGCTATGTCGGGTACGCGCAGGACGACGTGACGCTGGCCGTCCACCGCGGTCTGCCGTCCCGGCATGTGACGCTCGTCATCAGCCTGGCCGGGCCGGTCCGGATGGCCGGGCACAGCCTGCAGGCGCTGGTCGGCGGCCTGCACACGCGTGCGGTGCTGATCCGGCAGGACCGCGTGCAGGAGGGGCTTCAGCTGGAGCTCGACCCGCTGGGCGTGCGCACGCTCTTCGGGGTCGCCGCGGCGGAGCTGAGCGGCGAGGTGTGTGATCTGGCCGAGTTCGGCCTGGGCTCGTTGCCGGACCGGCTGCGGGAGCTGCCGACCTGGCGGGCGCGGTTCGCGCTGCTCGACGACGTGCTGGCCGCGCGGGCGGTGGAGCCGGTCGCGCCACCGCCCGAGCTGGGGGAGGCGTGGCGCCGGATGCGCGGGGCCGACGGCCGGGTGCGCGTCGCGGACCTGGCCGGCGAGGTCGGCTGGAGCCGCCGTCACCTGGGCGAGCGGTTCCGCGTGGAGCTGGGCCTGGCGCCGAAGCAGGCGGCGCGGGTGCTGCGGTTCGAACGGGCCGGGCGGCTGCTGCGGCGGGGGCACACCGACCTGGCCGCGCTGGCCGTCGAGTGCGGGTTCTACGACCAGGCGCACCTGACCAACGAGTGGCGCGCGCTGGCCGGGTGCACGCCGGGGACGTGGATCGCCGAGGAGCTCCCGTTCCTCCAAGACGAGCGGGTCCCGGCCGGGCGAGACTCGCCGGCATGACTCCTGTTCCGAACGTGTGGCCCGCCCTGCGCTACGACGACGCTCCGGCGGCGGTCCGTTTCCTCGTCGACGTCCTGGGTTTCACCGAGACGCTGGTGGTGCCCGATGGCGATCTGATCGCGCACGCGGAGCTGCACTGGCCGGAGGGCGGCGCGGTGATGCTGGGCAGCGTCCGCCCGCCGGACGGCGTGCACGACGCGATGAAGCCGGGCGCGAGCGCGGTGTATGTGGTGTCCGACCAGGTGGACGAGATCTACGCGATGGCGCGGGAGGCGGGCGCGGAGATCACGGCGGAGCTGACCGACACGGACTATGGCTCGCACACGTTCAGCCTCCGCGACCCGGAGGGCAACTCCTGGACGATCGGCACCTACCGCGGCGCTCCCTGACCGGAGCCGGCCGGCCGAGGGGCGGCGACCGGACCCGTCCCTCAGCCCACCGGCTTCTCGAAGGTGACCAGCAACCCGTCGACCCCGCCGGGTCCCACGCGCCCCTTCACCTCCGCCGAGGTGATGGTCTTCAGCTGCCAGCCGTCGGCGGCGTGGTCGTTGAGCAGCTTCTCGAGCTTCCCGCCGGACATCTTGCCCCCGACGAGCTTCTCCCGGACTTCGACGACCTTGTATGTGTACCGCTGCATGGCTTCGATTCTGCCCGTAAGCCCCGACCTGGGCTGTTCAGCTCCCGGTGTCGACAGGCTCGCGTTCCGTTTACGAGCCGGATCTGGCACCCTGGAGCCCGTGTTGCGGCTTGCAGGTGCACGGCTGCTCGATGATCGGGACTATCCGGCGGTCCGTGCCGCGCTCGGCGCCGACCCGGTGGGCAGCTGCATGGTCAGCGCCCGGGTCGAGGCCGCGGGCCTCGATCCGTGGCGGCTCGGCGGTGAACTCTGGGCCGCCGACAGCCGTCCGGTCCGAGCCGGGCGGCTCCAAGGGCTGTGCTTCTCCGGGCCCAACCTCATTCCGCTCCGCGGCAACGCGCCCGCGTTGCGCTCCTTCGCCGATCGCGCCCTGCGCCGGCAGCGAACCTGTTCCTCGCTGGTCGGACCGGCCGAGCAGGTGCTCGGGTTGTGGAACGAACTCGAAGACGAATGGGGCCCGGCCCGCGAGGTGCGGGACGACCAGCCGCTGATGGCGCTCGACAAGACACCACTCGTCAAAGCCGACCCGCTGGTCCGCGCCGTGCGGCCGGACGAGCTCGAGCGGTACCTCCCGGCCGCCGTCGCGATGTTCATCGAGGAGGTCGGCGTCGACCCGCGCAGCGGCGACGGCGGGGCCAGCTACCGCGCCCGCGTCACGGAGCTGATCGGCGCCGGGCGGGCGTTCGCCCGGTTCGAGAACGGTGAAGTCGTCTTCAAGGCCGAGATCGGCGCGATGTCGGCGGCCGTGGGGCAGATCCAGGGTGTCTGGGTGCACCCCGAACGCCGGGGTGACGGCCTCGGCACCGCCGGCACGGCCGCGGTGGTGAACCGCCTCGTCCGCGGCTTGGGCCGCACCGCGAGCCTTTACGTCAACGCGTTCAACACGCCCGCCCTCGCGGCCTACCGCAAGATCGGGTTCCAGCAGGTCGGCCAGTACGCGACGGTGCTGTTTTAACGACGGGCCGGGTCGTCGAAACCCGCGGTGCGGTTCCTGACGGGGATCGGCTGAGGCGGCCGTCGTAAGGTGGAGGCATGTCCGTTCGTGCCCCGCTGGTTCCCGGCGTCCAGACGCCGCGCCGTGACGTCCCCAGTTCCATCGCCCGTCCCGAGTACGTGGACAAGCCGGCGCCGAAGCGGGACACCGGCAACGGCGTGCGCACGCCCGAGGTGATCGAGGCGATGCGCGTCGCGAGCAAGATCGCGGCGCAGGCGCTGGAGGAGGGCGGCAAGGCCGTCAAGCCGGGCGCCACCACCGACGACATCGACAAGGTGGTGCACGAGTTCCTGCTCGACCACCACGCCTACCCCTCGACGCTGGGCTACCGCCGGTTCCCGAAGTCGTGCTGCACCTCGCTGAACGAGGTCATCTGCCACGGCATCCCCGATTCGACGGTGATCGAGGACGGCGACATCTGCAACATCGACGTCACCGCGTTCATCGGCGGCGTGCACGGCGACACGAACGCCACGTTCCTCGCCGGCGACGTCTCCGAGGAGGCGCGCCTGCTGGTGGAGCGCACGCGCGAGGCGACCATGCGGGCGATCAAGGCGGTCCGGCCGGGCCGGCAGCTCAACGTCATCGGCCGCGTCATCGAGGCCTACGCCAAGCGCTTCGGCTACGGCGTGGTCCGCGACTTCACCGGCCACGGCGTCGGCCCGGCGTTCCACACGCCGCCGACGGTGCTGCACTACGAAGAGCCCTCCGTCGACACGATCATCGAGGAGGGCATGACCTTCACGATCGAGCCGATGATCACCCTGGGCACCATCGACTACGACATCTGGGCCGACGACTGGACCGTCACCACGAAGGACAAGAAGTGGACGGCCCAGTTCGAGCACACCCTCGTGGTGACGGCCGACGGCAGCGAGATCCTCACGCTGCCCTGAGTCAGCTGCTCGTCGCCTTCTGGTAGCAGCGCACCGAAAGCGGCACGAACACCGCCAGCAGCACCGCGATCCACAGCACCGATGCCAGCACGGCGTGCTGCATCGGCCAGGCGTCGTGCATCGGCATCGCCGCGCTCGTGTTGCCGAACAGCTCCCGCGACGCCTGGGTGATCGCCGAGACCGGGTTCCAGTCCGCGATCACCCGCAGCGGCGTGGGCAGCCGCCCGCTGTCGACGAACGTGTTGGCCAGGAACGTGAGCGGGAAGATCGCCACGCTCGAGACGTTGTTGAACACCTCGGGCTTGCGCACGGCGAGCCCGAGCGTCCCCATCACCCACGACAGCGCGTAGGCGAAGGCGAGCAGCAGGAGCACGCCGCGCAGCGCCTCCAGGGGACCGGTGTGGACGCGCCAGCCGACCAGCAGGCCGACCAGGCCCATGATGAGCAGGCTCGTCACGTTGAGGATGAGGTCGGCGGTGGTCCGCCCGATCAGCACGGCGGCGGGCGACATCGGCAGCGAACGGAACCGGTCGATGATGCCCTTCTGCAGGTCGTCGGTCAGCCCGTAGCCGGTGACGATGCTGCCCATGGCCACCGCGAGGGTGAAGATCCCCGGCAGCATGAACTCGCGGTAGGACATGCCGGGGATGTCGATCACGCTGCCGAACACGTAGCCGAAGAGCAGCACGAACATCACCGGCATGAACACGATGGACCCGAGCAGGTCAAGCGACCGGAGGATCTTGATCGAGTTGCGCTTGGCGACGGTCACGCCGTCGGTCACGGCCATCTGCACCGCGTTCATCACACGGCCTCCTTCGCGGTTTCGGCCGGCTCGTGGCCGGTGAGAGTCAGGAAAACGTCGTCGAGGGTGGGGCGCCGGACACCGACGTCGCGGACGTCGACGCCTTCGGCGGCCAGCAGGGCGAGCGCTTCGGTAAGCGCTTTCGCGCCGTGGGTCACGGGCACGGTGAGCTTGAACGCCTCGGCCTGCGGCTCGCCGCTGGCCAGCCGGGCCAGCGCCCGCCGCGCGGTGGCGACGTCGGCGTGCGTGCCGACGGTCAGCTCGATCCGCTCGCCGCCGACGAGGTCCTTGAGTTCGTCGGCGGTGCCGCGGGCGATCACGCGGCCGTGGTCGACGACGGCGATGCTGTCGGCGAGCCGGTCGGCCTCTTCGAGGTACTGCGTGGTGAGCAGCAGCGTCGTGCCGCCCGCGACCAGCTCGGTGATGACCTCCCACAGCTCGGTCCGGGCCCGCGGGTCGAGCCCGGTCGTGGGCTCGTCGAGGAACAGCACCGGCGGGTTGGCCACGAGCGCGCCGGCCAGGTCGAGCCGGCGCCGCATGCCGCCGGAATAGCCCTTGACCGGGCGGTCGGCGGCGTCGTCGAGGCTGAACCGGGCCAGCAGCTCCCGGCCGCGGGCCTTGGCCCGCTTGGTGCCCAGGTGGTACAGCCTGCCGACCATCTCCAAGTTCTCGGCCCCGGTGAGTTCCTGGTCGACCGCGGCGTACTGGCCCGAAGCGCCGATGCGCGAACGCAGCTCGTGCGCGTCCTTCACGACGTCGAACCCGGCGACCGTCGCGTGACCCGCGTCCGGCTTCTGCAGGGTCGTGAGGATCTGGACGGTGGTGGTCTTCCCGGCGCCGTTCGGCCCGAGGACGCCGAGCACCGTGCCTTCCGGTACCGCCAACGTCATCCCGTCGAGCGCGGTGACCTTGCCGTACTTCTTGACCAGTCCCTCGGCCACAATGGCGTCTGGCATGGACTTCCCCTTCGTGTGTGGAGTCTTCAGGCGCGGCGGATGACGATGTCGCCGGTGTAGCTGTGGGCTTTGACCTCGACGGTCTCGGTGTTGCCGCCGGGTCCGTCGGCGGCGCTGAGCGTGTTGCGCACGGACCCGACCAGCGAGTTCAGTTCGAGCCACGCGGCGCTGCCCTCGCGGATGCCGACTTCGATCTCACCGACGGCGGTTTCGAGGACGACCCGGTCGCGGACCACCTCGCCGAGCCGGATGTCGCCGGAGGCGGTCTTGGCGTGCACGCCGGCGTGGGCGAGGTCGACGAGGATGTCGCCGTTGGCGGCGCTGACGCGCAGGTCGCCGGTCACTTCGCCGACGCGGGTCTCGCCGTTGGAGTTCTTCAGTACGGCGGTGCCGTCGATCTCGCGGATCCGCAGTTCGCCGGACCCGGTACCGAGCTCGGCGTGCCCGGTGGCCCGCTCCACGGTGACGTCGCCGGTCGCCGTGCTCGCCTCGAGCCGGGCGGCTTCGTCGAGGTGGATGTCGCCGACGGAGGTCTTGAAGCGGCTGTGACCGACCCGGCCGGTGACCCGGAAGTCGCCCATCGCGGCGGTGCCGGTGATCTGCGAACCGGCGGGCAGCTCGACCGTGATGTGCAGGGCACCGCCCCGGCCCCAGAGCTTGGTGACGTACTTCGGGCCCTTGACCAGCAGTTCACCGCCGGCGAACTCGACGCGGGTCTTCGCGACGGCCTTGACGTCCTCGTTTTCGGCCGGGTCGGCCGGGGTGACCTCGACAGTCGTTTCCGTGCCGTCGCCGGCGACGATCCGGACGTCGGCGATGCTGACGTCGATCGTGGCGGTGATCGGCTCGGGGGTGGGGAAAACAGGCATGGCTGCGCCCTCCTGGGGTGCTCGGATGGTGTCTCCGCAGGTCGGAGACGTGCAGGGAAAAGCGGGTTACTGAACCCAGCCGGTGTACTTCTCGCCGAAGGCCGAACGGCGCTGGGTGGGGCGGCTGCGCTCGGTGCCCAGGGCGCTGCTCGCGGCCCGGACGAGCCAGGCGTTGATGGAGATCCGGTCCCGGCCGGCGGCTTCTTCGACGCGCTGCTTCAGCTGTTCGGGCAGCCGCAGGTTGATGCGGGAGACGGCGCCGTCGTCGGCCTCGGGCGGCGGCGCGGCCGCCACCGGGGGTTCCGGCTCGGGTGTCGACGGCAGCGCGACCGCGAATTCGGCTTCGCGGCGGCGCAGGCGCACCTCGACGGAGCCGGGCGCGAGGTCGCGGGTGATTTCGTCGGCCGCGGCCGACAGGGCGTCGAGGAGGGTCAGCCGGATCGCCGACTCGAGCGGCGCGGTGAGCCGCTCGGCGAGGGCGACGGCTTCCTCGCCCGCCGCCTCGGCGGCGACCGCGAGCTCCCGCCGGAGTTCGTCCACGAAGGGCGTCAGGTCCATGGCACAACTATGGCGCCATCGTGGCACCACGACAACCCTGAATTGGCACCCTTAGGGGACACCAATGGTGCCATTTCCAGTAAACCCACTGGTCAGTCCCGGTGCCGGGCAAACGCCCCAATGTGGCGTTCGGTGCGTCCAGCGCACCGAACGCCACATTGGGTGCGCTGGACGCAACCAACGCCACATTGGGGCGGATGGGCGGTCAGGCGCGTTCGGTGCGCTCCAGCAGCTCGTCCAGGAAGCCGCAGGCCTCGGCGGCGGCGCGCTCCGGGTCCTGCTCGGCGATGGCGTCGGCGAGACCTTCATGGCCGATCTCGGGCACATAGCCGGCGCCCGGCGTGATGGTGGACGTCGCCGCGACGCTGGCCGTGATGACCTCGGTCAGGCCTCGGTAGAGCTCGGTGAGCAGCCGGTTGTGTCCGGCGCGGACCACGGCGTAATGGAACTCCGCGTCCGTGCGCGCGAAGTCCTGCCAGCGTCGCTCGCGCAGTTCGACCTCGCGGCGGGCGAGCAGCGACCACAGTTCGGCGACCTCTTCCCGCGTTCGCTCGACGGCGGCGAGCCGGGCGCCTTCGACCTCGAGCGTGCGCCGGACCTGCAGGACCTCGCGCAGCTCCGAGCCGCAGAGCCGGCGGATCGCGCCGGACACCTCGCTGGTGGCGCGCACGTAGGTGCCGTCGCCCTGCCGGACCTCCAGCAACCCGGTGTGCGCGAGCGCGCGCACGGCTTCGCGGACGGTGTTGCGCCCGACGCCGAGCTGTTCACCGAGCTCGATCTCGGTGGGGATGCGCTCACCGATCGGCCATTCGCCCTGCGTGACCGCGGTCCGCAGCTGCTCGATGACCTGGTCGACGAGGCCTGCCCGCCGGGTGGTGGCCAGAGGCACAGGAGTTGTCCCTTCATCCAATCATCCTACGTATGCGATAGTAGCGGGCATGAGCGTGAAATCCGAACTCGACGGCGCCGCGGCGATCCGGACGCCGGGTGTCGTCGCCGCCGGTGCGCTGCTCGCGGTCGCCGTCGTGCTCACCGCCCTCAACCTGCGCCCCGCCATCACCGGCGTCGGCCCCATGCTCGCCGAAATGCGCCAGGACCTGGGCGCGTCCGTGGTCTGGGCGGGCGTGCTCACGACGTTGCCGACGCTGTGCTTCGCCGGCGCCGGGCTGGCCGCGCCGCTGCTCGCCCGCCGGGCCGGCATCGGCGTCGCCATCGCGGTCGCGCTGGGCGCGCTCGCGGCCGGGCTCGTGCTGCGCGTGCTCGACGGCCCGGTCGTGGTGCTCGGCGGGACGCTCGTCGCCACCGCCGGGATCGCCCTGATCAACGTGCTCGTCCCGGTGGTCATCAAGGGCTCGTTCCCGGCCCGCATCGGCCTGCTGACCGGCGTCTACACCGCGGCTCTGCAGGGCGGCGGCGCACTCGGGTCGGCGGTGACCCCGCAACTCGGCGACGCCTTCGGCGGCTGGCGGCCGGCGCTGGGCGGCTGGGCGGTGCTGGCCGTCGTCGCGCTGGTCACGTGGATCCTCGCCGCCCGCGGCACCGGCCGGGCGCCGCGTCACGCCGACGCCGCCGAGGCCGGCCGTTCGCTGCTGCGCAACCGGCTGGCCTGGATCGTCACGGCCTTCTTCGGCCTGCAGGCGTTCTACGCCTACGCGGCGATGGGCTGGTTCCCGCAGGTGCTGATGGACGCCGGCGTGTCCCGCGACGACGCCGGGCTGCTGTTCGGCCTGGTCTCGCTGATCGCCGTGCCGATCAGCCTCGTCGTCGCGCCGATGGCGGCCCGGCGGCGCGGGCAGGGCCCGTGGACCGCGACGCTCGGCCTGATCGGTGTCGCCGGGACGGCCGGGCTGATGCTCGCCCCGGCGTGGTCGCCGCTGCTCTGGAGCATCCTCGTCGGCCTCGGGATGAGCGTGTTCTCACTGGCGCTGACCGTGATCGCGCTGCGCGCGCGGACCGGCGCGGACACCGCCCGGCTGTCCGGGATGGCACAGGGCTTCGGCTACCTCTTCGCCGCGCTCGGCCCGTTCCTGTTCGGCTTCCTGCACGACGTCGCGGGCGGCTGGACCGTGCCGCTGGCGATGCTGCTCGGCCTGCTCGGAGTCCAGTTGGTGTTCGGCGTGCTCGCCGGCCGCCACCGCTTCGTCTGATCCCGCTCCGGGTCAATCCAGGGGCAGGTTGAGCAGGGCGTTCTCGATCAGCTCCGGCATCGCCGGGTGGATCCAGTACTGCCCGTGCGCCATCGCCCGCGCGTCCAGGCCGAAGCTCATCGCCTGGATGAGCGGCTGGATCACCGACGACGCCTGCGGCCCGATGATGTGCGCGCCGAGCAGCTGCCCGGTCGCCGGGTCGGCCAGGAGCTTCGCGAAGCCCGTGGTGTCCTCCATCGCCCAGCCGTAGGCGATGCCGGCGTAGTCCTGCTTCGAGACCACATAGGACACGCCCTGTTCGCGCGCGGCCTGCTCGGTGAGCCCGATCGACGCGACCTGCGGGTGGGTGAACACCGCGTGCGGCACGAACCGGTGGTCGGCGGTGATCCGCTCGTCCGGGTGCAGGAGGTTGTGCTGCACCACCCGGGCTTCGTGGTTCGCGACGTGCTTCAGCTCGTGCGGCGACGAGAGGTCGCCGAGCGCGTAGATGCCCTCGACCGCGGTCTCCTGGTGGTCGTCGACGACGACGTGCCCACTGTCCATTGTGGTCACCCCGGTTGCGGCGACGTCCAGCAGATCGGAGTTCGGCTTCCGGCCGGTGGCGATCAGCAGCAGGTCGCCTTCGACGGTTTCGGCGCCCTGCGGTCCTTCGAGGTCCAGCGCGACGCCGCCGGCGGTCCGGCGCGCCCGCACGGTCTTGCGGTCCAGCCGGACGTCGAAGCGCTCCGAAGCCAGCTCGGTGAAGCGCGCGCTGACGTCCTCGTCCTCCGAGCGCAGCAGCCGCCCGGACCGGTTGACCAGGGTGACCTGGACGCCGAGCGACGCGAAGACGTGCGCGAACTCGGCCGCGATGTACCCGCCGCCGAGGATGACGATGCGCCCGGGCAGCTCGTCGAGCCGCATCACCGTGTCGGACGTGTGGTAGCCGACGTCGTCCAGCCCCGGGATCTCCGGGATGACCGGGCGCCCGCCGGCGGCCAGCACGAACCGGTCGGCGGTCAGCACCTCGTCGGGGCGCTCGCCGGGGAAGCTGACGCGCAGCTCCTTGTGCCCGGTGAAGCGGCCGGTGCCCTCGTAGACGTCGACGTTCGCGTTGTCCGCGTGGCTGCGGCGGTACTCCGCGCCGCCGGCGGCGATCGGGTCGATCCGGCCGAAGATCCGGTCGCGGATGTCGCGCCAGCGCACGCCCTTCAGTTCTTCGTCGACGCCGTACTTCGCGCTGTGCGAAGGCGTGTAGGCGACGTCGGCGGTGTACACGAACATCTTCGTCGGGATGCAGCCCACGTTCAGGCAGGTGCCGCCGAAGGTGCCCTTCTCCACGATCGCCGTCTTCCGGTCGGCGAACCCGGGGCCGAGGATCGAGTTCCCCGATCCCGTCCCGACGATCACCAGGTCGTAGTGGGGCACTGCATCCTCCGCGGGGTCGGTCCGGTCGGTCCACCCTAGCCAACCGTCTCCGTGAGACGGGTGTTCCCGGCTGTGCTGAACGTCGTATTACGTGCTCAGTGGCCGGTCGCGGTGAAGTGCATCCGGTCGGTCGGACTGCGCCAGGAACCACCCCAGCTCCACCCGATCGCCGCGAACGCGCGCACGGTCGCGTCGCCGGCCAGGACCATGCCCGGCCGCACGTGTGCCCGGTCGACGTAGGCCGAGGCCAGCTCGGGCAGCACGAGATCGCCCTGGGTGTAGGGGTTGCAGAACGGGTTGACGTCGACGGCGAGCCCGTACGCGTGCGCCGACCAGGTCGTCTGCCCGCGTGCCGGGCGGCAGACGAACGCGCTGGTCGAGTTGCCGTCGCCGGTCGGCGGCGCGGTCAGTTCGCCCGCGCTGGTCACGCGCATCTCCTCCAGCGGGAAGCGCGCCGCGAAGAGCCGGCCGAACACCTGGGTGATCCCGGCTGCGCCGGCCGCGTTCACCAGCATTTCGCCGGTGTGCGCGTGGCCGTCGAACCCCCAGAACGCCATCGTGAGGTAGCGGAGGTCGCCGGCCTTGACCGGGCAGGCGGGCTGCCAGGTGCTGCGCGCGAGGACGTCGGCGGGCACCGCGCTGATCGTCGCGGCGTACCTCCCGCCGGCCGGTGGCGGGAGGAGGTCCTTTGTCGGAAGTGTCCGGTTCACCAGTTCGGGTGGGGTGGGTTCGATCTCGCCGAAGCCGTCGGCACGGCGGGGGAGGGGACGAGCACCCACCTGCCAGGCGACGGCGGGCGCGCTCGGCGTGGTCGTGCCGCGGACCGGTGCCGTGGTCGCCGTCGGCGGCGGAGGCGCAGGTCGCGGTGCCGGCGTGCACGCGGTCAGTGCGAAGGCCAGCGCCGCCCCGAGCACCGCCGTCGCTCGCCGTCGCATCCGGCCAGCTTGGCAGAAGCGCTCGGAGTCCACCCGTTTCAGTGACACCGTTTCGGGCCCACTCGGATTACGGTGTTCAGCGCCACTCCTTCACGCACCGGAGTCGTCCGGATGCCGATTGCTCATGTCTTGTGCTGGTCCTAAGAGGGGAACGACCCATGTCCGTGAAGTCCCGCCGATCCTTGCTGCTCGCGAGCGGTGCGCTCCTCGCGGCCGCCGCGGTGGTCGTCCCGGTCGTGGTGGGCACGGCGTCGGCCGACCCGGCGTCCGCCAACCAGCCGCGGATCGTGGGCGGTGGCAAGGCTTCCCTCGCGGCCCACCCGTACACGGCGTACCTGACCGACGCGGGTGGCAACCAGTTCTGCGGCGCGGTGATCGTCAGCTCCACGGCGGTCGCGACCGCGGCGCACTGCGCCAAGGCGGTGGCGAAGCAGGACGTCCGCGTGGTGGCCGGCCGGGAGGACAAGCGCACCGGCGACGGCCAGGTCCTGGGCGTCTCGAAGATCTGGATCAGCAAGGGGTACAGCGACCCGACCCAGGGGGACGACATCGCGGTGCTGACCGTCCGCGGCCAGTTCGGCTACCGGCCCGCGAAGCTGCCTGAACGCAGTGACACGGCTTCGTACCGCGAAGGCACCACCGCGACGGTGCTCGGCTGGGGCCGCCTCGCCGACGGCGGCGACCGGTCCGACTACCTGCGCGGCGCCCAGGTTCCGGTGGTCTCGGACAGAACCTGCCGGGCCGACTACACCGTCTACAACCAGCGGACCATGGTCTGCGCCGGGTACGAAGCGGGCGGCGTCGACGCCTGCCAGGGCGACTCCGGCGGCCCGCTCGTGGTGGGCGACACGCTGATCGGGATCGTGTCCTTCGGCGACGGCTGCGGCAAAGCGGGCAAGCCGGGGGTCTACACGCGAGTCTCTGCGTACACAGACGACATCAAGGCCCAGGCCAGGCCCCGCCTCTTCGGCTGAGCGTGCTAAGCAGGGGTATGCCGACCCTGCACGACGCGACCGGCCCCGAGCTGACCGCCGCCCAGCTGCACGACATCCTCCGCCTGCGCGTGGACGTGTTCGTGGTGGAGCAGAAAGCCGCGTACCCCGAGCTCGACGGCCGTGACCTGCTGCCGGAGACCCGGCACCTGTGGTTCGAGGGCGACGACGGCGTCACGGCGTACCTGCGGGTGCTGCTCGACCCCGGCGGCGTCCGCCGCATCGGCCGGGTGGTGACGGCCGCTCAGGCCCGCGGCCGTGGCCTGGCGGCGAAGCTCATGGACGCGGCCCTGACAATCCCGGGCGAGTACGTCCTCGACGCCCAGACGTACGTCCAGGGCTTCTACGCGCGCTACGGATTCGTCGCGGAAGGCGCCGAGTACACCGACGACGACGGAATCCCGCACATCCGCATGCGCCGCCCAGCCTGATGCCCGGCCAATCACGCGAGTCCCGCGTTCAATCACGCGAGATCGGCCCTCAATCACGCGAGTCCCGTCCCCAATCACGCGAGCCGACCCTCCGGGGGCGGCTCAGGTGGTGGCACCCCGTGGTGCCGTCGCGGTGATCACCTTCACCGCACGGTCCACATCGGACTCCGTGAGGTCGGCCCGCGCCGTGAGGCGCAGCCGGGAGATGCCGTCCGGTACCGACGGCGGCCGGAAGCAGCCGACGCGGATGCCCTGCTCCGCGCACGCCGCCGCCCACGCGACGGCCGATTCCGCGGACGGCGCCTGAACCGAGATCACGGCGGCGTCGGGGAGGCTCGCCTTCAACCCGGCCGCCTTCAACGACATCGCCAGGTTGCCCGCGTTCTCCACCACCTTCCCCGCCAGCCCCGGCTCCTCCTTGAGCGCGTGCAACGCGGCGAGCGCGGCGGCGACACTGGCGGGCGCGAGCGCGGTGTCGAAGATGAAGCTGCGAGCCGTGTCGATGAGGTGCTTGATCACGCGACGCGGCCCCACCACCGCGCCGCCCTGGGCGCCGAGCGACTTCGACAGCGTCAACGTCGTGACGACGTCGGGCGCGCCCGAGAGCCCGGCCGCGTGGACCGCGCCGCGGCCGCCCTCGCCGAGGACGCCGAAGCCGTGGGCGTCGTCGACCAGCAGCGCGGCCCCGTGCTCGCGGCAGATCCCGGCGAGCTCGCCGAGCGGGGCGAGGTCGCCGTCGACCGAGAACACCGAGTCGGTCACGACCAGTGCCCGCGGCTTGCGCCGGGTCGCCAGGGCGTTCTTGATCGCCGACGGCGTCGAGTGCGCGACCGCGGCGACGTCGGCCCGCGACAGCCGGCAGCCCTCGATCAGAGACGCGTGGATGTACTTGTCGGTGACGATCGCGGCCTCGGCCCCCGACAGCGCCGTCACCGCGCCGAGGTTGGCCATGAACCCGGACGAGAACACGAGCGCCGCCTGCGCGCCGCAGAACCGGGCGAGCTCCAGTTCCAGTTCGGTGTGCAGTTCGGTCGACCCGGTGACCAGCCGGGAGCCGGTCGAGCCCGCGCCCCAGCGCAGCGTGGCGGCCGCGGCGGCCCCGGCGACGCGCTTGTCGCGGGCCAGCCCGAGGTAGTCGTTCCCGGCCAGATCCAGCTCATCCGACCGGGCGGGACGCGGCCGCAGCTGCCGCACGAGCCCCGCGTTCGCGCGCTTCTCCGCCTCGGTGTCGAGCCAGTCGAAGACCTGGTCGGGCGGGGGTGTCGGCGGCGTAGTCACGTCCCGCAGTCTCCCATCAGGACGCCGCGCGGCCCTGCGGCGGGCCCGGAAACGCCGGAAGCCCCGGACCGGCGGGTGCCGGTCCGGGGCTTCCGGAGCAGAAATCAGCTGTCGTAGCCGCGACGCGGGCCACGGCTGGGGCGGCCGTAGCCACCGCTGCCGCCCGCGCGGGGCTGACGGGCGCGGCCGCCGAAGCCGCCGGGACGGCCTTCGCGCGAGCCCTGGCCGCCGTAGCTGCCACGGTCGCCACCGTGCTCACGGTCGCCACCGTGGCTGCGCTCGCCACCACGGCTGTAGCCGCCGCCACGCTCGCCACCACGGCTCGAGCCGCCGAAGCCACGGTCGCCGCGGAAGCCACCGCCGCCGCGACGCGGGCTCTCGCGCCGCCGCTCGATGACCGGCTCGCCGCTGGGCTCGCGGGCGCCGGTGATGCGGGACAGCTCGGCGTCGCCCGGGCGGACCGTCGTCGACTCGGCGCGCACGCCGGCGCGGTCGGTCAGCCGGCGGACCATCCGGCGCTGGTCGTTGGTGACCACCGTGACGACGACGCCGGACGCCCCGGCGCGCGCCGTGCGGCCCGCGCGGTGCAGGTAGTCCTTGTGGTCGGCCGCCGGGTCGACGTGCAGCACCAGCGAGATGTCGTCGACGTGGATGCCGCGCGCGGCGACGTCCGTGGCGACCAGCACCGGGGTGTGGCCTTCCTTGAAGTCGGCGAGGACGCGGTTGCGCTGTCCCTGCGTCTTCCCACCGTGCAGCGCCGCCGCGTTCACGCCCTGCTCGCGCAGCCGCTCGGCGAGGCGGTCGACGTGGTGCTTGGTGCGCACGAACATGATCGTGCGGCCCTCGCGGGCGCCGATCTGCGTGATGACGTCCTGCTTGTCCTGGTGCGAGACCTGGAGCACGTGGTGGTCCATGGTCGTCACGCTCGCGGTCGACGGCGCGACCGAGTGCGTGACCGGGTCGGTCAGGTACTGGCGGACCAGCCGGTTGACGTCACCGTCGAGCGTCGCGGAGAACAGCAGCCGCTGTCCGCCCGGCGGGGTGAGGTCGAGGATCTCGCGGACCTGCGGCATGAAGCCCATGTCCGCCATCTGGTCGGCCTCGTCGAGGGCGATGAAGTTGCAGTCGCCCAGGTGTGCGGTGCCCTGCCGGACGTGGTCCGACAGCCGCCCCGGGGTGGCGATCAGCAGGTCGACGCCGCGGGACAGCGCGTCCGCCTGCCGGGTGAAGGCCATGCCGCCGACGGCGGTGCGGCACCACAGGCCGAGCGACTTGGCCAGCGGGGTCAGCGAGTCGGCGACCTGCATGGCCAGCTCGCGGGTCGGGACCAGGATCAGCGCGCGGGGGCGCTTCGGGCGGGCCTTGCCGTCGGCGAGCCGGGCCAGCATGGCCAGGCCGAAGGCGAGGGTCTTGCCGGAGCCGGTCTGGGCGCGGCCCAGCACGTCCCGGCCCGCCAGCGCGTCCGGGATGGTCGCGGACTGGATCGGGAAGGGGCTGTTGATGCCCGCCTCGGCCAGCGCGCGGAGCAGCGGCTCCGGCAGGCCCAGCTGGGCGAACGTCTTGGTGGCCACAAGCTCGACCGCGTCGTCGCGCAGCATGTCGCCGCCGGCCGGGCGGGTGCGCGGCTTGCGGTCGGGACGGCCCGCGTGAGCGGACGTCGAGGAAGGGCCGGAGTTGAACGTGACGGTCACAAATGCCTCTCGGACGTGGTTCGTCGCAAGGGAGGCCCGGGCTGCCCGCGCGCAGGCAGGGCAAGATGGTGTGCGATGGGCGTTCACAGGGACGGACCCCGGCACACCGTGTCATCGCTTGCCGACACTGCGCGCCGCTTGGTTTACGGATCACCGCGAGCCATTCGGTGGCTCTGGAGGCGACGGACACCAACTCATCCACGCCGCCTGTTGCGGTCTGTACATACTGTACCTGAGGTGGGGCCGGGACTACTCATTGAGGTCACCTGTTGTGGGCGGCGTCGCAGATGTGTTCCACGCCATAGCCGCGACGCCGCCCACGCGATCACCCGATCCCGGCCGCGGAAACGAGCTGCGCGAGCAGCTCACCGGTGTTCGTGACGTGCTCGCCGAGGCCGCGGGCATGGAACCAGCCGGCGAGGTTGCGCACGTCCCGCGCCAGGAATTCGACGCCGCCGGGGTTGGCGATGACGTCGACCACCTGCGGCAGGTCGATCACCATCAGCCTGCCCCGGTGCACCAGCAGGTTGTACGCCGAGAGGTCGCCGTGCGCGAGTCCCTCGGAGGCGAGCAGCTCGAGCGCCGCGACGGCCTGGAACCACAGGTCGGCCAGCTCGTCCGGCTCCGGGCGCACCTGGGCGAGGCGGGGCGCGGCCGTCCCGTCGTCCTCGCCGAGGAACTCGAGCAGCAGCTCGGTCCCGTTCCGCTGCACCGGGTACGGCACGGGCGCGCCGAGCGTCCACAAGCGACTCAACGCGGCGAACTCCGCGACCGTCCACTGTTCGGCGATGAGGTTGCGGCCGAACGCGCTGCGCTGCCCCATCGCCCGCGTCTCGCGGGACCGGCGCATCCGTCGCCCTTCGAGGTAGCCGGCGTCGCGGTGGAACAGCTTGTGTTCGTCGCTGCGGTAGCGCTTCGCGGCGAGCACCGTGCCCGGGGTGCCGGGTAGGCCGCGCCGCAGCAGGTGGACGTCGGCCTCCTTGCCGGTCTTGAGGACGCCGAGGTCGGTGTCGACGGCGGCGAGTTCGGTGACGACCCAGTCCGGCCGGGGCAGCGGGCCGTGCTCGGCGTCGTCCCAGGTCGACCAGCGGTCGGCGCCGTCGGGCAGCGCGTTTTCGGTGTAGGCGTCGTCGCGGAGCTTCGCGAGGCGGACGCGTTCGCCTTCGGTCAGCCGGCCGCGGCGGGTGGGTTCGGGTTCGTCCTCGAACCGCCCGCGACGCCGGGAAGGTCCCTCGCCGCTCCGCGCGCGGCGGCGGGAGGGGCGTTCGTCGGACAGGTCGAAGTCTTCGAAGTCGTGCTGGCGCACTGGTGGGTTTCTCCTTGGTCAGGGATGCCCCACCGGGCGCGTGGTCAGCCTCGGGGGGCGGGTGGGTGAGGGCGTGAAAGGGCCCGGACAGTCATCAACACAGGCACCTCCCTGCCTTCCATGCACCCGGCTCCCTGCCGGACGCGCTCAGCTTGCCGGACCGATCCGGGGCGGCGCAAGCGAATTGCGCGAACGGTCCGTTCGTGCGCTTTCCTTGAATTCCGCCCGCCGCCCCGGTCACGATGGACGGGCAGGCTCAGCGAGGAGGGGCGGATGGATTACCACGACGTCGTGATCGTCGGCGGCGGGCACAACGGGCTGGTGGCGGCCGCGTACCTGGCGCGGGCGGGCCGGTCGGTGCTCGTGCTGGAACGGCGCGGCGAGACCGGTGGCGCCGCGGTGTCCTTCCGCGCGTTCGACGGCGTGGACGTCCGGCTTTCGCGCTACTCCTACCTGGTCAGCCTGCTGCCGAAGAAGATCGTCGCCGACCTCGGCCTCGACGTGGAGCTGCGGCGGCGCCGGATGTCGTCCTACACCCCGTCCGGCGCCT
The DNA here is from genome assembly GCF_040682715.1 of Amycolatopsis sp. NPDC051128. NCBI lineage: Bacteria > Bacillati > Actinomycetota > Actinomycetes > Pseudonocardiales > Pseudonocardiaceae > Amycolatopsis > Amycolatopsis sp. NPDC051128. Next base: position 43,750 of record NZ_JBFBBN010000028.1, on the reverse strand, counting down.
CGGGCCTTCTTGTCGACACGGGTAACGGCGGCCGGACCGCGGCGTCGTTCCGCGCGGTCACCGGGTCCACATCGGACTTCGCGGCGTGGCGGCGGTTCTACGAGCTGACCGGGCGCGTCGCCGAACGCGCCTTCGGCACGCTCACCGAGCCGCTGCTGTCCGAAGTGGACTTCCGCGCCCGGATCGGTGACGGCGAGGCGTGGCCGCTGCTGTTCGAGCGGCCGATCGGCGAGACGCTCACCGCGTGGTTCGGCGACGACACCGTGCGTGGCGTCGTGCTCACCGACGCGCTGATCGGCACGTTCGCCCCGGCGGACGCCGAGGACCTGCGGCAGAACCGGTGCCTGCTCTACCACGTGATCGGCAACGGCACCGGCGACTGGGACGTGCCGGTCGGCGGCATGGGCGCGGTCACCGGCTCGCTCGTGGCGGTGGCGTCCGCGGCGGGCGCGCGCCTGGTGACCGGCGCGGAGGTGCTCTCGGTCGACCCGGACGGCGAGGTGCGCTACCGGCGTGACGACACCGAGAACGTCGTGCGGGGTGGACACGTCCTGGCCAACGTCGCCCCGGCGACGCTGGCTCGGCTGCTGGGCGAGGAACCGGCGGACCGCCCGGAGGGCGCGCAGCTGAAGGTGAACATGGTGCTGTCGCGGCTGCCGAGGCTCCGGGATCCGGACGTCGGCCCGGCGGAGGCGTTCGGGGGCACGTTCCACGTCAACGAAACCTTCACCCAGCTGGAAACTGCCTACCGCGAGGCGGCGGCGGGGAAGATCCCCACGCTGCCGCCGTGCGAGATCTACTGTCATTCGCTGACCGACCCGTCGGTCCTCGGCCCGGCCGAACGCGCGGCCGGGGCACAGACCCTCACCCTGTTCGGCCTTCACATGCCGGCGCGGCTCTTCGCAGGGCGCAACGACGCAGCACGCGAAGAGGCGTTGCGCGCGACGCTGGCTTCGCTGAACAGCGTGCTGGCCGAGCCGATCGAGGACTGCCTGCTGACCGGGCCGGACGGGAAACCCTGCGTGGAGGCGAAGACCCCGCTCGACCTGGAGGCCGAACTGGGCCTCCCGGCCGGGCACATCTTCCATCGGGACCTGTCCTGGCCGTTCGCGGAAGACCCGGCGCAGGCAGGGCGGTGGGGCGTCGAGACGGCGCACGAACGCGTGCTGCTGTGCGGCGCGGGAGCGGCGAGGGGAGGTGGTGTCAGCGGCATCCCCGGCCACAACGCGGCGATGGCCGTGCTGGGTGGCTGAGGCCGTCGTTCAGGCGTGTTCGGCGCACAGGCAGCCGATGCCCGGCTCGATCCACTCCCGGCCGGCCCACTCGGGATGGCGTTCGACGAGCAGCGTCCGCACCTCGGCGAGGATTTCCTCCTGTCCCATGGCGGAATTCCGCCGTCGCCAGGTTTCGTCGCGCAACTCGCGAAGGTAGCCGCGGACGTCGTCGAGCACGGAAACGTCGCCGACGTCGCCGTGCCCCGGGACCACCACCCGCGGCCCGGTCGCGGCCAGCCGGTCCAGCACGGCGAGCCAGCCCACGCCGGTGACGTCCGTGTCGTGCGGCGGGAACCACGGGAAGATCGCGAACTGCCCGGTTTCGGCCAGGTCGCCGGTGAACAGCACACCGGCGTCCGGCACCTCGACGACCTGGTCGCCCTTCGTGTGGCCGCGGCCGGTGGGGCGCAGCCGGACGGTCCGGCCGCCGAGGTCGAGGGTGTACGCGTCGTCGTAGATGACGTCGGGGGTGGGCACCCGGACGCCGTCGAGGCGCCGGGCGACCACTTCGCCCAGGCCGCGGAACATCTCCAGGTAGCCCGGGCCCTTCGTGGCCAGGTCGTCGGCCTGGCCGCGGTTGACCAGGTACGTGGCTTCGCCGGCGAACACCTGCGCGCCGAACGCGTGCTCGGGGTGGAAGTGTGTCGTCGTCAGGTAGAGGCGGCGGCCCTTGGCCACCTCGGTCGCGAAGGCCAGAACCTGCGACGCGTTGGCGGTGCCGATGCCCGTGTCGACGACCAGGACGGCTTCCCGGCCGCCGACGACGCCGATGTTGGGCACCAGGTCCACGCCGTTGTTCGGGATCACCAGCAGGTCCGGGGCGATCTCCTGGGCGAGGGCGACGCGCACGGCGGGATCGGTCAGCTCGGTCATGCCCCGATTCCACCGCCGGGGCACCGGATGCGTCCAAGACCGGTTCGGTGGCGCCGATACCCGGCGAATATCGTCGCCGGTCATGGAGCTACGCACGCTGCGATACTTCGTGGCCGTCGCCGAGGAACTCCACTTCGGCCGGGCCGCCGCGCGGCTGCACATGAGCCAGCCGCCGCTGAGCCGGGCGATCAAGCAGCTGGAGACCGGCGTCGGCGCCGTCCTGCTGGTCCGCTCCGCCGCGGGCGTCGCGCTCACCCCGGCCGGAGCGGCGTTGCTGGACGAGGCGCGTGCCCTGCTCGACCAGGCCGACCGGGTGCGCGTCCGCGTGGCCGCGGCGGCCGGCGCGGCCACGCTCACCGTCGGCATCCTGGGTGACGGCGCCGACCCGGGCGCGACGCGGCTCGCCGACGCGTACCGGCGGCGGCACCCGGGCGTCGAGGTCCGCGTCCGCGACGCCGACCTGACCGATCCGACGTGCGGGCTGCGCGCCGGGCTGGTCGACGTCGCGCTGACCAGGGGGCCGTTCGACGAAACCGGCCTGACCGTGCGCGAACTGCGTGCCGACCCGGTGGGCGCGGTGCTGCGCGCCGACGACCCGCTGGCCCGCCGCGACCGCCTGGAGCTGGCCGACCTGGCCGGCCGGCGCTGGTTCCGGTTCCCGGAGGGCACCGACCCGCGCTGGCAGGGGTACTGGCACGGCGGCGAACCCCGCGAAGGGCCGGTGGTGCGCGCCGTTCAGGAGTGCCTGCAAGCCGTGCTCTGGAACGGCACGGTCGGGCTGACCCCGCTCGGGCACCGGCCGCCCGGCGAGCTGACCGTCGTGCCGCTCACCGACATGGCGCCGAACCCCGTGGTCGTCGCGTGGAAGGACGCCACCCCGCTGGTCCGCTCGTTCGCCGAGATCGCGACGGCCGCCTATCGCGGCTGAGCGCTCAGACCACCGGCGGCACCGGGGGTCAGCTCGGCGATGGCGCGGGCGGGGTGAAAAACGAACGTTCATTCACTATTGCTGGTCGCATGCGCACCGCCAGCCGGACCGCCGAGCACGTCGCCCTCTTCCGCGCCCTGGAGACCCGGCGCCGCGACCGGCTCTTCGCCGACGACCACGCCATCAGGTTCCAGTCCGCTCGCTACCGCTGGCTCGTGCGGGCCGCCACAGTCCCACCCGTCGGCCACGGCATCGCTTGGCTCATCGACCACCGCTATCCCGGTGGTCCCCGCACGTCCGCCGTCGCCCGCACCCGGCTGATCGACGATCTCCTCGCCGAGGCCGAGCCGGAACAAGTCCTCCTGCTCGGCGCCGGCTACGACAGCCGCGCGCACCGCATCCCCGGCATTCCGCCCACCTACGAGGTCGACCACCCGGCCACCCAGCGAGCCAAGCGGCAGCACATCGCCGACCGCCCGCACGTCCACTACGTCCCCGTCGATCTCAACTCCGAAAGCCTCGCCGTGGCCCTCGACGGCTTCCCCGTCAAGCGCACGGCGGTCATCTGGGAAGGCGTCACCAACTACCTCACCGAGTGGGCCGTCGACGCGACCCTCCGCGATCTGACCACGATCGTCGCGCGCGGCAGCACGATCATCTTCACCTACGTGGACCGTGCGGCCTCGGCGCCGACACCACGTGGCACCAGGAGGTCGAGAAGGCCGGCGAGCCGTGGACCTTCGGCCTCCACCCCGCCGAAGTCCCCGGTTACCTGGCCGAACGCGGCCTGGACCTGAAGGGCGACTTGTCCGCGAAGGAAGCAGCCGCCCGCTACGGCCGGAACGAGCCCGCCGCCGACTTCTACCGGATCGCGTGGGCGGTGATCCGGTAGATGCCCAAGGTCACCGAGGAGCACCTGACGAACCGTCGACGGCAGATCCTCGACGCCGCGGCAGGCTGCTTCGCCCGCGATGGGTTCCATCGCACGTCGATGCAGGACATCGTCAAGGAGTCCGGTCTGTCCGCCGGGCTGATCTACCGGTACTTCACCGGCAAGGACGAAATGATCCTCGCGATCGTCGGCGAGTGGCACGCGACCCGCTCGGCCGACCTCGGCACCGCGAGTGATCCCCTCGCCGCCTACCTCGGCCTCCTGCGGGCCATCGCGGGCCCGGAAGCGGTGCGGCAGCGGAACCTCGGGATGCAGGCGTGGGCCGAGACCGTGCGCGAGCCGCGGATCCGCTCACTCGCGCGTCAGGGCGTGGACGACCAGATCGAGGCGTTCCGGGACGCCGCGCCGGAAGCCTCGGTCCGCGTGCTCATCGCCATCTACCAGGGCCTGCTGCTGCAAGCCTCGTGGGACGACAGCCTGGACGTCGAGGAGTTCGTGGCCGCTGTCCGCGAACTCGTGCGGCACCGCCCGTGATCTGCCCGCCGCTCGTCTAGACCACCGGCGGGCGGCGGACGTCGTAGAGGTCCCAGTCCAGTTGCCAGAACGCGTCGATGCCGTGCTCGCGGATGTACTTCCGCTCGGTGTCGTGCACCGGATAGCAGCCGGCGATGCTGACCGGCGCGCCGCCGACGTCGATCAGCGTGTACTGGTGCGCGTCGAGGCCCGCCGGTGCCGACACGGCGAAGGCCGTCATGGCGGACTCCGGGGCGATCGGCCTGCCGAAGTCGATGGTGTCGCCGTAGACGAACGGGCAGGTGCCCCGCAGCTGCTCGGCGAGGTAGCCGATGGCCAGCGCCCAGACCGGGTCGTCGGACCGGACGCTGATCCACAGCTCCGGTTTCACGCCGTGCCAGTCGCGGTGGTCGGCGAGCGAGAGGCCGTACGTCGCGCCGGTCAGGTAGCGCGGCTCCGGCTCGTCGCGGTAGACGAACGCGATGACGTCGTCGAGCCCGTCGTGGGTCGACGGGATCGGCTGCAGCCGGGGCTCGGCGCCCCCGGTCAGGGTGTCGAGATGGGCGACATACCGCTCGGCACGGCTCGGCATGGCGCGCAGCATACGACCGACCGGCCCAGCGCACTGAGCAATCCCGGTGGTCCGGGCGCGGCACCTTCGGGCAGGGTGGAAAGCATGCGAGTGCTCGTGATCGGCAGCGGAATCGGCGGCGCGGCGACGGCCTGGCACCTGGCGCGCCGGGGCGCGGAAGTGGTCGTGGCGGACGCGGCGCGGCCCGGGTCGGCCACCGAGGCCGGCGCCGGGATCGTCAGCCCGTGGACGTCGCGACGGCAGGACGCGCTGTACCCGCTCGCCGCGGCCGCCGGCCGCTACTACCGGGAGTTCACGGCGGAACTGGCCGAACTCGGCGAGGAATCGTCGTTCGAGGTGGTCGGCGGGATGATCGTCTCGGCCGAAGACGCCGAACTGGCCGAGGCGCACGAGCGGCTGGCCGCGCGGGCGGCGGACGCGCCGGAGGCCGGCGAGGTCCGGCGGCTCGACCCCGCGCAGGCCCGCGAGCTGTTCCCGGCGCTGGCGCCCGGGCTGGGCGCGGTGCACCTGGCCGGCGCCGGCCGCGTCGACGGGCACCTGCTGCGCCGGGCCCTGCTGGCCGCCGCCGAGCGCCAGGGCGCGAAGTTCGTCGAAGGCGAGGTCGCGTTCCGGGCCGACGGCACCGTGGCGAGCGAGGCGGGGCCCCTCGAAGCGGACAGTGTCGTGGTCGCGGCCGGCGCGTGGAGCCGGGAACTGCTGGCCCCGCTGGGCATCGACCTGCCGGTGACGCCGCACCGCGGCCAGATCAGCCACTTCGTTCTGCCGGACACCGGGACAGCCGCGGCCACGGCGGCGTGGCCGGTCGTGCTGCCGCGCAGCAGTCACTACCTGCTCGCCTTCGGCGGCGGCCGGGTCGTCGCGGGCGCGACGCGCGAAGCGGAATCCGGCTTCGACTACCGCGTCACGGCCGCCGGGCAGCGCGAGGTGCTGGACAACGCGCTCGCCGTCGCGCCCGGCCTCGCGGACGCGACCCTCGTGGAGACCCGGGTCGGCTTCCGCCCCGGCACGCCCGACGATCTCCCGGTGCTGGGCCTGCTCCGGCCGGGCCTGGCGGTGTCGACCGGCTTCGGCGCGGGCGGGCTGACGAACGCGCCGTTCGCGGGGAAGCTGGTAGCGGCGTTGGCGCTGGGCGAGGACCCGGGCTTCGACCTGGGCCCGTTCGCGCCCGGCCGGTTCTAGCCGTCGGTGACGAGTTCCAGCTCGTGGTCGCCGGTGCGCTCGACGACCAGGCCGGCCTTGGTGATCACCTTGACCAGCTGCTCCACAGTGGACGGTTCGGCACGCGTGGCCGCCAGCACGTGCGCCAGGCGGCCCTTGTACGCCTTGTTGAAGTGGCTGACCGTCACGCGCTCGCCGCGGGCGTTCTCGGTGACCACCCGGACCGTCACCGCGTCCGGACGCAGCTTCGCGAACGCCGAGTAGGTGCCCGAACGCAGGTCGACGACCAGGCCGTCGACCTGCCGCAGCACCGGTTCGAGGACCGGCTTCCACAGCCCGCGGACGGTGCCGAGCGCGGGCAGCGAGTTCCCGCCCGAAAGCCGGTACGCCGGGATCGGGTCGGTCGCCGAGACCACGCCGAACAGCGACGACGTCACCGCCAGCCGCCGGTGTGCCTTCGCCAGGCCGGCCTTCGTGAAGCTCTTCACGTCGAGCGCGTCGTAGAGGACGCCGGTGTAGCGGCGCAGCGCGGGCATCGTCGGCGACGTCCACAGCCCGGCGTTGCGCGTGACTTCCCCGGCCTGGCGTTCGGTGATACCGAGGGCCGCGATGCTGGCCGGCACGTCGGCGGCCAGCTCGGCGAGCGCGTCGGCGAGCTTCGCGCGCGTCGGGTTCAGCTCGGGGAACGACAACGCGTCGAGGTCGAGCGGCCCGCCGCGGCCGCCGTCGGCCTTGGTCTCGGAAGGGGGGAGGAGCACCAGCACGTCGTGAGCGTACTGCGCCGATCGTTACCGACCCGGCCGGCAGCCACGGCGGAACGGGTGCCGGTGAGCGGGTCGGCTCCGGACCGTGTCCGCCTGCTTTCGGCCGGATCGGTAATCGGGATGCGCGGACGGCGCCGTCCGGCCTAGCCTCCCGGCATGCATCCGACCTGGCGCCCGTTGACCCTCGACGACGTCCCCGCCCTCACCCGCCTGTACGAGGCGGCCGAAGAAGTCGACCGGACCGGTGACCACTTCAGCGACGAAGACCTCCGCGACGAGCTGGAAGGTCCCAACATCGACCTGGCCCGCGCCACCGTCGGCGCCTGGGTGGGCGACCGGCTGGTGGGGTACGGCCTGATCCGCCGCCGGGACGCGGCCGATCCGGTGCACATGCTCCGGCTCCAGTCGGTCGTGCACCCGGAGCACCGGGTCGACGCCGTCGGCGCGCACTTGATCGAATGGTTCTCGCGCACGAGCCGCGAGGTCAGTGAGCGCGCCTTCCCGGGTGCGCCGCTGGAACTGCACCACGGCCTGCACCAGAACGAGCGCTGGATCGCCGGGGTCCTCGCCGGCGCCGGGTACACGCACGGCCGGACGATGGTGAACATGCGCGTCGGCCTCGCCGACCTGCCCCCGCAGCCGTCGTTGCCGGACGGGTTCGAGGCCGTGCCGTTCGACTTCAAGTACGACCTCGCCGCGCTCGACGCCCGCAACGACACCTTCGCCGACCACTGGGGCAGCACCCTCTACGAGCCGGCCGCCTGGCGTCACCTCGTCACCGGCTCGAAGGACTTCCGGCCGGACCTCTCGTTCCTCGTCCTCGACGGCGACAAGGTCCTCGCGTTCGTGCTGAGCAATTTTTACGCGTCCGAAGCCGCGGCGACGGGCATCCGGGAGCACTACGCCACCTGGGTGGGAACCCGGGCGGCGCTGCGCGGCCGCGGCGTCGCGTCGGGCTTGCTCGGCCACACGCTGCTGGCGGCGAAGGCCGCGGGATTCGACCGGTCGGCCCTCAACGTCGACGTCGACAATGCGCACCGCGCCCTGGGTGTTTACGAGCGGTGCGGTTATCGCGTCGACGACGAATGGCACGTGTACGTGCTGTCCTGAATTTGGGACGCCCCACCGCCGATCGGGGAATGGACGGCATTCGTACCAGCACGTCATGAGGCCGACTTCCGCTTTCCCCGGTTCGAGGGAACTGGCCGCTTCGCTGCGCGAATTGCGCTTGGTGCGGGGTAAGGGTCTTCGTGAGCTGGCGCGCATGCTGGGAATTTTGCCGCAGCTGCTGTCGGCCTGGGAGAAGGGGAAACGAGTCCCGGCCCCGGAGGACATCGCCCGGGTGCTGGGCGGCCTCCGTGTGGACGACGCCACCTACGACCGCATGATGCGCCTGGCCAGGCGCGCCAGGGACGACAACTGGCTGGATTCCAACCCGTCGGACCTTCCGCCCGCGCTGAGTGGCATCGTCGAGTACGAGCGCACCGCCACCCGCATCACTATGTGGTCGCTCGCAATCATTCCCGGGCTCCTGCAATCCGCGGATTACGCCCGGGCGCTTTTGAGCGCTGGCGGAATCAGTGTGGAGCAGGCAGACCTCCGTCTGGTTACGAGGCTTGCCAGGCAACGCATTCTCACCAAGTCGAACCCGGTGAAGCTCACCGCAATCATCAGCGAGGTGGCGATTCGCGACGAGTTCGGCAGCTAAGCTGCTTATGGACAAGGCATTGACCGAGGAAGCCACCCGGGCCTTGCTTCGGGAGGTCGCACGATAACGCGGAGGCCGTCGCATGAGCGCAACTTGGCGCAAGTCGAGCTACAGCGGGGTCCAGTCCGAGTGTGTCGAGGTGAAGCTCGATCAGGCCGTGGGAATCCGGGACACCAAGGCTCGGGCGCAGGGCCGGCTGACCGTTTCCCGGACCGCGTGGGCCGCCGCCGTCACCGCTCTACGAGGTTGAGCAGCTCCTCGCCCTGCACGTACCTCCGCAGCTGCTCCGCCGCCAGCTTCTTCGCGCGCGGGTAGAACGACGCCGACCCGCCGGCGATGTGCGGGGTGATGACCACGCCCGGCACCGTCCACAGTGGATGGCCGGCGGGCAGGGGCTCCGGGTCCACGACGTCGAGACCGGCGCGCAGCCGCCCGGTGCGGGTCTCGGCCAGCAACGCGTCCGTGTCGATCGCCGTGCCGCGGCCGACGTTCACCACCAGGGCGTCGTCCGGAAGAGCGGCCAGCTCGTCCGCGCCGATCAGGCCGCGCGTGTCCGGCGTGTCCGGCAGGACCAGCACCACGATGTCGGCCTGGGGCAGCAGGTCGCGCAGCTCGGCGACGCCGTGGACGTCCTCGTCCGGGCGCGCCCGGCTCGCCACCCGCGTCACCGGCGCCTCCGCCGCGAGGAGCTGACGCTCGACGGCCTGCCCGATCGAGCCGTAGCCGACCAGCAGCACACGGCTGTCGGCCAGGGAGCGCGTGTGCTCGCGCGTCCACTCGCCTCGCGTCTGCTGCGCGAACCAGCGAGGCAGGTCCCGCTGCGCCGCGTGGATCAGCGCGAGGGTGTGTTCGGCGACGCTCAGGTCGTGCAGACCCCGCCCGTTCGCCAGCCGGACACCCGCCGGCAGCAGCGGTACGAGCGCCTCCACCCCGGCCGACAGCGACTGCACCACGCGCAGCGACGGCAGCTCCTTGATCAGCTTCGCCCCTCCGGGCCCGCGGTCGTAGGGCAGCACGTAGAACTCGACGCCGCCGAGATCGGCCGGCGGGGGCTCGACGCCGTCGTAGTACGCGGCGTCGAGCCCTTCCGGCACGTCGATGTCGGTCCACGGCAGCAGTACGCGAGCGCTCATGCCGCCTTTCTACCCGCGACCGCGTGTAGTAGCCCCGCGGGTCGACGACCAGGTGCGTCGAGCCGGCCGAGTCGCGGACGTCGAAGCGCGCTCCCGCGCCGAGCCGGACCGTCGCCGCGGTGGAGGTGATCTCGTTCGCCGTGACGTTCACCGCCGAGGGGACCCGCTGTAGGGCAGGTCGTGCGACCGGGCGACGAGTTCGGCCGCCGCCGTGTTCGCGCGGCAGGGGACCGTCGGCGTCGCCCTGGCAGGTTGTCGCGGCCGGCGGGTCGCCGAGACGGCCAGGGTGCTGCCGGTGACGCTCCGCCGAAGGCGCCGCCGAACCGGCTCGGCCCCGCGAGCCCGGCCGGAACCGGACCGGATTCCCCTGCCGCCACCCCGCTCAGCCCTCCCCTTCCGCTACGCAGAACTCGTTCCCCTCCGGATCCGTCAGCACCGTCCAGGCCAACCCCGGCATCTCGTGCTCCGCCACCTCCTTCGCGCCCAGTTCCACCAACCGCTTCACCTCCGCCCCACGATCGTCGCCGCCGAAGTCGATGTGAACCCGGTTCTTGCCCGCCCGTGGCTCCGCTACCCGCTGCAGCCCCAGCGAGAGCCCGCCTGGCGGCGGGGCGAGGATCAGGAACTCGCCCTCGTAGTCCTGCGCCACCGTCGTGCCCAGCGCCGCCGTCCAAAACCGCGCCAGGCCGCGGGGATCCGCGCAGTCGATCGTGATCATCCCCATCTGGATCGCCATCCCCGCAAGCTAGCGGCGACCACCGACAAAAACGGCCGCCGAGTAACCCGTTGGAGTCACGGCCGGGTCGTTGACTACCCTGAGCGGGACTTTCACACCCGCCCGGAGCAGGGAGACCCGCAGTGATCACCAGGACTTCGTCGTTGTTCCTTCGCACGTTGCGTGAGGACCCGGCGGACGCCGAGGTGCCGAGCCACCGGCTCCTGGTGCGCGCCGGCTACGTCCGCCGGGTCGCCCCGGGCGGGTACTCCTGGCTGCCGCTGGGCCTGCGGGTGCTGCGCCGCATCGAGGCCGTCGTGCGCGAAGAGATGAACGCCATCGGCGCGCAGGAGATCCAGTTCCCCGCGCTGCTGCCGAGGGAGCCCTACGAGGCCACCGGCCGCTGGACCGAATACGGCGACGGCCTCTTCCGCCTGAAGGACCGCAAGGGCGCCGACTACCTGCTCGGCCCGACGCACGAGGAGCTGTTCGCGCTCACCGTGAAGGGTGAGTACAGCTCGTACCGCGACTACCCGGTCACGCTGTACCAGATCCAGACGAAGTACCGCGACGAAGCGCGCCCCCGCGCCGGCATCCTGCGCGGCCGCGAGTTCGTCATGAAGGACTCCTACTCGTTCGACCTCGACGACGAGGGCCTGGAGCGCTCCTACCAGGCGCACCGCGCCGCGTACACAAAGCTGTTCGACCGCCTCGGCCTGGAGTACGTCGTGGTCAAGGCGACGTCGGGGGCCATGGGCGGCTCGGCGTCGGAGGAGTTCCTCGCCGTCGCCGAGACGGGTGAGGACACCTACGTCCGCAGCACCGAGTCGGGTTACGCGGCGAACGTCGAAGCCGTCGTCACGCCCGCGCCGGCCGCGCAGCCGATCGAGGGCCGCCCCGAGGCGCAGGTGCACCACACGCCCGGCACGCCGACCATCGAGACGCTGGTCGACTTCCTCAACAACGCGGGCCTGGGCCGCACGTTCACCGCAGCGGACACGCTGAAGAACGTCATGCTCAAGACGCGTCAGCCCGGCGCGAAGGAGTGGGAGCTGGTCTGCGTCGCGCTCCCCGGTGACCGCGAAGTGGACATGAAGCGCCTCGAAGCGTCGCTGGAGCCCGCCGAGGTCGAGCTGCTCGGCGAGGCCGACTTCGCGAAGAACCCGTTCCTGGTCAAGGGCTACATCGGCCCGAAGGCGCTGCAGGACAACGGCGTGCGCTACCTCGCCGACCCCCGGATCGTCCCCGGCACCGCCTGGGTCACCGGCGCCGACAAGGTCGACCACCACGTCGTCGACCTGCTGGCCGGCCGCGACTTCACCCCGGACGGCACGATCGAGGCCGCCGAGGTCCGCGAGGGCGACACGTCGCCGGACGGGCACGGCACGCTGATCGCCGCGCGCGGCATCGAGATCGGGCACATCTTCCAGCTCGGCCGCAAGTACACCGACGCGTTCGAGGTCGACGCGCTCGGCCCCGACTCGAAGCCGATCCGGATCACGATGGGCTCGTACGGCGTCGGCGTCTCGCGGCTGGTCGGCGTGCTCGCCGAGCAGAACCACGACGACCTCGGCCTGATCTGGCCGCGCGTGATCTCGCCGTTCGACGTGCACATCGTCATCGCGGGCAAGGACGAGACGGTCGCGGCCGGCGCCGAGAAGATCGCCGCCGACCTCGACGCGGCCGGCCTCGAGGTCATCCTCGACGACCGCAAGGCGACGCCGGGCGTCAAGTTCGCCGACGCCGAGCTGGTCGGCGTGCCGACCATCCTGGTGGTCGGGCGCGGCCTGGCCAACGGCGTCGTCGAGGTCAAGGACCGGCGCTCCGGCGAGCGCGAGGAGATCGCGGTCGACGCGATCGTCGAGCACCTGGTCAAGCTCGTCCGGTCCTGACGGGGGATGGGGCTGTTCTCCCGCCGCCGTGAGGACACGACGGCGGGGTACGAGGACAACGCGGCGCTTCGCGGGTTCGGCGGTTACGAGCCCGCGGACGCGCCGCGCTCCGAGCCGCAGCGGATCCGCCCGGCCGCGAAGAAGCCGAAGTGGCGGCGCTCGTCGCGGGCCCCGTGGGTCGGGCTCGCCCTCATCGCGCTGATCGCCGGCGTGCTGAACGCGCTGGGCGTCGGCAAGCCGCACCGCGCCTCGTCGTCGACGACGCCGCCGCTCTCGCCGGTGGTGGTGACGCCGTCTCCCCGGGTGGCGGCGCCCGCCGCCGTCGCGGGCTGGCAGCCGGTCGTGGGCAACGACGGTTCCTACGCCTACGACGTCCCGCCGAACTGGGAACCCGCGCCGGGCACATTGCACGGCTGGGGAAAGACCGGTGCGATCCCCGGGATCACGCTGATCACCAGCGCGTTCCTGGGCAGGCACTTCTGCGGCGACAGCGACCTCGGCGGCGCGGGCGTCACGACCGAACCGGTGGCCGACCTCGACGCGGCGGCACGCAAGGCGGCGACCGACGTCGGGGTGAGCGCGTTCAGCCCGGACAACGGGCCGCTCGCCCAGGTGACTCCGGACGCGGGCACGGACGCGCAGCTCACGAAGGCCGACGGCACGAAGGCGCCGGCCCGGATCGTGGTCGCGGAAGTGGTTCCGACGAAGACGGACGGGTGCGCGGCGAAGCACGCGCTGGTGGCGGTGATGGCGTTCGCGGGCGACCCGGGTGCGTCGGGCGTGGTGGTGGCGTACGCGGACAGCGACCGGTCCGGGCCTTCGGTGCGGGAGGACCTGGTGCGGATCCTGCGGAGCTACCGGTTCGTCCCGGCGGGGGACCGGAGCACGACCACACCACCGCCGACCACCTATCGCTAGCGCTGCGATCGGGTCCGTGGCGGCGCCATCAGTGTCCGGCTGGGCTTCATGCGCCCCAATGTGGCGTTCGGTGCGTCCAGCGCACCCAATGTGGCGTTCGGTGCGTTGGACGCAACCAACGCCACATTGGGGCGCTTGAGCCGGGGGCACCGCTGACGGAGTGATGCCGAAGCCGCGGATCACCTACCGCGTGGCGCCGGAATTCGGCAGGCTGTGCCTCCATGAGCGGTGATGCGGACAGACGGCTCGGGCGGATCCGGGCCGGAGCGTTCGGGGTGCTGGCCGTCGCGGGGTTTCTCCTCCTCTTCGGACCGTTGCTGGCGAAAGCGTGGATCTGGCTTGTCGAGCCGCGGGACCCGGACTGGTGGGGCGCCTCCGGGCAGTGGGTGGGGGGCATCGGCACGATCGGCGCGGTCGTGGTGGCGCTGTGGATCGCCATCCGGGACAACCGCCGGGTGGAGGAGGACCGTCGCCGCCAGGCCCAGCGGGAACGCCAGGAGCAGGCCGCGAAGGTCACCGCGTGGATCGAACGCGCCGAACCCGGCACCGTGCTCGAAGACGGGAGCCCGGTCGACGGCTACATGATCGTGTCCAACGCGAACGCCGAGGCGATCAACCACGTCGTCGTTTCGTTCGACCTCGTGCGGCACCTGCCGATGACCGGGTCCACGCTGCACCGCGGGCCGGACGTGGAGGACGACGAGTACCTCTACGCCATCCTCCCGCCCGGGAAGTGGCGGATGCCGATCCGCGAAGGATGGCGGCGCCCGGACATGACTCCGGGCGTGATGCTCGCTTTCACCGACTCACGGAACGGCCACTGGCTCCGGCTGACCGACGGCAGGCTGATCGAGAAGGACCGGAACGTCGTCAGCAGGCGGAGAATCCACTTCCCGCAGCGGATCAGCGTGCCCGAGAGCTACTGACCAGCTTCGCCAGCTCGCGCAGCCGGACGTCGGGGAGGTAGGCGCGGCTCAGCGCGAGCCCGATCCGCGGGAGGTCGGCTTCGTCGCGGTAGGCCAGGTACAGCGGGACGTGCCGGGGCTGGAACTTCGCCTTGAACGCGTGCAGCGAACGGAAACCGTAGTATGGCTCCATGACGCGCCCCAGCGACTCCAGCACCCGGTCCACCGCGCGGCCCGGGCCGCCGTCGTCGCTCCGGGCCAGCGGCGCGCCCGACAGGGAGACGAACCGGGCGCCTTCCTCACGGAACGCCAGGCAGGCCGACGCGATCAGGAACTCCATCACCGGGCGGAAACCGTGGGCGCTGCGGCGCATGACGTCCAGTGTCCAGCCGCCGACCTTGCCCGCGCCCGTGTACACCGGCAACCACGACGTAACGCCGTGGACCGTGCCCTCCGCGTCGACCGCCAGGCCGACCCGCGTCGCCGGGTCCATCGCCTCGTCGAGGCCGCCGAGGGTGAAGCCCATCTCCGGCATGGCCTTGTCGGCCATCCACTCCTCCGACAGCGCCCGGACCTGGGCGAGGATGGGTTCCGGCTGATCGGCCAGGCGGACCAGCCGGAAGCCGATCTCCTGCTTGGCGGCCTTGTTCAGCGCCGACCGGACGTCCTGCCACACCTTGCCACGGAACTCGAGGCCGTCCAGGTCGAGCACGTTGTCCTCGGCCACCTGGACGTGCTGCCAGCCTTGCTCGCGCGTCGCCGCGACGGTCGCTTCCGTCGCCGAGAACACGCACGGCACCAGGCCGGAGTTCTCGCACATCGCGGTGAATTCGGTGACCGTGGCCGCCGTGGTGCCGTCCGGGGCGATCGGGTCGCCGAGCGCGACCGCCACCCCGGCGTGCCGGCGGTAGGCGAGGTACGAACGGCCGTCCTCGCGGACGAAGTAGGTGTTGCGCGGCCACGTCGTCATCCACGACAGCGTGCTGCCGCCGTGCCGCCCGAGCAGCGTGCGGGCCAGCGCCGCCCCCGGACCCTGCGCGTGGCGCCGCAGCCGGCGTCGCGAAGGCACGCGGAAGGCGTGCCGCGCGGCGACCAGCACGATCAGCTCGACCGTCCACAGGAGATTGTCCACGAAGAACAGCGGCAGGCCCGCGACGTCGTAGTCGCCGCCGAAGACGTCGGCCAGCCCGAGGAGCGTGGCGGTGACGAGTCCTTGCAGCGTCACGAAAGCCGCCATGGCGACGGCCCAGCGCCACGCGACGCGGCTGCCCTTGCGGAGCCCGTTGAGCATCGGCACCACCAGCAGGACCAGGATCGCCAGCTCGAGTCCCGACAGCGAAACCCCTTCGTCCGAACCGAACGGGCCGTCGCCGGGCACCAGGAACATGACGACCTCGGCGATGGTGAGCAGCAGCAGGCCGGCTACGGTCAGCAGCCGCCACTCCCGCACGTTCGGCCCGGCGTCGGCGACCCGCCGCGCGCCGACGAGCCGTTTCCCGACCGGGATCGCCAGCAGCAGCGCGAAGAAGTGCACGAGGTCGGCCAGCGTGCCGACGTAGACGATGGCGACCCCGGCGTACACGCAGAGCCCGGCCCGCAGGCGCAGCGCCCACGGCGGCCGCAGCGTCGCGCTGGCGACCGCGACCGCGGCGAGCGCGCCGCCGGAGAACCCGACGTCGAGACTGCCCGCGACCCGTTCCGCCCACAGCCAGCCGGAGTTGCGGCACAGCGCGAGGAACTGGGTCGCGACGAGCACCGACGCGAACTGGCCGCCGATGGTCACGGCCATCGCGCGCCGCGTCCCCAGCTGCCACTCGGCGAAGCCGGCGAAGAGCGCGAAGCTGCCGACCATCGGCAGGTAGTACCAGGGGATGACGGCGAAGAACGGTCCGGTGAGCATGGTCCACCACCGGCCGTCCTCCAGCGACGGCAGCCCGTAGGCGACGAACGGGAAGGCGGCGCGGTCTTCGGCGGCGTTCCAGAGCGCCCCGGTCGCGACGGCGAGCACGAGCATGGCGAGCGTGACACTGCTGGTGAAGGGCAGCCGCTCTCTGAGCACCGTGACCGTGGCCCGGATGCGTCCCCCTGCGGCGGGCTCGACCGCCGACGCTGCTTCAGTCATGCCCAAAAGCATGGCGGGGTCCCGCCGTGGTGGCCATCGGGCTAAGGGACGAGATTTCCCTTAGGGGTATCCTCCCTTCGGTTGAGGGGTGTCCCCTCCCCGGGACGACGTGGGACACTCAGCCGAGGACCACGCGCCGGACGGCGTCGGTGTCGGCCAGGTCCGGCAGCACGGTGTGCGCGCCCGCCGCCCGGAGTTCTTCGGCGGTGAAGCGGCCGGTCGCGACCGCGATCGCCACCGCGCCGTGGTCCAGCGCGGCCCGGACGTCGTTCGGAGTGTCGCCGATGACGACGACCGCGTCGTTGTCGAACCGCGTGCCGTGCTTGGCCGCGGCCAGTGCCACCGCGTGCGGCACCAGGTCCGGGCGGTGTACCGAAAGCGTGCCGTAGCCGCCGATCTCCAGGTCGAGGTGCTCGAGCAGGCCGAACGCGGCGAGCTTGTGCCGCGAGATCTCCGGCAGGTTTCCGGTGACGAGCGTCTGGACGACTCCGCCGTGCCCGGCGAACGCGGTCAGCGCCTCGATCGCGCCCGGCAGCGCGCGGGCTTCGGCCGCGAAGCGGTGCATCGCGCGTTCCGACTCCGCCACCAGTGCCTTGAACAGCGCCTGGATCGTCTCCTCGTCGGCGTCGAAGCCGTTCGCGGTGAGCAGTTCGGTCGTCGTCGCGAGCTCGGTGCGGCCGCCGAACACCGGGTACACGCGCAGGTTCGCCCCGGTCGCGGCGGTGAACGCGGTCGCGTACCAGGCCGCGCCCAGCTCGGCGAAGTCCACGAGCGTGTGGTCGATGTCCCAGAGCACCAGCCGCGTTCTTCGTCACGAGCACGAGGTTACCGGCGGAATTATTCAACACGCGTTGACTTCTGGGAAGCCGGGTCGTACCTTGACGTAATTCAACAAGCGAAGAATAACTGGAGGCTGTCATGACCAGTCCTGTCCGGCGCCCCGCCGGGGTGATCGCCCTGGTCGCCGCCGTGGCCGGCGCGCTGGTGGCGGTGGTGCTGGGATTCCTTACCTTCGGCGCCCAGGCCACTGTCGCGCCGGACCACGTCCCGGTCGCCGTCGCCGCGCCACCGGACATCGCTCAGCGCATCGCCGGACACGGTGGCGGCCAGCTCGACTGGACGGTCGCCACCCCGGCCGACGCGCGGAAGCTGCTGGAAGACAAGAAGGTCTACGGCGTGCTCGAACTCGCGCCGGGACCGGTCGCGACCGTGGTGACATCCGGGGCGGTCAACCCGGCCGGCACCCAGATCGCGCAGCAGGCGCTGACGGGCGCCGCGAGCGCACTCGCCGGCCCGCCGAAACAGGAGGTGCTGCACCCGGTGACCGTCGCCGGCCGGACCGCGCCACTGGCCGCGAGCGCGCTGGCCTGGATCGGCGCGCTCGTCGCCGGTCTCGCGCTGACGCAGCTGGCCAAGCGCACCGGCCGCACGGTCGGCGCCGGGGCGCGGTTTCTGCAGGTCGCCGGGGCCGGCGTGCTGGTCACGGCGGTGGTGGCCGGGTTCTTCGCGCTGTGGGACTCGTCGTTGCCCCTGAACGCGGACGTCCTCGGCTTCGTGTTCCTCGCCGCGACAGCCTTCGCGGCGCTGCAGGCGGGGTTGCTGCGCCTGCTCGGCCTGCGCGCGATGGCCGTCCTCGGCCCGCTGTACCTGGTCGCGCCCGCGGTCGCCGGGCAGGTGCCAGAGCTGCTGAACCCGGCCTACCGCGCGCTGCTGTGGTCGTGGACGCCGTTCCGCTTCTCCGCCGAAGGCCTGCGCAGCCTGCTCCAAGGCGCGCCCGGCGCACCCGACGTCACGACCGGGCTCTGGGTCCTCGGCGCCCTGCTGGCCGCGGGCCTGCTGGTGACGCTGTGGCCGGGGCGGTCAGCCCGTCAGGAAGCTGAACCGCACCTTGCGGACCGGGTTGTCGAGGTTGGTGTCCACTAGGCAGACCGACTGCCAGGTGCCCAGCGCGAGCACGCCGCCGAGCACCGGGATCGTCGCGTAGGGCGGCACCAGCGCCGGGAGCACGTGGTCACGGCCGTGCCCCGGGCTCCCGTGCCGGTGCCGCCAGCGGCCGTCGCGGGGGAGCAGCTGGTCGAGCGCGGCCAGCAGGTCGTCGTCGCTGCCCGCGCCGGTCTCGAGGATCGCCAGCCCGGCGGTGGCGTGCGGGACCCAGACGTGCAGCAGCCCGTCGGCCGCGTCGGCGTCGCGCAGGAAGGCCTCGGCTTCGTGGGTGAGGTCGTGGACGACGGCTTCGGAGCCGGTGCGGACCTCGATCTCGGTGGAGTACATGCGCCCCAGCCTAGGGAGCGACAGGCACCTTCGCGGGTTGCCGGGTCAGCGTGCCGAGGCGGGTGAACGCGAAGACGGCCAACCCCGCGAGCAGCACCGCGCCCGCGGCGTACGGGACCGTGGGGGCGATCTCGTACAGGCCGGTCCCCAGCAGCGGGCCGCCCATGAACGCGAGGGCGCTGCTCGACCCCATCAGCCCGGCGACGGCGCCCTGCTCGTCTCGCGTCGCCAGGAGGGTCGGCGCGGACATGAACCCTGGCGTGGCGAAGCCCATCCCGGCGCCGAGCGTGGCCACCGCGGCGCCGAGCAGCGGCCCGGTCGAGGCGACGGTCACCGCGAGCATGCCGCCGGTCATGACGACCGCGCCCACCCGGACGAGCCGCAGTGGCGTCCAGCCGAGCCGCGGGACGGCCACCACCTGGACGAGGATGATCGTTCCCGCGCCGGCCAGCATGACGAGGCTCGTCGTCGGGCCGGTCTCCGTCGCGGCGAGGTTCAGCCTGTCCTGCACCAGGAAGCCGATCGTCATGAGGACGATCGCGAGCGCGAGGTACAGGCCGAAGCCGATGGTCAGGAACGGCCACAGGCGCCGGTCGAACGGGCTGACCTTCACCGTGGCGGGAGGCGCCTGGCGCTTCGGCGGTTTCGGCAGCGCGAGCGCGATCACGACGGTGATCACGGCCAGGAGCACCGGCGCCGCGTAGACCGGGACGAGCAGGTCGCCGGTCAGGCTCAGGACGCCGCCGAGCGCCGGGCCGACGGCCAGCGCGAGCCCCTGGGCCGCACCGAACATCGACATCCCGCGCACGCGTTCGGCCGGGCCCGAAGTCATGTCGGCGATGTAGGACTGCGCGGTCACCGGCGTCGCCGCCCAGGACAGGCCGAACACCAGGCCGCGGGTGAGCAGGACCGCCGCGAACAGCACGGGTACGGCGAGGGACCCGCCGAGCCCGGCCTGGGCGACGAAGGCGAACCCGAGCAGGCCGGCCATGGCGCCGGCCAGCGAGATCAGCAGAACCGGCCGGTGCCCCCAGCGCGTGGTCCGGCGGCCCCAGAACGGGCTGGCCAGCACGACGCCCGCGCCGCCGACCGCCCAGACGGCACCCAGCGCGAACTCGCTGAACCCGAACTCGCGGGCGAGCGGCGGGAGGATCGGGTTGAGCAGCTGCTGGCCGGCCATCAGGCCGAAGACCGCGAGGCACACCACCAGGGTCGGCCGTCTTTCCGTGGTCATGAGCGTTCCCCAGTTCTGTCCGTCGAGTTTTCGAACATGTTCCGAAAGTAGCACCGGCGCGCGGCGCGTGTCGAACGCGTGGCGGGCATGATGGGGGAATGCCACGACCCGCCGGGCCGTCCGGCCGCATCGGACGGCCGCCCTCGACGTCCCGTCCGCAGATCCTCGAAGCGGCGCGGGCCATCCTCGACCGCGACGGCTGGGAGAAGCTGACGGTCCGCCGGCTGGCCGCGGAGCTCGGCGTCGGCGCGACGACGCTGTACCACCACGTCCGCGACAAGGACGACCTGCTGGTCCAGCTGCTCGAGTACTACGCCGAACGGCTGCCCCGGCCGGAGCTGCCGGCGGACCCGCGGGAGCGGATCGTCGCCGCGGCCACCGTCATGCACGACTCGCTGGCCGCCTGGCCGCAGGCGGTCGAAGTCCTGACGGCCGACGACCTCCTCGGCGAGTCGGCGCTGTGGATGGTG
Source organism: Amycolatopsis sp. NPDC051128 (assembly GCF_040682715.1). Lineage (NCBI taxonomy): Bacteria > Bacillati > Actinomycetota > Actinomycetes > Pseudonocardiales > Pseudonocardiaceae > Amycolatopsis > Amycolatopsis sp. NPDC051128. The sequence continues at coordinate 23,388 of NZ_JBFBBN010000028.1, read as the reverse complement.
GAGGCCGTCGTCGGCGGCGCGATCGCCTGCGGCCGCACCCCCGACCAGGCCGTCGAGCTGTACCGGAACGTCTGGTACTACACGGTGGGCGAAATCCTGGTCCGGGCCCGCGCCGGGCGACGCGCGGCGGAGGACCGCCCCCGCTACCGCGACACGGTCTTCGAAGGCTTGGACGCGTCCCGGTTCCCCAGCCTGGCCGCGATCGGCGACCGCTGGCCGGAGCTGACCGCCCGCGACACCTACGTCCGGGGGCTACGCGCCTTCGTCGACGGGCTGCTCGCTCAGGAATCGAGGTAGCGCAGCACGGCGAGCACCCGGCGGTTGTCCCCTTCGGACGGTGGCAGGCCGAGCTTGCCGAAGATCGACGTCACGTACTTCTCCACGGAACCGGCCGAGAGGAACAGTTTCGCCGCGATCGCGGAGTTCGACCGGCCTTCCGCCATCAGGCCCAGCACCTCGCGTTCCCGCGGTGTGAGCCCGCCGAGCGCGTCGGTCTGGCGCGTCGCCGAGAAGAGCTGGCTGACGACTTCGGGGTCGAGCACCGTTTCGCCGTCCGCGACCCGGCGCAGCGCGTCGAGGAAGTCCGACACCTCGGCGACGCGGTCCTTCAGCAGGTAGCCGACGCCGCCCGCGCGGTCGGCCAGCAGCTGGGCCGCGTACTTCGTCTCGACGTATTGGGAGAACAGCAGGATCGCGCACCCCGGCAGCTCGGCGCGCAGCGCGATCGCCGCTCGCAGGCCTTCGTCGGTGTGCGTCGGCGGCATCCGGATGTCCACTATGGACACGTCCGGGGTGTGGCTCCCGACGGCGGCTCGCAGCGCGTCGGCGTCCTTCACCGCGGCGACGACCTCGTGGCCGCGGAAGGTCAAGAGCTCGACGAGACCCTGGCGCAGGATGGTCGAGTCCTCCGCGATGACGATCCGCATGCCGCGAACCCTAGCGGGGCAGCGGCACCCGCGCGGTCACTTCGGTCGGACCACCCGGCGGGCTCGTGACGGTCAGCTCACCGTCGACCGTCCGCAGCCGTTCGGCGACCCCGGCCAGCCCGCCGCCCGGCACGATCCGGGCACCGCCCGGGCCGCGGTCGCGCACTCGCAGCCGCAAGACTTCGTGGTCATCGGTCACTTCGACCGACGTCGCCGCGCGTCCGTGCTTGGCGGCGTTCGTGAGCAGCTCGGCGGCGCTGAAGTAGAGGATCGTCTCCAGCGACGGCGGCGGGCGGCGCGGCAGGTCCACGGTGACCCGCGCGTCGATCCCGGACGTCGCGACGAGCGTGGAGAGGGCGACGTCGAGGCCCGCGTCCAGGGCCGCCGGGTGGATGCCGCGGGCGAGGTCCCGCAGTTCGGTCAGCGCCTGTTTCGCGTTGGTGTGAGCGGCGGTGACCAGCTGCTTCACCTGGACCAGGTCGAGGTCGTCGGCGTTCAGCTCGTCCTTGGCCAGGCCCAGTTTCATCGCCAGCGCGACGAGCTGGGCCTGGGCGCCGTCGTGGAGGTCGCGCTCGATGCGCCGCAGCCGCAGGGCGGCGTCCTCGACCGCCGTCGCGCGGCTCGCTTCCAGGTCGCGGACCCGCTCGGACAGCACGCGCTCGCCGAGCAGCCCGACGACGAGCAGCCGGTCGAGCGCGACGAAGGCGTGGGTCACCCACGGCAGCCCCACGAGCACCAGCAACCCCGACGCGGACCAGGCCAGCGCACCCGCCCAGTTGCCGGTGTGGATTTCGAAAACCGGCAGCTGCTGTTCGCCCATCGGGAACCAGAAGAAGGCGAAGGGGGTGGCGGCGAGGCCGTAGAGCGTCGCGACGGTGATCGCGAACAGCCCGGCGATGGTGAGCGGAAGCCGCAGCAGCAGGTAGCCGGCCACGCGCCAGCCCGCCGGATCGCCGACGCGGGCCTTGACCCAGCTCCACAGCCCGGGCTTCAGTTCGGGACGGCGCGGCGCGGGCACGCTCACCCCGAGCAGGGCCCTGGCGAGGCGACGGTGGGCGGCGCCGAGACCGCGGACGTAGAGGATCGCGCCGGCGAGCACCAGGAACCCGAGCAGCACCGGCGTCAGCCACAGACCGGCCGCGAGCAACACGAGGAAGCTGAGCAGGGAGAAGACGGTGAGCGGGCCGGAGAGCCACAACCAGGCGTACTCGGCCCAGAAGTCCCGTGCGGCGAGAGGGCCGAACACGCGGCGCAGCAGGTGGGGGCGAGGCAGGTCAAGGCTGGTCACGGTGCCAGTCTCACCCGGTTCGGCGAAGGTGCCCATCCGGTTTTCCCCCGGGACGACCCCGGGAAAGTGCCCGGACGGCTGGGCGGGGCCCGGCAAGTCTTGCCGAGTGGTGAGGCCGCCCGCGGGGGCGCCCCCCGTTTTCCACGCTACCGCGGGGCACCGACATTTCCGGCGCCGAAAGTCGTGAAGGCCACCTCGAAGGGGCTCAAGGTGGCCTTCACGGACTTGGGCTCAGGGAGTGTCCGGGTCGTCCTCCCGGGCCTTCTGCGCGGCTTCGCGCATCTCGATGACGTCGGTGAGCCAGTCACCGGTTTCGCGGGCGATGTCGCGGATCGCCCCGGTGATGATGCTCGCGATGTTGCCGACGTGCGTCGCGGCCGATTCGGTGATCACCTGCAGGGTGTCCTTCTCCCGTTCGAACTGACCCACCATGTCACCCTCACGCTGCTCGGAGCTGCCGGTCGGGTTCCACCGTAACCGGCGACGGCCCGGTCCGCGGCAGCGCGAGCTTGACGATCTTCTTCGCCACCGACCAAAGCTGCTTGTGCAGCGGCCCGGTGTGGTACGGCAGGCCGTACTTCTCGCAGATCGCGCGCACCTCGCCGGCGATTTCCGGGTACCGGCGCGCCGGGATGTCCGGGAACAGGTGGTGCTCGATCTGGTGCGAGAGGTTGCCGCTCATGATGTGGAACAGCGGGCCGCCGGAGATGTTCGCCGAGCCGAGGATCTGCCGGAGGTACCACTGGCCGCGTGTCTCCGAAGCCGTCTCCTCTTCGGTGAAGCTCTCGACGTCGGCGGGGAAGTGGCCGCAGAAGATGATCGAGAACGACCACAGGTTGCGGACCAGGTTCGCGGTCGCGTTGCCGGCGAAGGTCAGCGGCGCCAGCGGGCCGGTCAGCAGCGGGAACAGCACGTAGTCCTTGCCGACCTGCTGGGACGCCTTCTTCACCATCTTGCGGACGACGTCGGTGGTGTCCGACCACTTCCGCTCGCCCTTGAGGATCCGGTCGAATTCGAGGTCGTGCAGCATCACGCCCCACTGGAACATGAACGCCAGCGCCAGCGCGTACACCGGGTTGCCCAGGTAGTACGGGTGCCACTTCTGGGCCGGGTCCAGACGCAGGACGCCGTAACCGATGTCGCGGTCCTTGTCGAGGATGTTGGTGTAGGTGTGGTGCAGGTAGTTGTGGGAATGCCGCCAGTTCTCCGCCGGCGCGACGTTGTCCCACTCGAACCGCTGCGAACTCAGCGCCGGGTCGCGCGTCCAGTCGTACTGGCCGTGCATGACGTTGTGGCCGATCTCCATGTTGTCGAGGATCTTGGCGACCGACAGCGCGCCGACGCCGGCGAGCCACGCGGGCGGGAAGAACCCGGCGAACAGCAGCGCCCGCCCGGCGACCTCCAGGCCGCGCTGCTTCTTGATGATGTCGTGGATGTAGTCGACGTCTTCCTGGCCAAGGTCGTCGACGATCCGCTGGCGCAGCGCGTCGAGCTCCTGGCCGAACTCCTCGACCTGGTCCGGGGTGAGGCGGTCCTGCAGGCCCGTCATGGTGAACTCCTTAAGCGTCGATCTCGACGTCCCCGACCGGGACGGAGATGCAGAGCTGGATTTCTTCGTCTTCTTCGCCGGAGATCTCGCCCGTCTTGGCGTTGCGGACGCGCCCGGCGGTCTTGAGCTGGGTGCAGGAGAAGCAGATGCCCATCCGGCAGCCGTGCTCCGGCGAGAGCCCGGCTTCCTCGGCCTGCTCCAGCAACGGCTTCCCGGAGTTGGCGCACTCGCGCCCGCTGCGCTTGAAGCGCACCTGGCCTTCGGCGTTCTCCGTGTCGAAGGTCAACGCCGGCGGCGTGAACTCTTCGGTGTGCACCCGTTCACCCAACTGCTCGCGCACGGAGTCCATCAGCGGCTTCGGGCCGCAGACGAACGTCTCCGCGTCGCGGTACCACGGCGCGACCCGCTCCAGGTGCTCCGGCGAGAAGAAACCGCGTAGATCGCCACCCTTCGAATGGGTGTAGGCGTGCACCACCCGCAGCCCGGGGTGCCGGGCGGCGAGCTCGGCCAGTTCGGTGCGGTAGAGCGCGTCGGCCGGGCCGTTCGAGTAGTGCAGGAACACCATCTCGCCGGGGTGGCCCTCGGCGACCAGGGTGCGCGCCATGGCGAGCACCGGGGTGACCCCGCTGCCGCCGCTGATCAGCAGCACGCGGTCCGGCCGGGTGGCGGGCAGCGTGAACGTACCGTCCGGAGTGGACAGACCGACCAGCGACCCGGCGCGGATCGCGCGGTTCAGGTGCCCGGAGACCAGGCCCTGCTCCTTGACCGTGAACTCCAGTTCGCCGTCGTACTGCGAACCGCACGGCGAGTAGCAGCGCGTCCGCCGGACACCGTCGATCTCCACCTGCAGGCGGACGTACTGGCCGGCGGTGAAGCCGGGCCACGCGCGGCTGGGCTTCACGGTGAGGGTGACGCTGTCCGGCGTCTGCTTGCGCACCACCGTGACCAGCCCGCGGATCTCGCGGCGGACCAGCATCGGGTCGACGAGCTCCAGGTAGCGGTCCATCCCGTGCGGTGTCAGCAGTGCCTCGGCCAGCGAGGCGAGGCCGCGCACCCGCCGGGGGATGAGCGCCGTCATCGGTCCTCCTCGGTTACAGTGAACGACCGTACACTGAATAGTGCACTGCAGGAGTGGAGCACCTGTCAACTTGGAACGCGGAGGATGTGACGTGAACAACGCAGTGGACGCTGTGTCGAGCGGGGCTCCGCCCCGAGCCCGGCAGGGGGCAGGCCCCCTGCACCCCCAAAAGAAGTCCGTACGCTGGAACCCGTGTCAGAGGAACCAGTGAGCCGTCAGGAGCGCAAGCTGCGCACGCGTCAGGCGCTGCTGGACACCGCCCTGGACCTGCTGGCCGACCGCCCGTTCGCGAGCCTTTCCCTGCGCGAGGTCGCGAAAGGCGCCGGCCTGGTGCCGACGGCGTTCTACCGGCACTTCGCCTCGATGGAGGAACTGGGCGTCGCGCTCGTCGAAGAAGCGACGCGCACGCTGCGCGGCATGATGCGCTCCGCCCGCGCCGATCCGGACACCTACCAGGGGATGGTCAGCGCCTCGGTGGCCACGGTCCAGCAATTCGTCCGGGCGAACGAGGACCATTTCCGGTTCCTGACGCGCGAGCGCTACGGCGGCGGCCCGCTCGCCCGGGCCATCGCCGCCGAACTGCGGATGTTCTCCGGCGACCTCGCGATCGACCTCGCCCGGTTCGCGCCACTGCGCGCGTGGAGCACCGAAGACCTGCACATGCTGGCCGACTTGATCGTTTCCGTGATGCTCACGACGATTGTCGAACTGCTCGAAGCCCGCCCAGGTGAGGACCCGAAAATCACCGGAATGGCGGAAAAACGGCTCCGGCTGGTACTCCTCGCGGTGCCGCACTGGAAAACCAGCTGAACAATTCCTGCCTGACGCTCGTATCTTCTGGCACATCCCCGAGACTTTCGACCCAAGTCACTGGGGACTGTCGGTCCGGCGTGGTACAACCCTCGGATCGTGCCTCGCCGATGAGGAGGTCGTGTGGCGGACAGCGAACAGGTTCAGCAGCTCACCGTGGGTGTGGTGGCCGAGTCGCGCCCCGGGGAGCGCCGGGTGGCCATGGTGCCCAAACTGGTCGGGCGGCTCACGCAGCGCGGGCTGCGCGTCGTCGTCGAACCGGGCGCCGGGGCCAGTGCGCACCTGAGTGACGACGCGTACACCCAGGCGGGCGCCGAACTCGGCGACGCGTGGGAAGCGCCGATCGTCGTGAAGGTGGCGCCACCCGCGCCGGAAGAGGTCGCGAAACTGAGCCGGGGCACCGTGCTCGTCGGCTTCCTCGACCCCCGCGGCAATCCAGAGGGGCTCGCGAAGCTCGAAGAAGCGGGCCTCCGGGCGTTCGCGATGGAGGCGATCCCGCGCATCTCCCGGGCCCAGGCCATGGACGCGCTGTCGTCGCAGGCAAGCATCGGCGGCTACCGCGCGGTGCTGCTCGCGGCCCAGAAACTCCCGCGGTTCTTTCCGATGCTCACCACGGCGGCGGGCACCGTGCCGCCGGCCAAGGTGCTGGTGCTCGGCGCCGGCGTCGCGGGCCTGCAGGCGCTGGCCACCGCCAAACGGCTCGGCGCGCAGACCACCGGCTACGACGTGCGGCCCGAGGTCGGCGAGCAGGTCAAGTCCCTGGGCGCGCAGTTCCTGGACCTCGGCATCGAGGCGGTGGGCGAAGGCGGGTACGCCCGCGAGCTGACCGCGGAGGAGCGCGCGGAGCAGCAGCGGCGGCTCACCGAGGCCATCACGAGGTTCGACGTCGTGATCACCGCGGCGCTGGTGCCGGGCCGCAAGGCGCCGACCCTGGTCACCGCGGACGCCGTCAAGGGCATGCCGGCCGGGTCGGTCGTCGTCGACCTCGCCGGCGAGAGCGGCGGCAACTGCGAGCTGACCAAGCCGGGCGAGGACGTCGTGGAGTACGACGTCACCATCTCGTCCCCGCTCAACCTGCCCGCCGAAATGCCTTCGCACGCCAGCGAGCTGTACGCGCGCAACGTCACCGAGCTGCTGGAGCTGCTGGTGACGAAGGAAGGCGCGCTGGAGCTGAACTTCGAAGACGAAATCGTCGCCGGTGCCTGCGTGGCCGGGCGCGAAGGGAGCGCGTCGTGAACGAGCCTGCGAGTGAACCGTTCAACACCGCGCCTTTGGCGAATGGCGCACCGAGCGTCAGCGGGGTGGGCGCGTGAGCCCGCTTGTCCAGAACCTGGCGGTGCTCGTGCTCGCCGGGTTCGTCGGCTTCGCCGTCATCTCCAAGGTCCCCAACACCCTGCACACCCCGCTGATGTCCGGCACCAACGCCATCCACGGCATCGTGCTGCTCGGCGGGCTGGTCGTGCTCGGCCTCGGCGTCGACGGCGTGTTCAACAAGATCCTGCTGGTGATCGCGATCGCCTTCGGCACGATCAACGTCGTCGGCGGCTTCCTCGTCACCGACCGGATGCTGTCGATGTTCAAGGCCAAGAAACCCGCTCCCGGTGAGGAGGACGAGAAGTGACCGACTTCGTCGCGATCCTCTACATCGTCGCGTTCGCCCTCTTCATCTACGGCCTGATGGGCCTCACCGGCCCGCGCACCGCGGTCCGCGGCAACTGGATCGCCGCGGTCGGCATGGGCATCGCGGTGATCGCGACCCTGCTCACCCCGGGCATGGGCAACTGGCTGCTGATCATCCTCGGCGTCGCGATCGGCGTGCTGGTCGGCGTGCCGTCCGCGCGCAAGGTCAAGATGACCGCGATGCCGCAGATGGTGGCGTTGTTCAACGGCGTCGGCGGCGGCGCCGTCGCGCTCATCGCGTGGGTGGAGTTCAACTCCACCGACGGCTACGCGCACGAACCGGCGTACATCGCGATCGCGTCGCTGTTAGCGGCGATCATCGGGTCGATCTCCTTCTGGGGCTCGAACATCGCGTTCGGCAAGCTCCAGGAGCTGATCAGCGGCCGCCCGGTCACGATGGGCAAGCTGCAGCAGCCGGTCAACGCGCTGCTCCTGCTGATCGCCCTTGCGTGCGCGGTGATCATCGTCGCCGGCGGCGACTCCGGGTGGCTGATCGTCGGGCTGCTCGTCGCGGCCGGCATCCTCGGGCTCACCGTGGTGCTGCCGATCGGCGGCGCGGACATGCCGGTGGTGATCTCGCTGCTCAACGCGTTCACCGGGCTCTCGGCCGCGGCCATGGGCCTCGCGCTGGACAACACGGCGCTGATCGTGGCCGGCATGATCGTCGGCGCGTCCGGCTCGATCCTGACCAACCTGATGGCCAAGGCGATGAACCGGTCCATCCCGGCGATCGTCGCGGGCGGCTTCGGCGGCGGTCCGGCGATCGCGTCCGGCGGGCCGAAGGAGGCGCGTCCGGTGCGCTCGACGAGCGCCGCCGACACCGCGATCCAGATGGCGTACGCCAGCAAGGTCGTCGTGGTGCCCGGCTACGGCATGGCCGTGGCGCAGGCGCAGCACACCGTCCGGGAGATGGCGAAGCTGCTGGAGAAGAAGGGGATCACGGTCGCCTACGCGATCCACCCGGTGGCCGGCCGGATGCCCGGGCACATGAACGTGCTGCTCGCCGAGGCCGACGTGCCCTACGAGCAGCTCAAGGAGATGGACGAGATCAACTCCGAGTTCGCCCAGACCGACGTCGCGCTGGTGATCGGCGCGAATGACGTCACCAACCCGGCCGCGCAGACCGACCCGAGCTCGCCGATCTACGGGATGCCGATCCTCAAGGTCAACGAGAGCCGGTCCGTGATCGTCTTGAAACGCGGGATGAGCTCCGGCTTCGCCGGCATCGACAACGACCTGTTCTACGATCCGAAGACCAGCATGCTCTTCGGGGACGCCAAGTCGTCGGTGGGCGACATCGTGGAGGAACTCAAAGCGCTATGACGAGCGGGTCGGATGTGCGTGCGGCGTTCACCGACCCGGCCGAAAACCTCGCGTTCGACGAAGCGCTCCTCCGGGTCGCGCCGGAGTCACCGGTGCTGTGGCTCTGGCGCAACCCGGTCTGCGTCGTGGTCGGACGAGGGCAGCGCCTCGCCCGCGAGGTGCGCGTCGAGGAGTGCGCCCACGACGGCGTCCCGGTGCTTCGGCGGGCCAGCGGCGGCGGCACCGTGTTCCACGACCCGGGCAATCTCAACGTCACCCTTGTGTTGCCGGGGCCGGCCGACCGGCCCCTGGAGGCGCTCGGCCAGGTGATGAGCGCCGCGGTCGACCAGCTCGGGCTGGTGCCGAGGATCGGGGATCGCGGGCTGTTCGTCGGCGACGCGAAGTTGTGCGGCTTCGCCGTGTTCCGCACGAAGACCGGATTGCTGGCCCACTCGACGCTGCTGGTCGAGACGTCCGCCGGGCTCGTCGGCCGCTACCTGACGAGCGCGCCGCCGGACCCGCGGCCGCTCGACTCCCACCGCAGCCCGGTGGCGTCGCTGGCCGAGCACGGCCTGCGGCCCGGCTTCCCCGCGGTCGAGGCGGCGGTGCGGGCGGCGGCGTCGCACCTCCTCGGGACGCTCGTGCCGCGCCCGCCGTCGGCCGCCGAACTGGCGCGGCAGCGGACGTTGCTGCACACCCGCTACCGCTACCCCGCCTGGCACGCGGACGGCGCCCAGCGCGCGGCCTGACTCAGAGACGGCGCAAAGCAGGCCGCCATCACAGCCACATGTAAAGCCCCCGTGAGGCGATGCATCTTTCATAGCGAAAGCTCTGACGTCCTGATGGCGGCCTTCGGTCGGTCTACTGTGGACCTACTCGGCCGCGGAGAACGTGACCGTGGGCACCTTGCGCGTGGACGCCCGGGTGGTCTTCTTCGGCTCCGCCGTCTTCCGGACAGGGGTGGCCTTCGCGGGCTCGGCCTTCGCCTTGGTGGTCTTCGCCGCGGCGGGCTTGGCCGCGGTTTTCGCCGTCGTGGTCTTCGTCGTGGCTGCCTTGGGCGCCGCCTTGGCAGGGGCAGCTTTGGTGGTGGCCGCGCGGCGCCCGGCGACCGGCTTCGCCGTCTTCGGTGCCGCCTTCGCCCGGGGCTTCTTCGCGCCCGGGACGAGCCGCGGCCGCTGCTTGCGGCCGCCGGTGCGGCGTCCGGCGTCGGCGTACCGCCGCAGCAGTTCGCGCAACGCCTCGGCGTTGGCGAAGGAAAGGTCGATGTCGTAGTCGATGCCGTCCAGCGCGAATCCGACGGTCTCCGCGGCGGGCTCCCCCGTCAGATCATCCAGCAACCGCACAGCCGTGTTTCTGGCCACGACAGACCTCCAGTGCTCGAACGTGTGGTTTTCGCGGCACCGGGTCCGGCGACACCCCGGTGCCGCCGATAACTTGCAGCTTCGGTGACGAGGATAGCCGCTGGCTTGCGTGATCCAGCGTAGTGGTGTGCGCTGAACCCATGGCTGGACAGAGTTTTGACGTAGTGGTGGTCGGTGCGGGTCCGGTGGGGGAGGTGGCCGCCGAACGAGCGGCTCGCGGAGGCCTCAAGGTCGCCCTCGTCGAGCACGAACGCTTCGGCGGCGAGTGCTCTTACTGGGCTTGTATCCCAAGCAAGGCGTTGCTGCGGCCGGGAAATCTCCTCGCCGCGGCGAAGCGGATGCCCGGAGTTTCGGTCGACGACCGGCTCGACCCCGCCCAGGTGTTCGCCCGCCGTGACTGGTTCACCGGCAAGGGCGACGACTCGGGGCAGGTCGACTGGGCGCGCGGCGCCGGCATCGAACCGGTCCGCGGGCACGGCGTGATCACCGGTGAGCGGGAAGTGACCGTCGACGGCGACCGCGTACTGACCGCGCGGCACGCGGTGATCGTCTGCACCGGCAGCGTGCCGCGCCTGCCGTCGATCCCCGGGCTGGACACGATCCGGCCGTGGGGTTCGCGGGAAGCGACGTCGGCGTCGTCGGTGCCGGCCCGGCTCGGCGTCCTCGGCGGCGGCGTGGTCGGCGTCGAGATGGCGCAGGCGTGGGCGCGGCTCGGCTCGGAGGTCCACCTGGTGATCACGGGTGAGCGCCCGCTGCCGCGCAACGCGGCGTTCGCCGGCGACCTGGTGCTGGCGGGCCTGCGCGAGGACGGCGTGACCGTGCACACGGGGTCGGGGGTCGAGCGCGTCGCGGCGGGTCCGGCCGGCACCGAGCTGACGCTGAAGGGCGGCGAGGTCCTCGTCGTCGACGAGTTCCTGGTGGCGACCGGACGCCGGCCCGCCACCGCCGGGCTCGGCCTGGAGACCTTCGGCGTGGACGCCGGCGCCGCGCTGACCGTCGACGACACCGGACGCGTGTCCGCAGTGGACGGTGGCTGGCTGTTCGCGGCCGGCGACGTCACCGGGCGGGCCCCGCTGACCCACCAGGGCAAGTACGGCGCCCGCGCGGCGGGGGACACGGTGGCCGCGCTGGCCGCGGGCCAGGAGGTCTCGGCGACGCCGTGGAGCCGGTTCACCGCCACCGCCGACCATCACGCGGTGCCGCAGGTGGTGTTCACCGACCCGGAGGTCGCGGCGGTCGGCCTGGCGGACGCGCGGGAGGGCTCGGCCGACCGCGTCGTCGACATCGACATCGCGGTGGCGGGCTCGTCGCTGCACGCGGACGGCTACACCGGCAAGGCCCGGATCGTCGTCGACACCGAGCGGAACGTGCTGCTCGGGGTGACGTTCGTCGGGCAGGACGTCTCGGAGCTGGTGCACTCGGCGACGGTCGCGATCGTCGGCGAGGTGCCGCTGGACCGGCTGTGGCACGCGGTGCCGTCGTTCCCGACGATCAGCGAGGTGTGGCTGCGGCTGCTCGAGGCCTACGGGCTCTGAGGCACCGGGCCCTGGGTCACTGGGCGGGCAGGTCCAGTGCCGCCTTGACGGCCCGGGTGAGGCCGGGGTCGTCCGGAGTGGACGGTCCCGGCGCCCAGACCGCCTGCACGATCCGGACCGAGGTGCTCTCGAGCTTGGAGGCGTAGGCGGCGTTCTCGAACCGCGGCACGGTGGCGCCCCACTTGCCGGTCTCGGTGGCGAGGTCGACGATCCCGCCACCGCCCGGGGTGTCGGCGACGGCCTTGAAGGCGGCGGCCTGGGCGGCGTCGGGGAACGCGACGATGCCGATGGTGACGGCGCCGGGCCGGCCGTCGATGGTCGCGGCGTAGCTCGCCCGCCGCACGCCGGAGCAGCTGGTCCGCTGCAGGCTGGCTTGGGCGTCGCCGAAGGCGTGCGACGCGCAGCCCTGGTCCCCGCCGGCGACGCGCAGGGCGAACCGGAGGCTCTCGGCGGGAGCCGCCGCGCTCGAGGGCGGCGGCTGGGTCGCGGGAGTGGGCGGCCCGGTCGGCGCGGCGGCGGTGTCGTCCCCGGTGGTGGCGATGGCCACGGCGGCGGCGACGAGGGCGACGAGGAGCCCGATGGCCCCGAGCGGAAGCCACCGCACGGTCCGCGAACCCCGGGCGGCGGGACGAGGCGCGGGTGCCGGCGGCGGGGTGGGCCGGGGGACGGGGCTGGGGGTCGGGAAGGGCCGCGGCGAACCAGCGGCGGGCTCGGTCGGCTGCTCGGCTTCGGCGGGGTGGGTGGTGGCTCGCCGGGATTGGGTGAATTGAGTGGTGGCTTGCCCGGGTTCGGCCGGCCGAGCGGTCGTCCGGTCGGGTTCGGCGGGAAAGCTGAGGTTTTCGGTTCGCTCGGTGTCGGGAGCGGGAGTTTCGGTGCGCTCCGTGTCCGTTCCGGTGGGTCTCGGGAATGGGGTCGGGGTTCCGGCGCCGGGGAACCGCCGCAGTACCGCCGCGTCGGCGGGACGGTCCGGCTCCTCGGGAGACGGGAGAACCTCGGTGCGTTCGGATTCCGCGGCCGGCGCCTTCGCGTCGCTGTGCGGAGCCGCGGTTTCCGCGGCCGTCGGGAGATCCGGTTCCGCCGCGGTTTCGGTGGGCTGCGCGTCGGCGGCGGGCTCGGGACCCGCGACGTCGGCGGCTTCGGGCTTGGCTGGACTGGCCGTCGCTGAACTCGTGGCCGCCGTACCCGCACCCGGCGCCGCCGGAACGTCCCAAAGGGACTCTGGCGGCGAGTCGTCCGTGAAGCGGCTGAAGCCTTCCCGCAGCAGCACCTCGTCCGAGAACTCCGGTGCCTCCGGGGCCAGCCCCCGGATCAACGCCCGGACCTGGTCCACCGAGCGGGGGCGGCGGGCCGTCGCCAGGGAGACCGTCGCCGCCAGCATCGTCGTCGGGGTCGGGTGGAGGACCCGGACCGGCCCCGCCAGGTCGCCCGCCGGCTGGTCCACCGTCTCCACGTACGGTCCTACCGCGACGATCGTCCCCACCGGCGCCGTGCCCGGCACCAGCTCCGCGATCCGGCGCTCGCACGCCTGGGAGAGGTCGAGGGCCTCGGTCGCCGGGTTGACGGCGTCGTCGCCGGCGACCAGGGGCCAGCCGTCGGACTTCCACGCCGCGCCCAGCGGGGCTTCCAGCCGCAGCGCCGGGTCCGGCAGGTCGACACCGATGACGATGATCACCCCGTGCGGCAGCAGGACCACCGCCTCGATCGGGCGCTCGGTCACCGAGCCGACGCCGATCAGCGCGATCCCGCCGATGACGGTGCTGCCGCGGCCCAGGGACGCCAGCGCCGCCCGGACGTCGTCGGCCACCCGGGACTGCTGCCGCTCCAGGCGCACCAGACGCACCGAAACCCCTTCCTGCTCGTCGTTCCGGATCATCACGCTAGCGCGCCTGGCGGTATCTATCGTGCGACACGGGGACGGCGCGGCCGCGCGCCCTCCGAAAGTGGGGCTGTGGGTGACTTGTGGTGTTCGTGTGGCCAAACAGCACGGTTGGGGTGCAGAATGTGCTACAACGCATCGGAGGCGGTATTCGGGAGCCGCACTGAGGCCGCGCTGCAGCTCGGAGTAGGGCGTAGGGGAAGACGTCCCTCGTCGAGCAACAAGCGGAGGTAGCAGTGAGCACCCGTGGCAGCACCCGAGGTGTGGTGTACGTCCACTCGTCGCCGTCTGCGGTGTGTCCGCACGTCGAGTGGGCCATTTCGGGCACCCTGGGTGCCCGCGTTGACCTGAAGTGGACGGCGCAGCCGGCCAGTCCGGGTCAGCTTCGCGCCGAATGCGGCTGGCGCGCGCCCGCGGGCACCGGCGCCAAACTGGCGGCGGCGCTCAAGGCGTGGCCGATGATTCGGTTCGAGGTGACCGAAGAGCCCAGCGCGGGCGTCGACGGCGAACGGTTCTGTTTCGCGCCCGGCCTCGGCCTGTGGCACGGGCGGACCAGCGCCAACGGCGACATCGTGGTGGGCGAAGACCAGCTGCGCGCCCTCGTCAGCATGACTCGCGGGGGTGAGTCGCTCGCGCACAAGCTCGACGAACTCCTCGCCGCGAGCTGGGACGAGGCGCTCGAGCCCTACCGCCACGCCGGCGACGGCGCCCCGGTGACCTGGCTGCACCAGGTGGGCTGACCGCACAGGGGCCGGGACCCGGGCAGGCGCCCGGGGACCGGCCGTACGGGCCGCTGGCTGGACTCGGGGCAGGTGCCCCGGGTGAGCCTGCTGCGCCAAGCCTGCCGCTGGGCTGGAACCCGGGCGGGTGCGCCGTAACCCCGCCGGCTGACCAGCGCCCGGAGACCCGCCCGCACCAGGTCGGTCGACCGCGGAGCCGGGGCCGGTACGATTTCCGGCGTGACCGCCCCCGCCCCCAGCTCCCGCCAGCGCTGGCTGGTGCCCGTCGTGGTCGTGGTGCTTTCGGTGACCGTGGGCAGCGGCCTGCTCGCGCGCGAGATCTACCGCCGTCCCGACCGGCCCGACGCGGACACCTCCGCCTCGGCCGTGCCGTCCTCGGCCATCAGCGGCGAGCCGGCCGCGGCCGGCGCCGTCCGGATGACCGACGACGCGCGGGTGCACCCGCAGGCCGGCGCCGTCCGCAAGCTGCTGGAGACCTACTTCGACGCCATCAACACCAAGCAGTACCAGCTGTGGGTGTCGACGGTCAGCTCGAAGCGGGCGGGGCAGCAGCCGATCGACGAGTGGAATGACGGCGTCCGCACCACAAAGGACAGTGACGTGCTGGTCTACCGGATCGAGCGCGGGGCCGGGTCGTCGTTGCGCGTGCTGGTGGGGTTCCGCAGCGAGCAGGCCGTCGTCGACGCTCCGCTGTTCTTCCGGGAACCCTGCATCCAGTGGCGGCTCGTCCTGCCGATCATCGTCGACAAGGAAAAGGGCGCGCTGAAGATCGACACCGTCGACGGCGGGCCACTCCCCGAACACGAGAAGTGCTGAACGCGAGAAGGGGCCCGGCCGAAGCCGGGCCCCTTCTCGTGGGTCAGTGTGCTCAGACCGCCGTGAACAGCAGGGCGGTGTTGTGCCCGCCGAAGCCGAACGAGTTGCTGATCGCCGCGGTCAGCTCGACCTTGCGCGGCTCGCCCGCCACGACGTCCAGCTGTACCCGCGGGTCCAGGTCGGTCAGGTTCCGGGTGGCCGGCACGATGCCGTGGTACAGCGACAGGATCGTGATGATCCCCTCCACCGCGCCGGCGCCGCCGACGAGGTGACCGAGCGAGCCCTTCGGCGCCGTCACGACCGGGTGTTCCCCGACCGCCTTGCGGATCGCCGCCGCCTCGCCGATGTCACCGACCACAGTGGACGTCGCGTGGGCGTTCACGTGCCCGACGTCCGCGGCGGTCACCCCGGCCATCTTCATCGCCGCGCGCATCGCGGCGATCTGGCCGATGCCCTCGGGGTGGTTGCCGGTGATGTGGTAGGCGTCCGAGGTGATGCCGTGCCCGGCGAGCGTCGCGTAGACGCGTGCCCCGCGGGCCTTCGCCAGGTCCGCGCGCTCCAGGATGACCACGCCGGCGCCCTCGCCGAGGACGAAGCCGTCCCGGCTCGCGTCGAACGGGCGCGACGCGCTCGCCGGGTCGTCGTTGCGCGTGGACACCGTGCGGGCCTGGGCGAACCCGGCCAGCGTGATCGGGTGGATGCACGCTTCGGCGCCCCCCGCGATCACGACGTCGGCGCGCCCGGAGCGGATCATCTCCACTCCGCTCGCGATGCCCTCGGCACCCGAGGCGCAGGCCGAGGCCGGGGAGTGCACCCCGGCCCGCGCCTTCAGGTCGATGCCCACGTGCGCGGCCGGGCCGTTCGGCATCAGCATCGGCACGGTCAGCGGCGACACCTTGCGGAGACCCTGCTGGTGCAACAGGTCGTTCTGGGTGAGCAGGGTGACCGGGCCGCCGATGCCGGTGCCGATCGACACGCCGAGACGGTCGGGGTCGACATCGGTGTGCTCGTCGGTCGGCTCCGTGAACCCGGCGTCGGCCCACGCCTGCCGGGCGGCGATCAGCGCGACCTGCTCGCACCGGTCCAGCCGGCGGGCCTGGACCCGCGGCAGGACCTCGGTCGGGTCGACGGCGAGGACGCCGCCGATCTTGACCGGCAGCTGCAGCTCCTCGACCCAGTCGGCCTCGATCGCGCGGACCCCGCTCGCCCCGGCCAGCAGACCGTCCCAGGTGGACGTGACGTCCCCGCCGAGCGGTGTGGTGGCGCCGAGACCGGTGATCACGACGTCGATGTTGCTCATGGGAGTCTCCTCAAGGAGGGAAGCGGCCTTACTTGGAGTTGGCCGACACGTAGTTCACCGCGTCGCCCACGGTCTTCAGGTTGGCGAGCTCGTCGTCCGGGATCTTGACGCCGAACTTGTCCTCGGCCTGCACGGCGATCTCGACCATCGACAGCGAGTCGATGTCCAGGTCGTCCACGAACGACTTCTCGGCGGTGACGTCGTCCTGAGCCACACCGGCCACCTCTTCGACGATCTCGGCGAGGCCGGCGAGGATCTCAGCGTTGTCAGCCATGGGGTTTGTTCCCTTCTCGGTGTTTCTGGGTTCTGGGGCCCTCGGGCGAGTCGCCCGCGGGGAGCGTAACGGTGATCAGGGGCAGACGAACGCCTGCCCGGCGTAGGACAGGCCCGCGCCGAACCCGACCGCCAGCACCACGTCGCCGGGCTTCGCCGTCCCGGCCTTGCGCATGTGGTCCAGCGCCAGGGGGATGGACGCCGACGAGGTGTTGCCGGAGTACTTGATGTCGTCGGCGACGGCCATGTCGTCGCGGGCGCCGTTGGCCCGCAGCTTCTTCGCGATCGCCTCGACGATGCGCAGGTTCGCCTGGTGCGGGATCAGCACGTCCACATCGGACGCCTTGAGCCCGGCGACCTCGAGCGCGCGCAACGCGATCGGCGCGATCTGGGTCGTCGCCCACCGGAAGACCGACTGGCCCTCCTGGTAGATGTACTTCTCGTCGCGCATGTAGATCAGGTCGACCAGGTCGCCCGCGCTGCCCCAGGACACCGGGCCGATCAGCGGCTCGTCGGACGCGCCGACGACCGCGGCGCCCGCGCCGTCGGCGAAGATGATCGCGTTCGCGCGGTCGGTCGGGTCGACCGAGTCGGTGAGCTTCTCCGCGCCGATCACCAGGACCTTCTTCGCCGAGCCGGCCCGGACCAGGTCGGAGGCGACGCCGAGGCCGTAGCAGAACCCGGCGCACGCGGCGTTGAGGTCGAACGCGCCGGGGCTGGGGATGCCGATCCGCGCGGCGACCTGGGCGGCGGCGTTCGGGATCAGCGTCGGCATGGTGCAGTTCGGCAGGATCACCGTGTCCACTTCGGACGGATCGACACCGGCGTCGGCGAGCGCGGCGGTGCCGGCGGCCACGGCCAGGTCGGTCAGCAGCTCGTCCTTCTCGGCGAACCGCCGCTCGATGATCCCGACGCGGTCGCGGATCCACTGGTCGTCGGTGTCCATGATCTGCGAGAGGTCGTCGTTGGTGACGATCTTCTCCGGCTGCGCGCTGCCGATACCCAGCACACGGCTGCCGCGGGATCCCGGGGTGAGGCTCAGGGCGGGTCGGTCGGTCACGAGGCGTCCTCCTGGCGCAGCGCCGCCAGTTCGGCGGGCGTCTTAAGCGCGGTGGTAGTGGTGACGACGCCCTTGAGCTGCCGCTTGACCAGGCCGGTCAGGGTGCCCGCGGGCGCCAGTTCGACGGTGCGGGTGACACCGAGCGAGACCAGGCCGTCCATCGTCAGGTCCCAGCGGACCGAGCGGGTGACCTGCGAGACCAGCCGCTCCAGGTACTCCGCCCCGCTGGTGACGACGGCGCCGTCCGCGTTGGACAGCAGCGGGCGGACCGGGTCGGCCGGGGTCAGCTCGGCGGCGTGGGCGCGCAACGCCTCTTCGGCGGGCGCCATGTACTGCGTGTGGAACGCGCCGGCGACCTTGAGGGCGCGGATCTTCGTGCCTTCGAGGGGCTCGTCGATGATCTTCGCGATGGCGTCGGCGGCGCCGGAGGCGACGATCTGCCCCGCGCCGTTGCGGTTCGCCGCGGTCAGGCCCTGCTCGCCCAGCCACGCGACGACCTGCTCGGGGTCCCCGAGCATCACCGCGGCCATCGACGTCGGTTCCAGCGCGCACGCCTTCGCCATCTCGGCGCCCCGGACGGCGGCGAGCGCGACGGCTTCTTCGGGCTTCAGCACCCCGGCGATCGCGGCGGCGGCGAGTTCGCCGACGGAGTGCCCGGCGACGGGCGCGTCCGCGGGCACCGGCGCGGTGGCCTGGAGGTGCTCGAAGGTGAGCAGCGACAGCGCGACGATCAGCGGCTGCGCGATCGCGGTGTCCTGGATCTCGTCGGCGTCCGCCTCGGTGCCGAGGCGGAGCAGGTCGAGCCCGGCGCGGTCGGACCACTGGGCGACGCGCTCGCGCGCCCCGTCGAGGTCGAGCCAGGGCGTGAACATACCGGGGGCCTGGGCCCCCTGACCGGGAGCGAGGACTGCTGCTGTCACCCTTCAAGACAACACGTGCAAGGGTGTTTCCCGGGATGCTGACGCTGACAGTGTCTGCCCGGCGTCTTTGTCGGAAACCTCCAAAGATGCGGGCCAGAAGCTCACGCGTAACCCGGAAGCCTTGTCGGGTTCAATCACCTGACGCTGTTAAGTCCATCACGTGACGGGGGTCTCGGACAAGCCCCGGGCGGAGGTGGATGAGCCGGCGTCACCAGAGACCGCGGGACCGGGCCAGCCGGCCCACGGTCAGCGCGATCCGGAGCACGAGGGCGTCCCGTGGGTCGGTCGGCTGGCAGCCCGTCAGGTCCGCCGCCTTCCGGAGCCGGTAGCGGACTGTGTTCGGGTGCACGAACAGCGTCTTCGCGCACGTCTCCAGCACCCCGCCGCTCTCGAGGTACGCCTCCACCGTGCGTTGCAGGGTCGGGCCGGCCTCTTCCAGAGGGCGGGCGATCGTGTCCACCAGCAGGCGCTCCGCCTCCGCGTCCCCCGACAGCGCCCGCTCGGGCAGCAGGTCCGTCGACCGGACCGGCCGGGGCGCGGCCGGCCAGCCGACCACCGCGCGCAACCCCGAGAGCGCCTCGGTCGCGCTGTGATGGGCTTCGGCCAGCGTCGGCATCGTCGGGCCCGCGACCACCGGGCCCTCGGCGAACGCCACCGACATCCGGGCGAGGATCTCCCTCTCCTTCGCACCGCCGTCGGTCGGCCCGCCCACCACGACGACCAGCCGCGAGCCCTGCACCGACAGCAGCACCGGGCGGCCGACGCGGGCCGCGCGGCTGCGGACCTCGAACACCACCGTCGGCGGGTCCTCCGACGGCGGGTTGCCGACCAGCACGGTCGCCGCCGCCGTGGGGTCCCAGCCCAGCGCCGTGGCCCGCGACAGCACCGACTCCTCGGCGTCGCCGCGGACGATGCCGTCGACGACCAGCGCCTCCAGCCGGGCGTCCCACGCGCCGCGGGCCTCCGCCGCGGCGGCGTACGAGTTGGCCGCCGCGAACGCGATTTCCCGGCCGTAGCGCAGGATTCCCTCGATCAGCGCCGCCCGCTCCGCCTCGTTCGCGGCGAACTCGGGCAGCTGCTCCTCGAACACCTCGATGGCCAGCCGCACCATGCCGACCGCCTGGCGCAGGCTGACCCAGCGCGAAAGCTCGGCCGGCGCGTCGCGGAACGCCTCGGTCGTCAGCTTCAGGGCCTCCTTCGAGTCCCGCAGCCAGCCGACGAAACCCGCGGCCCCCGCCTGCGTGATCAGCAGCACGCTCGCGCGCTGGTCGGCGGGCAGCCGGGCGAACCACGACAGCCGCTGCTCCATCACCGCGATGCTCGCGCTCGCCAGGCTGCCGGACGCGCGCTCCAGCCGCCGGAGCGTCTTCACGGACAGTCCGTGGTGCTTCGGCACCTGGCGCGGGGCGGTCGTTCCATCCATGGCGAAGCGATCCTACGTGTCCGCGAAATTCGGGGCCCCCGACGGCAACGCCAGCCGGTGGGTAGTGCGTGTACGTACTGCCTAGGATCGGGGCCACACAGAATGGGGGAACCGGAATGACCGGTTTAGAGATCGACGGGATCTCCAAACGCTACGGCGACGTGGTCGCCCTGCGCGAAATGACGTTCGAAGTCCGGCCGGGCGAACTGTTCGGGTTCGTCGGCAGCAACGGCGCCGGCAAGACCACGACCATGCGGATCGCGCTCGGCGTGCTCTCCGCCGACGCCGGCGAAGTCCGCTACGCCGGTGAGCCGGTCACGCACGAAACGCGTCGCCACATCGGGTACATGCCGGAAGAACGCGGCCTCTACCCGAAGATGAAGGTCGCCGAGCAGCTGACCTACCTCGCCCGGCTGCACGGCATGTCCGCGGCCGACGCGCGGGCGTCGGCCGGGAAGTGGACCGAACGGCTCGGCGTCGCCACGCGCCGCGAAGACGAGGTCCAGAAGCTCAGCCTCGGCAACCAGCAACGCGTCCAGCTGGCCGCCGCGCTGGTGCACGAGCCGCGGATCCTCGTGCTCGACGAGCCGTTCTCCGGCCTCGACCCGGTCGCGGTCGACGTGATGAGCCAGGTGCTCAAGGAGAAGGCCGCCGAGGGCGTGCCGGTCGTGTTCTCCAGCCACCAGCTCGACCTGGTGGAGCGGCTCTGCGACCGGGTCGGGATCGTCCGGAGTGGACAGATGGTCGCCGTCGGCACGGTCGGCGAGCTGCGCTCCGGCGGCGCCGTGCGGCTGCGCGTCGACGCGCCTGAGGCCGCCGACGGCTGGGCCGGCGGCCTGCCCGGGGTGAAGGTGCTCGGCCGGACGGGCTCGGTGACCGAGCTCGAGCTCGGCGACGGCGCCGACGACCAAGCCGTCCTCAAGGCCGCGCTGGCCACCGGGCCGGTGCGTGAGTTCGCCCGCGAGCAGCCGTCGCTGACCGACCTGTTCCGGTCCGTCGTCACCAGCGAGGAGGTTGCCGCATGACCACCCCGGTTCCGGACGTCCGGATGAGCCCCACGGCGGCGGTCGGCCTGGTCGCGTCCCGCGAGATCAGCACCCGCGTGAAGTCGAAGGCCTACCGCGTGAGCACCGTGATCATGCTGCTGCTGATCGTGGTCGGCATCATGCTGATCAAGCTGATCTCGGGCGGAAACGGCCCCGACTCGACGGTCGGTTACACCTCGGCCACCGCCCCGCTTGCCGCGCCGCTGAAGGCCGGCGGCCAGACGGTCGGCGAGAAGATCGACACGGTGCAGGTCGCCGACGAGGCCGCCGGGCGCGCCAAGCTGGCCGACGGCTCGATCGACGCGCTGCTCACCGGCGATGGCAAGAGCGTGCACGTCCAGGTGAAGAAGGACCTCGACGGCAAAATCGCGAACGTCCTGCAGATCGTGTCCCAGCAGGTGGCGGTGACCGAGCAGGTCACCGCGCTGGGCGGGAACCCGGCCCGGTTCCAGGCGGCGATCGCGTCGGCGAAGTTCGTCGAGGACCCGCCGCTGGAGGAGCCGTACGACTACAACGGCCAGCAGCTCGTGCTGGGCATCGTCGCCGGGATCCTGATCTACATGTCGTTGCTGCTCAACGGCCAGAGCGTCGCGCAGGGCGTCGTCGAGGAAAAGACGTCCCGGGTCGTCGAACTGCTGCTCTCGACGATCAAGCCGTGGCAGCTGATGGCCGGGAAGGTGCTCGGCATCGGGTTGGTCGGGCTGATCCAGATGGTCGTGATCGGCGCCGGTGGTGTCATCACCGGCCTGGCCACGGGGGTGCTCACCATCTCCGTTTCCGCGGCCGTCGGCACGGTCGTCTGGCTGATCGTGTGGTACCTGCTCGGGTTCCTCATGTACTCGATCGTGTTCGCCGCGCTGGGGGCGCTGGTTTCGCGCCAGGAAGACGTCGCCGGCGCGACGATGCCGGCCCTGATGCTGGTGATGGTCGGATACATCGTCGGCATTTCCGTGCTGCCGTCGGATCCGGGCAACACGTTCGCCGAAGTGCTGTCGGTGATTCCGGTGTTCTCACCGACGCTGATGCCGATGCGGCTCGCGATGGGCGGTGTGCCCGTGTGGGAAGCGGTGGTGTCGGTGGTGCTGGTGGTGCTGATGATTCCGGCGCTGATCTGGTTCGCCGCCCGGATCTACCGGAACGCGGTCATGCGCACCGGGGCGAAGGTGAAACTCCGCGACGCCCTGCGTGCCGCCTGACGTTCTTCCGCTGTTCATTGGGCGCTGTTCATTCGGCGCCGTTTCATTCGGTTCCCGGGGTGCCCCGGCAATGTTCGAGGCCGCCCGGCGCTTGCGGTTTACGCTGCGCCGGACGGCCTCGTCTCCCCGGTCCCCACCGGTAGAACCAGTATGGCCACCGGTGATCTTCGCGCGCCAGTCGTCTCACTCGATCGTGGGGCCCACGAGTTGCCGCCTCCGGATACCTGATCAACGATCCGGTGCACGCGATTCGGGTGCGCAACCCGCGGAGGGAGTCGGTATGGGCCAGCAACTGCAGGACGGGCTCGGGCAGGCGTGGGCGATGGTGGCCACGTTCGTCCCGAAACTCGTCGGATTTCTGATCATCCTGCTGATCGGCTGGCTGATCGCGAAGGGCGTTTCGAAAGGGCTGGGGCTCGTCCTCGGGAAAGCCGGTTTCGGGAGACTCGTCGAGAAGACCGGCCTGAGCGGAAACATCGGCCAGCAGAGGGTCGACGCGGCCGGAATCCTCGTGAAACTCGTCTACTACTTCATTCTGCTGATCGCGCTGCAGCTGGCGTTCGGCGCGTTCGGGCCGGCCAACCCGGTGAGCCAGCTGCTCAACGAGATCATCGCGTTCCTGCCGCGGATCGTGGTGGCGCTGGTGCTCGTCGTGGTGGCCGCGGCCATCGCCAAGGTGGTGCGTGACGTCGTCGTGTCCGCGTTGGCCGGCCGCCAGGCGGCGCGCCCGCTTTCGCTGGCGGCTTACTGGCTGATCATGGCGTTCGGCATCATCGCGGCGCTCGGCCAGGTGAACATCGCGACGGCGATCACCGGCCCGCTGCTGATCGCGGTGCTCGCGACGATCGGCGGCGTGATCGTGGTCGGCCTCGGCGGCGGCCTGATCAAGCCGGCGCAGGAGCGCTGGCGCGGCTGGATGACGAACATGGAGCACCAGTGGGAGACGCCGGCGCAGCGCAGCGGCGAGATGAGGACGCCGCCCCGCGCGCCGGTCGGCCCGGACAACACCCCGACCCCGCCGGCGGGAACGCCTCGCCCGCAGGGCTGAGCCCGCGCGTGCCAAGCGCCCAATGTGGCGTTCGGTCAAGGCCGGGCAGTTAGCTGCGGCAGCGAGCTGTCAAGCTGCCCGATTGGCCCGGTTTCAGGTGCTCGCCCACGGCCGTGAATGGCCCATTGAGGGACATAGACAACCAGAACACGTCCATGCGG
>NZ_JBFBBN010000027.1:0-122016 GCF_040682715.1 Amycolatopsis sp. NPDC051128 | reverse complement strand
GTTTTTAAGTTCCCGCCGGCCGCGGTTTTTTTAGGGTCCCCCCGCCCGCCACCGCGGAAAACGGATGGGGTTTACTGGCCCATTGAGGGACCCTATGTCCCTCAATGGGCCATTCACGGCCTTGGGCGAGCACCTGAAACCTGCATTCAGGCCCCGCGGAATTCCGCGGGGCGCCGCTCGCGGAAGGCACGCAGGCCCTCGGCCCGGTCCTCGGCGGTGAACATGACCGCCACCGTCTCCCGCTCGGCGGCGATCCCCGCGTCGAGGTCGCCGTCGATCCGGTCCACGAGGGCCTTGCCCGCGGCCAGGGCGAGCGGGGCCCCCGCCGCGAGCCGGGCGGCGAGGGCCGTCGCCACGCGCAACCCCTCGCCCGGCTCCGCGAGCTCGTTCACCAGGCCCACCGCGTGAGCGCGCTCGGCGTCGATCGGCTCACCGGTGAGGATCATCTGCTTGGCGATTCCCGGCGGCACCAGCCGGGGCAGCCGCTGGGTCCCGCCCGCACCGGGCAGCACGCCGAGCTTCATCTCCGGCAGCCCGAGCTTGGCGCCGCGCTCCGCGACCCGCAGATCGCAGGCGAGCGCGAGCTCCAGGCCACCGCCGAGGGCGAACCCGTGGATGGCGGCCACGGACGGCTTCCCGAACTCCTGCAGCCGGCCGAACACCTCGGTCAGCCGTCCCACGAAGGCACGGAACTCGTAGGCGGTGCGCAGCGCCTCGATCTCGTCGAGGTCGGCGCCCGCGGAGAAGCCCCGGCCCGCTCCGGTGACCACCATCGCCCGGACCGCCGCGTCGCCGCGCAGGGAATCCAAAGTGGACTCGAGCCGGTCCGCCGTCGCGGTCCCGATGGCGTTGAGCCGGTCGGGGCGGTTCAGGGTGAGCACGGCGACGCGGTCCGCCACGTCGACGCACAGCAGGTCTGCCACGGGGGTCTCCCTTTCTTCACAGCATGGTGAGGCCGCCGCTGACCGAGATCGTCTGCCCGGTCAGGTACGCGGCCGCGTCCGAGGCGAGGAATCCGACCACCCCGGCGATGTCGCCGGGCTGGGCGACGCGACGCAGGGGGATCGCGCGAACGGTCGCCTCGTACATGCGCTGGCTGTACTCGGCCACCTGGCCGAGCAGCGCGGTCTCGGTCGGGCCGGGGCACACGCTGTTGACCGTGATGCCGTGACGGGCGACCTCGCGGGCCAGTGCCTTGCCGAACGCGATGATCCCACCCTTGGTCGCGGAGTAGACCACCTCACCGGAGGAGCCGACCCGCCCGGCGTCGGAGGCGATGTGGATGATCCGCCCGCGCTCGCGCTCGATCATCCCGTCCAGCACGGCCCTGGTCATCGCGATGGTGCCGCGCAGGTTGACCGCGATGATCCGGTCCCAGCTCTGCTCGTCGCTGTCGACGAACCGGCCGACGACGTCGACGGCGGCGTTGTTCACCAGCACGTCCACCGGGCCGAGGTCCGCGTCCGCCTCGAGGACCGCGGCACGCGCCGCGGCACTGTCGGAGATGTCGGCGGTGATCGCCGCCGTCTTCACGCAGTGGCGTTCGGCGAGTGCCCCGGCCATGTCGAAGGCCGCGGCCCCGTCCAGATCGCACACCGCGATCCGGTGGCCGCGGCCGGCGAGTTCGGCGGCGATGGCCGCGCCGATGCCGCGGCCTGCTCCGGTGACGAGCGCGACGGGTGCGTCCACGAGATCCTCCTGCGGTCAGGTACGTCGAGTCGGTGCGAGTCAGGTCAGGTCCGCGGCGAGGTCGGCGATGGTGCGCATCATCGCCCGGCCGCGCACGGACAGGTCGTAACCGGCGAGCGGGTATCCGTTGCACAGCAACGCGAACGACACACCGCTGACCGGGTCCAGGAAGCCGAGCTGGTAAGCGGCGCCGCTGTTGCCGAACAGGGCCGGTGACCCCGTGGACGGCAGCCCGCCGCCGGCGTCCTGGCCCGCGACGGTCACGAAGAGCCCCATGCCGACCGGGGCTCCCCCGCCGTAGGCCTCCTCGCCGGCCGGCACCTGCGTGAGCCGGATCCGGGCCCCTTCGGCGACGGCGTCCGCCGGCCACCGGCCCGAGTGGACCAGCGCCTGGAAGAACAGCGCCACGTCCGCCGCGGTGCCGGCCAGCGCGTGGCTCGGCTCCCCGGCGGCGAGCACCCGTGGGTCGGCCAGGTACCACGGGCCCCAGGGGTCGGGCTCCTGGTCGTCGCCGGTGCGATCGGTCGCGATCATCGGCTTGACCGTGTCCGACGACACCCCGAGGTCGAGGGAAGACAGCCCGAGCGGACCGGTGAGCTCGGCCCGCAGGTACTCGGCGAAGGTCAGCCCGGTGCGCCGGTGCACGATCTCGCCGATCACCCAGGCCGCCGAAGTGAGGTGGAACTGCAGCCTGGTGCCGGGCGGATAGTCGAGCCGCCAGCGGCCGAACGCGGCCAGCCGCTGCTCGCGGTCGAGCATCTTCGGGTAGCCGAGCGGGGCGAACGGGAACCCGGCGGTGTGGGTCAGCACGTGCTCGACGGTCACGGCGTCCTTGCCGTTCGTCCCGAACTCGGGAACGATCGCCGCGACGCGCTCCCGGATGTCGAGGCGGCCGGTCCCGATCAGGTGCCACACCACGCCCGCGACGATCGACCGGCCGACGGACTGCAGCACGTACCGGTCCTGGCCGGTGGCGGCACCGAAGGTTTCGAACGCCGCCAGCCCGCCGTGGCGGGCCACGGCCACCTGCATCGACGGCAGCGGCGTCTCCTCGACCGCCTGCCTGATCCGGCCCAGGAGGACGTCGAGGCGGCCGTGATCGACGCCGGTGGCGGCCGGACCGGCCACCTCGTGCTGCCCCACTCCGGTCATCTGCCCTCCTCGGCGTGACTCGACCCGCCGCACAAGCTAGCATAAAGAATAAGATTAGTTAACTGATTGGAGCGGCTGTGGGCATCCTCGACGGCAAGGTGGCCATCGTGACCGGCGGTGGCCGGGGGCTCGGCAGGGCGCACTGCCTCGCGCTCGCCGAAGCCGGCGCGACGGTCGTGGTGAACGATCTCGGCTCGGGCCTCCACGGCGAGCGGACCGGCGAGTCCCCGGCCGAAGACGTCGCCGCGGAGATCGTCAAGGCGGGCGGGACGGCGGTCGCGAACCACGCGTCGGTGACCGACTGGGCCGCGACCGAGGCGATGGTCGCCGACACCGTCGCGGAATTCGGCCGGCTGGACATCGTGGTGAACAACGCCGGGATCGTCCGCGACCGCATGCTGTTCTCCATGTCCGAGGCGGAGTTCGACGCGGTGATCGCGGTCCACCTGAAGGGCACTTTCGCGCTGACCCGGCACGCCTGCGCGTACTGGCGCGCGGCGGCCAAGCGCGGCGAGCCGGTCGCCGGCCGGGTGATCAACACGACTTCGGGCACCGGCCTGTTCGGCAACGCGGGCCAGGCGAACTACGGTGCCGCCAAGGCCGGCATCGCCGGCCTGACCGTGATCACCGCTCTGGAGATGCGCCGCTACGGCGTGACGGCGAACGCGATCTCGCCGCTCGCGGCCACCCGGATGACCGCCGACCTGGCGGTGGCCGGATCGGGCAGCGACGCCGGCGGGTTCGATCCCCGCGACCCCGCCAACGCCTCCGGCACCGTCGTCTACCTCGCCTCGGACGCGGCGGGCTGGCTGACCGGCCAGGTGCTGCGCATCGACGGCGCCACGGTCAACCGGTTGCAGGGCTGGACCATCGTCGGCAGCCACCCCAGCAGCTCCGGGCAAGCCGTCACCGCCGACGAGCTCACCGAGGCCCTCCCCCGGCTGTACGGCGCGGCGCCGACGGGCGGCCCGGTGCGGTCGCGTTACTGAGCCTCAAGTCCGTGAATGGCCCATTGAGAGACTTGAAGTCTCTCAATGGGCCATTCACGGACTACAGCCTCGTGTCGCTGTCGCGATTCGCGTCCTGCTCGGCCAGCCAGCGCTGGTGGCGGTCGAAGTGCGAGGGGTCGCGCCGGACCCAGATGCCCGACGCCTTGGCCAGCAGCGCCCGGTTCGGCAGCAGCACCATCTCACCCCGGATGTACCAGCGGGACCCGGCCCGGCGTTCCACCCAGGCGCGGACCTCGATGGGCCGCTCGACCGGCACCGGCTTCACGAAGCTGATGCTCAGCTCCGCGGTGACCGTGAGCACCCGCTGCAGCAGGGCGATGTGCCCGAGGCACTCGTCGAGCACCGCGGCGGTCCAGCCGCCGTGCGCGACGTCGGGGCCGCCTTCCTGGTCACGCGGACAGCGAACGTCGAACAGGGCGGTGTCGGCGCCGTCCAGGCGTTCGTGTTCGACGCCCAGCCGGCAGGAGCCGGTCAGCCGGCACGCTCCGCACAGCGCCACCCCGCCCTCGGTCCGCGGCGGTTCCTGGAAGTCGGACCCGACCCAGTGCCGCTCCGGGCGGTTCAGCGCCCGCTCCAGACCGGTTGACGCTTCTCGGCGAACGCGCGGGCGCCCTCGACGGCGTCGGCCGAGGCGAACACCGGGTCGGTCACCACGCGCTGGCGTTCCCACTGCTCGGTGGCCGGCCACTCGCCGGCCTCCGCCACGATCTGTTTGGTCGCGCACACCGCCAGCGGGCCGTTCGCCGCGATCCGCCCGGCCAGCTCGCGTGCCGCGGCCAGTGCCCCGCCCGGCTCGGTCAGCCGGTTCACCATGCCCCACCGCGCCGCCTCTTCGGCACCGAACTGGTCGCCGGTGAGCGCGTATTCCAGCGCGATCCCCCGCGGGATCCGCTGGGGCAGGCGCAGCAGTCCGCCCCCGCCCGCGACGAGCCCGCGCCTGGTCTCGGGCAGGCCGAACCGGGCGTCCCGCGCGGCCACGATCAGATCGCACGCCAGGGCGATCTCGCAGCCGCCGGCGAGCGCGTACCCCTCGACCGCGGCGATGATCGGCTTGACCGGCGGGCACGCGGTGAACCCGAGCAGCCCGCGGCCGGGGATGTCCGGCGTGTCCCCGGCGAGGAACGCCTTGAGGTCCATCCCGGAGCTGAAGGTGCCACCGGCACCGGTCAGCACGGCGGTGACGAGCGTGTGATCTTCGTCGAGCCGGTCCAGTGCGTCGGCGACACCGCGCGCGAGCGCGCCGTTCGCCGCGTTGCGCACGGCGGGCCGGTTCATCGTGATGATCAGGGTCGCGCCGTCGCGCTCGAGCAGAACTTCGTCACCCATGTCGAACCTTCTTCCCCGGCTCAGCCGAGCAGTTCCAGGACGGTGGCGTTGGCCTGGCCGCCACCTTCGCACATCGTCTGCAACCCGTACCGGATGCCGTTGTCCCGCATGTGGTGCACCAGCGTGGTCATCAGCCGCGCGCCGGAACCACCCAGCGGATGACCAAGGGCGATCGCGCCGCCGTTCGGGTTGAGCGCCTTCACGTCCGCGCCGACATCGGCCAGCCAGGCCAGCGGCACCGGCGCGAACGCCTCGTTCACCTCGAACGCGCCGATCTCGCCGATCGTGAGGCCGCTGCGGGCCAGTGCCTTCCGTGTCGCCGCGATCGGCGCGGTCAGCATGATCACCGGATCGTCCGCGGCCAGGACGGCGGTGTGCACCCGGGCCAGCGGCCGCAGCCCCAGCTCCGCCGCCTTCTCGCTCGTGGTCAGCAGCAGGGCCGCCGACCCGTCCGAGATCTGCGAAGAGTTCCCCGCCGTGATCGTCCCGTTCTCCTTGAACGCCGTCCGCAGCCCGGCCAGCGACTCCAGGGTTCCGCCACGGCGGATGCCCTCGTCCTTCGCCGCCACCGTGCCGTCCTCGAGGGTGACCGGCGCGATTTGCGCGTCGAACCGGCCCTCGTCCTGTGCCGCGGCCGCCTTCTCGTGACTGCCGAGGGAGAACTCGTCCAGCCGGGCGCGGCCGAACCCCCACCGTTCGGCGATCATCTCCGCGCCGACGCCCTGATTCGGGTACGCGCCGCCGTAGCGGGCCAGATAGCGCGGGCCGTAGGGGTCCTGCCCCATCGCCGAGGAGCCCATGGGCACCCGCGACATCGACTCGACGCCACCCGCGACCACCACGTCGTACTGGCCGGAGATCACCCCCGCGGCGGCGAAGTGCACCGCCTGCTGGGACGAGCCGCACTGCCGGTCGACGGTCACGCCCGGCACCGATTCGGGCCAGCCAGCCGCCAGGACCGCCGTCCGCGCGATGTCCGCGGTCTGCTCGCCTGCCTGCCCGACACAGCCCCACACCACGTCGTCGACCAGGGCGGGGTCGAGCCCGCTCCGCTGCGCGAGCGCGGTCAGCACGTGGGCCGACAGGTCCGCCGGGTGCACCCCGGACAGCCCGCCACCCCGCTTGCCGACCGGTGTCCGCACCGCTTCGACGATCACCGCGTCACGCATGTCCGCTCCCCTGCTCGATTCGACCGGGCCGCCAGGTCGCGGCCAGCAGCAGCACCGCGCCGGCCAGTCCACCGCCGGCGGCGATCGCCAACCCGGCCCCGCCCGACAACGCGCCGTCCCAGCCGATGGCGTGGTCCAGCGAGAACCCACCCGGCCCGGCGAGCGCGAGTGCCACGCAGATCACCGCGATCATCAGGACGTACTCGTAGCCGTCCTTGAACACGAAGAACCCGTTGGCCCGATGGGCGGTGATCCCGGCGACCGCCATCGTGCCGATCACGAAGGCCGCGGCGAGGGGCGTCAGGAAGCCGGCGGCGAGCGCCGCGCCGGCGGCCAGCTCCCCGGCGCCGCTGAGCACCGCGTGCAGCCGGGCCGGCCGCATGCCGAGCGAGGCGAACCAGCGCGCGGTGCCGGCGACCCCGCCGCCACCCCAGAGGTGGTTGTACCCGTGTGCGGCCATCGTCGCCCCGATCACCAGCCGGACCAGCAGTGCCGCGGTGTCCGCCGCGGTCATCGCGGGCTCATCCGGATCGCGCCGTCGAGCCTGATGACCTCGCCGTTGAGCATCGGGTTGGCCACGACGTGGGCGACGAGGGCGGCGAACTCGGCCGGATCGCCCAGCCGGGACGGGTGCGGCACCTGCTTGCCCAGTGCCGCCCGTAGTTCGTCGGGCGCCGCGGCCATCGGCGGGGTGTCGAACAGCCCGGGCGCGATGGTGACCACCCGGATCTGCTGAGTGGCCAGGTCCCGCGCGATCGGCAGGGTCATGCCCGCCACGCCGGCTTTCGACGCGGAGTAGGCGGCCTGGCCGATCTGCCCGTCGAAGGCCGCCACCGACGCCGTGTTGACCACCACGCCGCGCTCTTCGCCGAGCAGTTCCTGTTTCGCCATGCGTTCCGCCGCGAGCCGGATGACGTTGAACGTGCCGATCAGGTTGATCTCGACGATCTTCGTGAACTCCGGCAGCGGGAACACTCCCTGGCGGCCGAGCATCCGGACGGCGTTGCCGGTGCCCGCGCAGTTGACCGCGACCCGCAGCGCGCCGAGCGAGTCCGCGACGTCGAGCGCGGCCGCGACCTGCTCGGGGTCCCGCACGTCAGCGGGCGCGAACCGGACGTCGTCGCCGAGCGCGGCGGCCACCTGCTCGCCGGGCGAGCCGGGCAGGTCGAGAATCACCACGCGCGCACCCGCGCCGAGGAGGGCCTGGGTGGTCGCCAGGCCGAGCCCGGACGCTCCGCCGGTCACCACGGCGACACCGTCACGGATATCCATTGCCGTCACCTTTCGTCTTCGGAGCTGATCAGCGGGACAGGATCGTCACCGCGGACGCGCCGGGCGCGCCGTAGAGGTGGGTGTAGCCGACCCGCGGGTCGCCGCCGACCTGGCGGGCGCCCGCTCGGCCCTGCAGTTGCAGCACGGTTTCGTAGATCTGGCGCAGGCCGGAGGCGCCGATCGGCTCGCCGTTGGCGATGAGACCGCCGTCGGTGTTCACCGGCAGCCGGCCGCCGATCTCGGTGGCGCCCTCGGCGAGCCAGCGCTCCTGCTCACCGTCGGCGCAGAAGCCGTTCTCGGCCATGTGGATCAGTTCGGAACCGGCGTCGGTGTCCTGCAGCTGCGCCACCCTGACCTCCTCCGGGCCGATGCCCGCGACCTCGTAGGCCGCCCGGGACGCGTCCACGGTCGGGCTGGGGGCGCTGGTCAGCGGCAAGGACGGGCTCTGCAGCTCGAACGCGCCGAACCGCCGGGACCGCAGTTCCGCGGCGCGCACGTAAACCGGCGCCGAGGTGAACTCCCGGGCCAGGTCGCCCCGGCACAGCACGACGGCCGCGGCGCCCTCGTCCGGTCCGCAGTACATGTACCGGGTCAGCGGGTGGTTCACCACGGGGGCGTCGAGGATCTCCTGTTCGGACAAGGGTTTCTGCCGCCAGGCGTGCGGGGTGATCGAGCCGTTGCGCAGGTTCTTGGCGGCGATCTTCGCCAGGCTGCCCGTCGACACGCCGTGGTCGTGCAGGTACTTGCCGATCTTCGTGCCGAAGAAGTGGGTGGTGAGGAACAGTCCGGTTTGGCCGTACCAAGCCGGCAGCCCGGCCACCGCCGGGTCGGCGGCGAACGCGCCCCGCGGGTGCTTGTCCATCCCGATCGCCATCGCGACGTCGGCTTCGCCGTGCCGGATGGCCGCGGCGGCCATCTGCAGTGAGGTGCCGCCGGTGGCGCACCCGTTGAAAACGCCGCGCACCGGGATGCCGGTCAGGCCGAGCAGGCCGACGATCGCGTCGGGGTTCGACACCTCGTAGCTGCCGACGTACGCCGTCCGGACCCGGGACCACTCGGTACCCGCGTCGGCCAGTGCCGCCTGCGCGGCCTCGGCTCCCATCCGCAGCGCTTGCTTGTCGCCGTGCCGGCCGAACGGATGCAGGCCGACGCCGACGATCGCCACGTCCGGCGTGCTCATGACGCCACCTCCGCATCTTCGGGCACCGGCGCGAACGCGTAGGTGAGCACCTCGGTGCCGTCCTCCCGGGTCGTGTACGGGACTATCCGCAGCTCCATCGGCTGCCCGATCCGCAGCTTGGCCGGGTCGGCCTCGGTGAACCGCGCCTGCACCAGCAACTCGCCGGGCAGCTCGACGTACCCCAGCGCGTACGGCTGGAACGTCTCGTCGGTGTCATTGCCGTCATAGGGCGGCGAAGGCGGCCGGAACTGCTGGGTGGTGAACGCCCAGAGCGTGCCGCGCCTGCCGAGCAGGCACTGCTCTTCGCCGGAGCGGGCGGGGAACGACAGGACACCGTCGTCCCCCCGGGAGGCGATCAGCCTCGGTTCGCGTGCGGGCCACGTGAACAGGCCGTCCGCGACGGCCACCTGCGTCGTCATGCGGCCGATGCTAGCAGTCGCTGATTCATCTACCTATATCTTTCAGTTAGATAATTAAGCGGATAGTCTTGCGAGAGTCTCTCAACCCGACATAGCATCGCGGCCATGACACTGCGGGAGCGGAACCGGATGCGGACCGCGGCCGACGTCGAGACCGCAGCGCTCGAGCTGTTCGAGCGGCACGGCTACGACCGCACCACGGTCGAGCAGATCGCCGCCAGGGCAGGGATCTCCAGCGCGACGTTCTTCCGCCACTTCCGGGCCAAGGAAGACGTGCTGTTCAGCGGGGAGGACGTGTCCGCCGGCACGCTCGTCGCCCTCGTGGCACAGCGGCGCGACCGCCGCCGCACCGTGGCCGCGCTCGCCGACCCGGTGTGCCGGTTCGCCCACCGCTCGGTCGCCGACCCGGCCACCGACGGCCAGCGGCTGACGCACCTCGTCATGACCACGCCGGCCCTGGAGGCCCGCAGCCTCCGGCTCCGGTTGCGCTGGGAACGCGAGATCGCGGCACAGCTGGCCCGCGAAGCCGGCACCGACCGGCCCGACCTCGGCCACACCCTGGTCGCGGCGGTCGCGGTGTCCTGCCTCACCAGCGCACTGCGCGCCGGGCACCACACCGGCGCCTCGATCGCCCACCTGACGCGGCAGGCGTTCGCCTGCTGCACCGACCTCACCTGCTGAGCCGAGAAGACTCTGCTGCCCCAAAGACAAGGAGAACGACGATGGCCGGTCAGCTGCCCTACAAGATGATCGATTTCGACACCCATTCCTACGAGACCGAAGACTGCTTCACCCGGTTCATGCCGGCGGCCAAGAAGGATTCCGCGATCCAGACCGTGCGGCTGGCGTCCGGCAAGAAGGTCCTGCTCGCCAACCACAAGATCGTCAACGCGCTGGAGAACGACCTCGACAAGGCCTACGTGCCGGGCTCACTGGCCGAGATGCTCCGGCAGCGTTCACAGGGCGAGCAGTCCGACTCCGAGCGCTTCTTCGAGGACATCAAGGACGAGTACCTCCGGCACGACGCCCGGCTGGCCAAGATGGACGAGCAGCAGATCGAACGCGGGCTCATGTACCCGGGCGGCTGGGCGCTGATGGCCGAGGCCTACCTGGACGGGATCGACCCGCTCTACGACAACCTCCATTCGTTCAACCGCTGGATCGACGAGGACTGGGGCTTCAACTACAAGGACCGGATCTACGCGCCGGCGATGCTGTCCCTGCGCGACCGCGACCGGGCCGTGGCCGAGCTGGAGACAGTGCTCGCCGCCGGAGCCCGGTTCGTCCTGCTGCCCGCCGGGCCGGCCTACGGCCGCTCCCCCGGCGACCCGTACTTCGACCCGATCTGGTCGCGGATCAACGAGGCGAAGGCACGCGTCGCCTTCCACATCTCCGAATTCCACTACCAGTCCAACGTGGCGTCGCAGTGGGGCTGGGGACTCGTGCCGCCCTTCCAGTTCTCGGCCTGGCAGTGGCAGAACACCTACGGCGAGCGGCCGATCACCGACACGCTCTCGGCGCTGATCTTCGACAACCTCTTCGGCCGGTTCCCGGACATCCAGCTCGTGGTGAGCGAGTTCGGCGCCGAGTGGGTGCCACACTTCCTGAAGCACATGGACAAGAGCCGCGGCATGGGCCGCAACGGGGTCTGGCTCGGCGGGCAGCTGCCCGAGCGCCCGAGCCGGATCTTCCACAAGCACGTCAAGGTGGTGCCGTACCCGGAGGACGACATCGTGGGCCTCGTCGACCGGCTGGGCACCGCGGACTCGCTCGTGATGGGCTCGGACTGGCCGCACGCCGAAGGACTCGCCGAGCCGGCCGACTTCTACGACCGGCTGAGCGGGCTCGGCGACGAGAACCGCCGGAAGTTCCTGCGGGACAACGCCCTTTCGGTGCTGGAAAACTGATCGCGAAGGCCACCTTGCCGCCATCCCCGGCAAGGTGGCCGGCCCCAGGGGCCCCGGCGAAGTCTCTTGGCGAGGGGTGGCCGCGAGGGGTTTCTTGGTCGCGAATGACTCATTCGGGACCTGCGAGGTCCCGAATGAGTCATTCGCGACACCAAGCCGAGGTCCGGTCAGCGGGGGCGGTGCAGGACCGCCCGCTGCTCCACCCGTCCGTCGAGGGTGAACTTGCTGTGCGGGGTGAATCCGAGCTTCTCCACGACCCGCGCCGAAGCCGAGTTCGCCGGTTCGTACACCGCCAGCAGGCGATCCGTGAAGCCGGACGCGAAGACGTGGTCGCGGATGGCCGTCGTCGCTTCCGTCGCGTAGCCGCGGCCCCAGACCGGTTTCGCTATCCACCAGCCCATCTCCACCGCCGGCATCCCCAAGCCCGACTCCGTGGCGTTGCGGCGGACCAGCGACACCACGCCGTCGAAGGAACCCGGGGCCGCCGAGACCGCGAACCAGCCGAAGCCGTGCTCGGCCCAGTGCTCCAGCGTCGCCCGGTGCTTGACGAGGGTGTATTCGCGGCTCCACGGCTCGCCGGTGCCGACGTAGCGGACCGTCTCGGGTACCTGCGCCAGCTCGAACAAGTCGTCGAAGAAGCTCTCGGACCACGCGTGGAGCGTGAGCCGTTCCGTCGTGATCAGCACCGTGTCCAAGGTACCGCCCCTACAGTCCGGAGACCCGGGCCTTGTGCAGGTTCCGGATGATGTTCCGCGGGTTCTTCGCGACGTACTGCGCGGCGCCCGACTCGAAGACGAGGTACGCGTAGCCGCCCGATTCGGTCATGCCCTCGTTCATGCTGGGCGAGCGGTAGCACCGGGTCGAGGACTTGTCGATGTCCCGCGCGCCGGCGTCGACGACGTAGATGTTGCCGCGGTTGTCGTTGCCGTACGAGGTGCTGAACACGAAGTGGGACTTCGTGACCATCAGGCCCTGGGTCTTCGTCGGCACTTCGTACGCGCCGGACTGCGTGGTCAGCGACCCGTCGGTGCCCACCTTGTAGCGGTACATCTTCTCGTGGCCGGTCGCGCTGAACTTGCCCGCATAGAGGTTGTCGCCGTAGCTCGTCAGGAACGACGCGCCGTAGACCTTGCGCGCTTCGCCGACCTGCTTGAGGGCCGGCGTGCCGGCCTTCTTCATCGCGGCCTTGAGCTCGGACAGCTTGTACTTGCGGATCGAGTCGCCGGCGCCCTGCACGAACGCCCAGCCCTGGGTGATCGCGATGCCGCCCGCGTGCGTCGCCGCGATGGCGACCGTGCCGACGTGCTTGCCCGTCTTCGCGTCGATCCCGATCAGGTGGGCGTCGTGGCCGTCGCGGTAGGCCGAGATCACCAGCAGGTCGTTGCCGCCGTCCCAGCCGTACCAGGTGGCGACGCCCTGCGGGGTGTAAGTGTCCAGCTCCGGCACCGCCGGCCCCTTCGCGAAGCGGCTGTCGTAGGCGTAGGACGCCGAAAGCCCGGAGTAGAACGAAGCGAGTTTCCCGCTCGACGACGTTTCGCAGCTGATCGCCGCCGCGGCCGGCTCGGCGACGACGGCGGTCGTCCCGAACGCGATCGCGACGCTCGCCGCGGCGACGGCGGCCTTCCTCTTCAAGGTGTTCATCGAGCTCCCTCAGTCGGCGCTGTCTCAACGGAGGTGGGACTCGCCGGGGTGATCTCCGGTTCCCTTCGTCACCGCGGGTGATCAGGGTAGCCCGTTCGGCCTATGGTCTGAACCAAGGTGACTGGTCTATACCAATGAGGGACCGCAGATCCCGCCGCCGCTCGTCGTCGTGGAGGTCCACCATGCGTCTCCGTTCCTTCCTCTCCCTCTTGAGCGGGTTGACCCTGCTGACCACCGGGCTCGCCGCCCCCGCCGGCGCCGCGGCCGGCTCGCCGATCCCGGTGGGGCCCTACGTCGACATGGGCGCCTGGCCGACACCCAGCCTGTCGGCGATGTCGGCCGCGAGCGGCGTCAAGAGCTTCACGCTCGCGTTCGTCAACTCCTACGGCTGCAAGGCCAGCTGGTTCGGCGCCTACGACCCGCGCACGGCCTGGCAGAAGGAGGAGATCGCCAAGATCCGCGCCGCCGGCGGCGACGTCAAGATCTCCTTCGGCGGCGCGTCCGGCATCGAACTGGCCCAGGCGTGCAGCACGTCCGCGCAGGTCGCCGCGGAGTACGACGCCGTCGTCAAGGCGTACGGGCTGAAGTACGCCGACTTCGACATCGAGGGCGCGGCCACCGCGGACCCAACGTCGATCGCTCGCCGGTCACAAGCCCTGAAGACGCTCCAGAACAACAATCCCGGCCTGAAGATCTCGCTGACTCTGCCGGTGCTGCCGAACGGCCTCACCGCGGACGGGCTCAACGTCGTCAAAGCCGCCAAGAACGCCGGGGTCGCCCTCGACCTGGTCAACATCATGGCGATGGACTACTACCAGGGCGCCGCCGACCAGGGCGCGAAAGCGATCTCGGCGGCCAAGGCGACGCAGGCGCAGCTCAAGTCGCTCTACGGGCTGAGCGACGCGGCGGCGTGGAAGAAGGTCGGCGTGACCCCGATGATCGGCGTGAACGACTCCCAGAACGAGATCTTCTACCAGAAGGACGCGAAGGCGCTCGTCGCCTTCGCCAAGACCGTTCACCTCGGCATGCTGTCGTTCTGGGAGCAGGGCCGCGACGCCAACGCGTGCACCGGCGCGCTCTACAAGTGCACCAACGTGCCGCAGTCGAAGTACGAGTTCGCGAAGATCTTCGCCGGCTACACCGGCTGAGTCACCACCGGGCGGCGTCCGCGAGCAGGGCGTCCCGCACCGCCGCGGGCCCCGCCCGGCACGGTTCGGTCCGGGTGACGACGAAGAGCGTGTTGATCGGCGGCTCCTCGGGGTCGAGCAGCGCTTCCAGCTCGCCCGACGCCAGTTCGGCCGCGCACAGGTACCGCGGGAGCACGCTGACGCCGAACCCGGACAGCACACAAGCCAGGACACTCCGCAGGTCCGGGACGACGACGGCGGGCCCAGCGGGCGGCCGCACGCCCAGCACCGAACGCCAGTAGCGGCGGATGATCGGCAGGTCCTCGGCGTAGGCGACCAGCGGCGCCGTCCGCGGGTCGCCGTCGAAGCCGCGGGGGCCGACGAGGACGAACTCCTCGTCGGTCAGCGGCGTCGCGGTGAGGCCTCGGCCGCGCGGCCGGATCGTCGAGACGACCAGGTCGAACCGGCGCTGGGAAAGCCCCGCCAGCAGGTCGTCGGCCAGGCCGAAACCGACCCGCAGCTTCAGCCCGGCGGCGACCAGGCCGGTCAAGGCGGGCAGCACCCGCAACGTCGTCAGCTCGGCGGGTCCGGCCAGGTGCACCGGCGCGGCGAAAGGGTCAGCCTCACCAACGGTCAACGAGGAAAGCGCGTCGACGTGCGGGGCGACCCGCCCGGCCAGTTCGTCGGCCACCGGCGTGGGCGTCACGCCGCGGGCGCGCCGGACGAACAGCTGCCGCCCGAGCTGGTCTTCGAGGGTCCTGACCTGCGCGGTCACCGTCGGCTGGGACAACCCCAGCGACGGCGCCGCGCCGGTCAGCGAGCCTGCCCGGTAGACGGCCAGGAAGGTCCTCAGCAGGTCGAGGTCCAGCTCAGTCCTCGACCAGCTCGTTGGCGTCCACGACGTTCGGGTAGAACGCGACGTGGTCCTTGATCGGCGCGACCGCGTCGTACGGCTTCTCGTACGTCCAGACCGCGTTTTCGCCCTTCACGTCACCGGCATCGATCGAGTAGTAGCTGCTCTCGCCCTTGTACGGGCAGTACGTCTCGTGGTCGGTCCGCTCCAGCACGCTGAAGTCGACGTCCTCCCGCGGGATGTACTGGACCGCCGGGTAGGACGCTTCCTGCAGCGTGAGCGCGTTGCGGCTGTCGGCCACCACGCGCCCGCCCGCCTTGACCACCACGCGGGCCTTGGTCGGCTCGACGGTGATCGGGTGGTCCGGACCCGGTACCAGTACCTGCTTCTCCGGCATTTCAGCTCCCTCAGAGTCCTCTGTCCTCAGGACAGCACACCGGGGCGAGCGGTTATTCCGGCTCAGGGCAAGTAGTACATCGGGTTCGGCAGCTTCACCGGGCGCAGCGCGTAGCCGCCCTCGAGGTCGCTGAACTGGTCACCGAGGTTGAGCACGATCCGTGCGCCGGTCGCCTCGATGTGCGCCCGCGTGCCCGACTTGTACTGGACGGTGGTGCAG
Organism: Amycolatopsis sp. NPDC051128; assembly: GCF_040682715.1. Taxonomy (NCBI): domain Bacteria; kingdom Bacillati; phylum Actinomycetota; class Actinomycetes; order Pseudonocardiales; family Pseudonocardiaceae; genus Amycolatopsis; species Amycolatopsis sp. NPDC051128. Next base: position 106,655 of record NZ_JBFBBN010000027.1, on the reverse strand, counting down.
GTCAGCCCGCACGGCAGGTAGTCCGGCGCGGTCACCTTCGGCTTGAAGAACGCCCCGGCCGGCGCCGGATACCCCTCGTTGGCGAGGTTCTTGAGCGACTGCGGGCCCTGGAACTCGTTTCGGCCGGTCAGGAAGTACACCTTCACCCCGTGCTGCGCCGCCCAGTTGGCCAGCTCCAGCACCGGCTTGTTCGCGACGAACGTGCCGTTGTCGATGGCCTGCTGCTGCTTGACCGGGTCGAAGCCGAAGTCGTTGTCGGCCTCCCAGCCGTACGTGATTTCGGAGGTGTCGTCGACGTCCAGCACGACCGCGGGGTTCTTCACCCGGCCCAGCTGCTGCTGCAGGAAGCGCTTCGCATCCGAGACGATGCGGTTGGAATCCTTCACGAACTGGCTCGTGTCGGCGTAGTGGTGCTTGCCGGCGGCGTCGACGTGGTCGCCGTAGTAGGCCTTGACGTCGAGCTTGACCTTCCCGATGTTGGCCGGCTCCTTCGAGCGGGCGGCGGTCGCGTCGTCCGACCCCGCGAGCGCGGTGGCGCCCGAAGCGAGGGTGGCGCCGACGGCGGCCGCGGCGGCGAGCTTGACGAGACCTGACCAGTTTCGGAACACGGCGATCCTCCGGTGCTGTTTGGCGACCGGGGGAACCTACGTCACGCGCACCCGGAGTTCCACCCTCGAAAAAGTTCCCGTTCAGACAATCCGTTCGGCCCGGCAGAGGAACGCCGCCGGCGACCGCCCGATCCGCGTCAGCACGACCGACGCCTCCGCGGCGCCACGGGGTTTCAGCCTGCGCCGCAACGCGTCCGGGTCGACGTCCAGCCCACGGACGAGGATCTCCAGCCGTCCGACGTCGTGTCGCTTCAGGACGGTCTTCAGCGCTTTCTCGGTGTACGGCCCGTGTTCCAGGACGCGGAAGGCCCGCACGCCCGGCGGCGGGGTGTCACCGGTCAGGTACGCGATGCGTTCGTCCAGCTGCCACAACCCGTGCCGCGCCGCGTAGTGACGGACCAGCCCGGCCCGGACGACGGCGCCGTCGGGGTCGACGATCCACTCCCCCGGCGCCCGCGTGGGCAGTTCGTCCGGTTCGGCGTCGGTGACCGTCCACTGTGTCCCGTCCGCGCGCAGCACGGTGGCGCGCCGGGTGACCCCGGTGCCCAGGCCGCGCCAGAGGCAGGACTCGCGGACCTGGCCGTCGAGGGACACGAGTTCGACCTCGTCGGCCCACGGCGTGATCGAGAAGTCCAGGCCGGGCGCGCACTTCACCGCGAGGGCGCGGCCCGGGTAGGCGGCCACCAGGCCGTCCAGCGGCGGGGCGAAGTCGGCGGGTTTCCAGGCCCGCCGTCCGGCGGAGTCGCGGCGGGCCGGGTCGGCGACCACCACGGCGTCCCGGCTGACCGGGCGCAGCGCGTCGGCGCGGGCCAGTCCGAACGCGACTCCGGCGGCTTCTCCGTTGTGCCGGGCCATCTTCAGGCGGACCGGGTCCAGATCGGACCCGAGCGCGCGCCGCGCCACGCGGGCGATCTCGACGAGGTCGGCGCCGACCGAGCACGTGACGTCGTGGACGTCGCGCCCGGCCAGGCGAGCCGCGCGGTGCCGGGCGACCGGCGTGGCGCTCGCCTGCTGGAGCGCGTCGGCGGTGAAGAGCCAGTCCTCGGCGGACAACTTGCCCACGGCTTTGCGGCGCAGCACCGCGGTTTCCAGCACGGCGGCCGCGTGCTCCTCACCGACCGCGCGGCGCACGGCGGCGACGTCGGCGATGCGGTCGGTCAGCGGCCGCGCCGAAGCCTCGGCGACCGCCGCCTTGCCCGCGTCCGAACGCAGGTAGGCGACGTCGCCGAGGGTGAACGCATAAGGCACCTAGGACGGCCGCTTGGTCCCGGTGACCATCACGTTGTAGAACAGCTCACGCGGCAGCACCTTGGCCAGCACCTTCTTGTCCACGGCGGACAGCCGCAGCCACAGCTTGTAGGCGAACAGCCGCCAGCGCACGGTGAGCTTCTCCGGCGGCACCGCGGCCTCGAAGGTCCGGATCGGCCAGCCCGCGAGGGCGGCGGCGAACTCCTCGGTGACCGCGCGGACGTCCTGGGCGCCGGCCCCGCGGGCCCACGACTCCAGCTCCGACGGGTCGAAGGTGTGGATGTCGACGACGGCCTCCAGCGCGGCGGCGCGCGAAGACTCGTCGAGCTCCTCCTGCGGGCGGCGCCAGCCGCGCAGCGCGGGCAGCTTCGTCACCCTGGTCGTCAGGAACCAGGTGAACTGGCCGAGCTTGCGGGCGTAGAAGTCGCCCACCTTCGTCGGCTCGCCGGCGAAGACGAACCGGCCGCCGGGCTTGAGCACGCGCAGCACCTCGCGGAACGCCGCCTGGACGTCCGGGATGTGGTGCAGCACCGCGTGCCCGACCACGAGGTCGAACGTGTTGTCGTCGTACGGGATCCGCTCGGCGTCGGCGACCCGGCCGTCGACGTCGAGGCCGAGCTTCTCGGCGTTGCGCAGCGCGACCTGGACCATGCCGGGCGAGAGGTCGGTGACCGAGCCCTTCTTGGCGACGCCGCCCTGCATGAGGTTCAGCAGGAAGAAGCCGGTGCCGCTGCCCAGCTCCATCGCGTGCTGGTAAGGCTGGCCGTCCTCGCCCGCGACGGCGTTGAACACGTCGGTGGCGTAGGAGATGCAGCGCTCGTCGTACGAGATCGACCACTTCTCGTCGTAGGTGCCGGCTTCCCAGTCGTGGTACAGCACGTTCGCCAGCTTCGGGTCGGCGTAGGCCGCCTGGACCTCTTCGGCGGTGGCGTGCGGGTTGGGTGCCGGGTCGTTCACGTCGGTCAAGGCGTCATTTCCCTTCGAAAGTGGCCTTGCCGGGCCCGTTTTCGATGAACGACTTCATGCCGTTCCGCTGGTCTTCGGTCGCCCAGAGCGCGGCGAACAGGTGCGATTCGAGCTTGAGCCCGTTCGCGAGGTCGGTGTCGAGGCCGCCGTCGATGGCCGCCTTCGCCGCGCGCAGCGCGACGGCCGGACCGTTCGCGAACTGCGACGCCCACTTGTGCGCGGCCGCGTAGACGTCGTCGGGGGCGACGACCTCGTCGACGATCCCGAGGCGCAACGCCTCTTCCGCCTTGACGAACCGTCCCGTGTAGACGATGTCCTTGGTCTTGCTCGGCCCGATCAGCCGGGCGAGGCGCTGGGTGCCGCCCGCGCCGGGGATGACGCCGAGCTGGATCTCGGGCTGGCCGACCTTGACGTTGTCGCCGGCGACCCGGCGGTCCGCGGTCAGCGCGAGTTCGAGGCCGCCGCCGAGGGCGTACCCGGTGATGGCCGCGACGACCGGCTTGGGGATCTCCGCGATCGCGGCGAGGGCGCCGGTGAGCCGGGCGCCGAACTTCGCGATCTCCGGGTAGGTGCGGGTGGCCATCTCCTTGATGTCCGCGCCGCCGGCGAAGGTCTTCTCGCCGCCGTAGAGGATCACCGCGCGGACGTCGTCACGCTCGGAGACCTCCTTCGCGAGGTCCGCGAGCTCGGCGGTGACCTGGGCGTTCAGGGCGTTGACCGGCGGCCGGTCGAGCCGGATCGTGCCGACGCCGTCCTTGACCTCGAGGGTTACGAACTCTCCCACGCCATCACTCCTCGGTTGACGAATCGCCTTCGCCTCGAACCACTCTCCACTGGTGAGAGGCCATGCAGCGGAGCCTACCGGCCGGTAGAGACAGCCTAGCGACGGCGGGCGAAGAAGCGATCGCCGGAGCGCTCCAGGACAAGGTCCTGGTCGAACGTCTTCGACAGGTTTTCGCTGGTGATGACGTCGTCGACGAGGCCGGAGACCACCGCGCGGCCATCGCGCAGCAGCAGCGCGTGGGTGAACCCCGGCGGGATCTCCTCGACGTGGTGGGTGACCAGCACGAGCGCCGGCGCGTCCGGGTCGAGCGCCAGCTCCGACAGCCGCGCGACGAGGTCCTCGCGGCCGCCGAGGTCCAGGCCCGCGGCCGGCTCGTCGAGCAGCAGCATCTCCGGGTCGGTCATCAGCGACCGCGCAATCAGCGCGCGCTTGCGCTCTCCCTCGGACAGGGTGCCGAAGGTGCGCTCGGCCAGCTGCCCGATGCCCATCGCTTCGAGCAGCTCGGTCGCGCGGGCGGTGTCGAGGGTGTCGTACTCCTCACGCCAGCGGCCGAGCACCGCGTACCCGGCGCTGACCACGACGTCCTTGACCAGCTCGTCGCCCGGCACGCGCTGGGCGATCGCGGCGGAGGTGAACCCGATGCGTGGCCGCAGGTCGAAGATGTTGACCCGGCCGATCCGCTCCCCGAGCAGGTCGACTTCGCCGGTGGTCGGGTGCAGTTCGGCCGCGGCGAGACGCAGCAGGGTGGTCTTGCCCGCGCCGTTCGGGCCGAGCACCACCCAGCGCTCGTCCAGTTCCACGGTCCAGTCGAGGCCGGCGAGGAGGTCGTTGGTCCCCCGGCGGACGCCGACACCGGCCATCCGGACCACGAGGTCGTCAAGTTCGCTGGGCTGGATCGGCTCGCTCACGAGGCCCATTCTGTCTGCCGTCGCGCGCGCGTGCGCACCCGCCCGGGTGAGACGGCGAACGGGCAGGTCGGAGCGCGTCCACGACGTGGAACACCGCAGTCCGGAAGTGCCGGGAGCGACGCGCCTGTGGCAGGATCGCGGGTATGTCAGCCGACGCGCCCGTGACCCCGGTGACCCGGGGCTCGTTCTGGCGCCGTCGTGCGATCGACCTGCTCCTCGTCGCTTCGGCCGGGTGTACGCGGGCGCGTCTCCGCTGATCCTTCGCGCCGATGTGCGAAGCGGTGCCGCGCTGCCCCCGCGTCCCGATTCACCTTCGCGTCCGAGGAGCACCCGCGTTGACCACGTCCCTTGTCCGTCCGCCCGTCGAGATCCACCCGCAGCTGACCGACCCGCTGCTGCCCGAGCTGCTGCACCCCTCGCGGCTGCTCTGGACGCCGCGTGAGCTGGCCGACCTCACCGCCACCGTCACCACCGAGCTGACCGCGAGCCTGCGGGAGGTCCTGCGGTTCGACGAGGACCGCCGCTGGTGGGCCCGGCTGGCCCTGACCGATGGCGTCGAGCTGTGGCTGCTGTCGTGGCTGCCCGGCCAGCACACGAAGCCGCACGACCATGGCGGCGCGTCCGGCTCCTTCACCGTCCTACAGGGCGAGCTCGGCGAGGAGTACCGCTATCCCGGCGGCCCGATCCGCCGCCGCACGCACGTCGCCGGCGAGGGGCTCGGCTTCGGCGCCGGCCGCGCCCACCAGGTCACCGGCCTCGGCGACCAGCCCGCGGCGAGCGTCCACGCTTACTCGCCGCCGCTGGTGGCGACGCGGGAGTACACCTCGCTCACCGAGGTTCCGGCGGAAATCCCGCCGGTGCCCGCTATCGTCCGGTCATGAGCGCCGTCGACGCACTGCTGGCGAAGGCCCGGTCCGGACTGGACCGGGCCGGCCCGGCGCGTGCCCGCGAGCTGCAGGACGCGGGGGCGCTGATCGTCGACATCCGGCCGCACGCGAACCGGGCGGCCGAGGGCGAGATCCCGGGCTCGGTGGTGGTGGAACGCATCCACCTGGAGTGGCGGCTGGCGCCGGACAGTGAGTGGCGGCTGCCGTCGGTGACCGCGGACTCGACGGTGATCGTGGTGTGCAACGAGGGGTATTCGTCGAGCCTGGCGGCGGCGGACCTGCAGCGGCTGGGCCTGCCCGGGGCGACGGACCTCGAAGGCGGGTTCCGCGCCTGGGCGGCAGCCGGGTTGCCGGTCATCGAGGGCGGCAGCCCTGCGGTTCCCTAGCGCCTGAGTACATCCCCCACCGCTCCCAGGCAGGGTTCCGGCAAAGCCGCTTTCCGCCGCATCCGGGCGGCCTCACCACTCGGCTTGGTGTCGCGAATGACTCATTCGGGACCTGCGCGGTCCCCAATGAGTCATTCGCGACAAAGAGACCTCTCGCAGCCACCCTCGCCAAGAGACCTCGCCGGAAACTCCCCCACCGCTCCCAGGGGGGCGTCCCCACGTCCAGTCTATCGGCGGGGTGGGACAACCCCGGGAAAAACCGTCGGCCGGGGCCTGGTTGTCCACATCACGGCTCGGCTGTGGACAACCAGGCTCGAGCGTCAGGTCAGCGCCGGGGCGACCTGCTTCGCGAACAGGTCGATGCCGGAGCGGTCGTAAGCGGCTTCCGGGAAGTTGAAGATCGCGTACGACATGCCGAGCTCGCCCATCGCGGTCAGCCGTTCGGTGACCTGCTCGGGCGTGCCGACGGCCGGGCCGTTGGCGAAGTTGGCGTACGCCCGCTCCACTTCCTCGGCCGAGACGTACTTCGCGTAGTGCGCCTTGATCCAGGCCAGTTTGTCCTGGACGTCCTTTTCGGTCTCCCCGAGGACGATGTTGTGGTTGGCGGAGCGGACGATCGCGTCGAAGTCCGTGCCGACGTCCTTGCAGTGCGTGGCGAGGATCTCCGACTTCCGGACGAAGGTCTCGGGGTCGCCGAAGAAGTTCGTGTACTGGGCGTACTGCGCGGCGATCCGGAGCGTCTTCTTCTCACCGCCGCCCGCTATCCACAGCGGGATGCCGCCTTCCTGCGGCGGCAGCGGGCGCAGGATCGCGCCGTCGGTCCGGTAATATTTCCCGTCCAATGTGGACGTTCCGGTCGTCCAGAGGTCCCGCATGATGCGGACGCCTTCGTCGAGCCGGCCGAGCCGCTCGCCGGCGCCCGGGAAGCCGTAGCCGTAGGCCCGCCATTCGTGCTCGTACCAGCCGGCGCCGATGCCCATCTCGACGCGGCCACCGGAGATCGTGTCGGCGGTCGCGGCCACCTTCGCCAGGTAGGCCGGGTTGCGGTACCCCATGCAGGTGCACATCTGGCCGAGCCGCACGGTGTCCGTCGCGGCGGCGAACGCCGAGATCAGCGACCACGCCTCGTGCGTGGCCTCCTCGGTCGGCACCGGCACGGTGTGGAAGTGGTCGTAGACCCAGATCGATTCGAAGGGCCCCGCCTCCGCGTGCTTCGCCAGGCCGAGCATGGTCTTCCAGTGGTCCGCGGGGTCGATGCCGGCCAGGTCCAGCCGCCACCCCTGCGGAACGAAAATTCCGAAGCGCATGACAACAACTTAGCCGCGCTCAGCAGTCACCGCCGCGCTTTTCGGCTGGAGTTACTCCAGCTCAGGCCAGGACCACGCGCGCCAGCTCCGCCGGGGTCGCCAGCAGGCCGTGCCTCGGCAGCACCCGCACCGTGTAGCCGACCGCGCCCGGCCGGGGGAGCTTCAGCCGGGCCGCGAACGCGCCGATGCCGTCGGCCGTCATCGGGACCGTGACCGGGTCGCTCAGCTCGTCGTCGTCGCCCACCCGGCCGACCACCGCCTGGATGTCCACTTCGGACGGATCGAGGCCGGCCAGGTCGATGCGCGCCCGGATCGTCACCTCGGTGCCGACCACCAGTGGTTCGGTGGCCGCCACCAGCAGCTCCGAGTCGAAGATCCGCACCCGCGGCCACGACACCTCCAGCTTGGTGCGGTAGTCCGCCAGCGACAGCGCGCCCCGGTAGCCGTCGCCGGTCGCAGCCGTGACCGTCCGGGACGCCGGCAGGTAACCGTTGTCGACGTACTCGCGGACCATCCGCGACGCCTGCACCCGCGGGCCGAGCGTCTCCAGCGTGTGCCACACCATCGACAGCCAGCCGGTGGGCACGCCGCCGTCCGAGCGGTCGTAGAACAGCGGCGCGATCTGCTGGCCGAGCAGCTCGTACAGCGCCGCGGCCTCCAGGTCGTCGCGGCGCAGCGGGTCGGTGACGCCGTCCGCGGTCGGGATCGCCCAGCCGTTGCTGCCGTCGTAGCACTCGTCCCACCAGCCGTCGCGGATGGAGAGGTTGAGGCCACCATTCAAAGCGGACTTCATCCCCGACGTCCCGCACGCTTCCAGCGGCCGCACCGGGTTGTTCAGCCACACGTCGCAGCCGCGGTAGAGGTACCGCGCCATCGACATGTCGTAGTCCGGCAGGAACACGATCCGGTGCCGGACGTCCGCGCCGTCGACGAACCGGACGATCTGCTGGATCAGCTGCTTGCCGTTCTCGTCGGCCGGGTGCGACTTCCCGGCGACGACGACCTGGATCGGCCGGTCTTCGTGCAGCAGCAGCGTGCGCAGGCGGTCCGGGTCGCGCAGCATCAGCGTCAGCCGCTTGTACGTCGGGACGCGGCGGGCGAACCCGACGGTCAGCACGTCCGGGTCGAAGACCGAGTCCACCCAGCCCAGTTCCAGCGGCGACGCGCCGCGCTGCAGCCACGCGGCCCGCACCCGGCGCCGCACCTCGGACACCAGCTTCTCGCGCAGCTCGCGCCGCAGCTCCCACAGCTGCGCGTCGGAAACGCCGTCGCGCAGCGGCCCCTCGCCGGTGTCGAGGCCCCACTCGCGGCCGAGCAGCGTGCTCAGCTCGCGCGCCACCCACGTCGGCCCGTGCACGCCGTTCGTCACCGACGAGATCGGCACCTCGTCGTGGTCGAAACCGGGCCACAGCCGGGAGAACATCTTCCGCGTGACGCGTCCGTGCAGCTGGGAGACGCCGTTCGCGCGCTGCGCCAGCCGCAGGCCCATGTGCGCCATGTTGAACAGGCCGGGGTTGTCCTCGGCGCCGAGCGCGAGCACGCGGCGGGGGTCGATGTCCGGCACCAGCCTGCCGTCGGCGAAGTAGCGCTGCACCAGGTCCACCGGGAACCGGTCGATGCCCGCGCTGACCGGGGTGTGCGTGGTGAACAGCGTCCCGGCCCGGACCGCGGGCATGGCTTCGTCGAACGCGAGGCCGTCGGCCTGGACGATCTCGCGGGCCCGCTCCAGCCCGAGGAACCCCGCGTGTCCTTCGTTCGTGTGGAACACCATCGGCTGCGGGTGGCCGGTCAGCTCGCAGTACTTCCGGACGGCGCGGAACCCGCCGATGCCGGCCAGGATCTCCTGCCGCAGCCGGTGGTCGGCGTCGCCGCCGTACAGCCGGTCGGTGACGCCGCGCAGGTCTTCGTCGTTGGCCTCGGTGTCGGTGTCGAGCAGCAGCAGCGGCACCCGGCCGACGCGGGCCTGCCAGATCTGCGCGCACAGCTCGCGCCCGCCCGGCATCGCGACGCCGATCAGCACCGGCCTCCCGCCGGCGGTCAGCAGCTCCAGGGGAAACGCGTTCGGGTCGATCACCGGGTAGTGCTCGACCTGCCAGCCGTCCAGCGACAGCGACTGCCGGAAGTAGCCGTTGCGGTAGAGCAGGCCGACGCCGACCATCGGCACGCCCAGGTCGGACGCGGCCTTGAGGTGGTCGCCGGCGAGCACGCCGAGTCCGCCGGAGTAGTTCGGCAGCGCCTCGGTGACGCCGAACTCCATCGAGAAGTAGGCGACCGCGGGCGGCAGATCGGGATCTTCGCGCCGCTGGTACCAGCGCGGCTCGGACAGGTACTTCTCGAGGTCTTCGGCCGCGGCGCGGGCGCGCGCGAGGAAGTCGTCGTCGACGGCGAGCTCGTCGAGCCGGGCCGGCGGCAGCGCGGTGAGCATCCGCAGCGGGTCGCGCACGGCGTTGAACAGCTCGGCGTCCATCGACGCGAACAGGTCGCGCGTCGGCGGGTGCCACGTCCAGCGCAGGTTGGTGGCCAGCGCGCCCAGGCCGGACAGGGACTCCGGGAGGCTGGCGCGGACGGTGAACCGGCGGACTGCACGCATGGGAAGCGACGATATCGGGCCGCGGCCCGCTCTGCGCAGGTCGGGCCGCGGCCCGGCCTGCGCCGGGAGTAGTTCGGGGATAACGTGCACGCTCCGTGAATGCCCTGGGTATGGTCCCTGCCGTCGGGTACGGGTGGGCATGAGAGCGAGTGAACAGATGATCCCAGGGGGAGGACGGCGCGCGCTGGTCGCGTTGCTCGCCGTCGCGGCCGTGGCCGTGAGCGGCTGCAGCGGCAAGAGCGGCGGCGGCAGCGGACCGGTCCAGGACACCGGCGCCGGGTCGGTCTCCGGGCTGCCGGTGACGCACTTCGAGAGCGGCCTCAAGCCGGACGCGCCGACGCCGGGCCTCGACGTCCGCAACGCCGACGGCGGTGAGGACGACAAGCTCGCCACCGCCGCGATCGACGACGTCCAGACGTACTGGGGTGAGCGGCTGCGGGCGGACTTCGGGCAGCAGTTCGAGCCGGTGAAGTCGCTGCTGTCCTACGACGCGCAGACCGACACCGAGAAGACCGGCTGCGGCAGCGTGAAGAAGCTCGTGAACGCGTTCTACTGCCCGGTCGACGACTCGGTGGCGTGGGACCGCGGCGTGCTGCTGCCGATGCTCCGCAAGCGGTTCGGGCCGATGTCGGTCGTCGTCGTGCTGGCGCACGAGTTCGGCCACGCCGTCCAGTACCGGCTCGGCGACAAGGCCGGGATCACCAAGAGCACCCCGACCGTGGTCAAGGAGCAGCAGGCCGACTGCTTCGCCGGCGGCTACTTCCGCTGGGTCGCCGAGGACAAGAGCAAGTACTACCGGGTGTCGACGTCCGAAGGCCTGAACCAGGTGATGGCGGCGATGTTCCTGATCCGCGACCAGGCGGGCACCAGCGCCGCCGACAAGGGCGCGCACGGCACGGCGTTCGACCGCACCTACGCGTTCCAGGCCGGGTTCGAAAAGGGCCCGAAGGAGTGCGCGGCGATGAACACCGAGAACGTCAAGGCCCGGATCACGGAGCGCCCGTTCGACAGGGGTGACAAGGGCAAGGGCGACACGAAGTTCAACCAGCAGACCGTCGACCTGCTGAAGAAGAGCCTCGACGAGGCCTTCAAGGGCGCCAGGGTGGCCGCGCCGGCGATCACCGACGGCGGCAGCTGCCAGACCACGCCGCCGGCGTCGTACTGCCCGGACGACAACACGGTGAGCATCGACCTCGCCAAGCTGACCCAGCTGGCCCAGCCGATGGACCGCGACGCCGAGATGAAGGGCGAGGACCCGGGCGGCATGGGTGACTTCGCGGCGTTCTCGGAGGTCGCTTCGCGGTATGCGCTGGCCATCCAGAAGGGCGTCGGCGCGTCGATCGACAACGCCAACGCGGGCCTGCGCACGGCCTGCCTGGTGGGTGCGTGGGCGGCGTTCACGAACCGCCCGGGCGACCTGCGGCTGTCGGCGGGCGACCTCGACGAGGCGATCGCGGACCTGCTGCTGCCGGAGAGCCTCGTGTCGGCGGACGTCACCGGGAAACGCCCGGACAGCGGTTTCGACCGGGTCGAGGCGCTGCGGAAGGGCTACCTGGAAGGTTCGTCGGTCTGCTCGAAGCAGTACGCCTGACCTGGAAAAAAGGCCCTCATCCGAGTCGCTCGGGTGAGGGCCTTTCCGGTGTCCGGGATCAGAACAGGGCGCTCGCCAGGTCGCGGCGGGCCTTCATCACGCGCTCGTCGGCCGGGTCGAAGAGGTCGAACAGCGCGACCAGGTGCTCGCGGACCTTGTTGCGGTCCTCGCCCGCGGTGCGGCGGACCGTGTCGATCAGGCGCTTGAAGCCCGCCTCCACGTCGTTGTCCGCGATCTCGAGGTCGGCCGCGTCGAGCTGGGCCGCCAGGTCGGACGGGTCGGCGTCGGCCTTGGCGCGGGCCTCGGGGTCCGCGCTCTCCGCGCGGGCGGTGAACTTGACCTGGGCCAGCGCGTTCTTCGCCAGCTCGTTGGCCGGTTCGACGTCGAGGATGCGCTCGTACGCGGCCTGCGCGGCGGCGAAGTCGCCCCGCTCGAAGGCCTCTTCCGCCTCGGTGAAGCGCGGGTCTTCGGGCTCCTCGACCGGGTCGCCGCCGTTCGCCTCCGCCTCGCGGATCGACGGGAGCTTGTCGCGCAGGGCGTCGAGCAGCGCGTTGATCCACTTGCGGATCTCGGGCTCGGGCAGGGCGCCGGAGAACGCGTCGACCGGCTGGCCGCCGCCGATGGCGACGATCGTCGGGATGGACTGGGCGCCGAACAGCTGCGCGATGCGCGGGTTGGCGTCGACGTCGACCTTCGCGACGACCCACGCGCCCCCCGACTCGGCGGCCATCCGCTCCAGCACCGGGGACAGCTGCTTGCACGGGCCGCACCACTCGGCCCAGAGGTCGACGATCACCAGCTGGCGCAGGGACCGTTCGACGACCTCGGTCTGGAAGGTGGCCTCGGTGACGTCGATCACGGCCCCGGCCGAGGCGGGCGGGGGCGGTCCGTCGTCACCGGCCGGGCCGGCGGGCGGGGCCGGCTGCTTGCGCGCCGCTTCGGCGCGGGCCTTGAGCGCGGACAGGTCGACCGCGCCGGACAGGGCGGCGGACAGGGCCGCTGACTTCGCTGCAGATCCGCGTGGTTGGGTCACGGGTTCCATCCTGGCACGCGCGCCGGAGGAGTTTCACGGGGTGCCCGGCCGATCCGCTTGGCAGTCCGCTTGGCATGACACCGCCGCGTGGGGCAGGCTCGGCCGGGTGCACATCCGGCGTGACGTGAAGGTCGCTCTGTCGATCGCGGCCGCCGTCGGCTGGATCGGCGCGGTGACGCTGCTCATCGTGCACGAACCGGACCCGGGCGCGGCCTCGCCGGCCGAACTGCGCGACCGGCTCGCCGCGGCCCTCGGCGGCCACGATCCGGACGCGCTGAGCGACCTCGTCGACTACCCCGGCTCGGGCGGCGACGACTTCGCCAAGGACTACGTGGCGGTGCTCGCCGGCCGCGGCGTCCACGACGTGCGCGTCGAGCTGGGCCCGGACGCGGCCGCGCCGACCCGCGCGACGGTCGCGGGCGCCCTCGGCGACGGCAAGCCGTTCAGCTACCCGCTGACGGTGACGACCGAAGACGGCCGCTGGACGATCGCCTTCACCCCGCCGCTGCCGTAGCCGGTCAGGAGTCGCGGAGGTGGGCTTCGATCCGGTCCACCTTCGCTTCGAGCTGGTCGGAGAAACCGGGGCGGATGTCGGCCTTCAGGACCAAGCCGACCCGGGCCGAGCCCTCCCCCGCCGCCTCGACCGCGCGCTTGACGACGTCCATCACTTCGTCCCACTCGCCCTCGATGTTCGTGAACATCGCGTTGGTCGAATTGGGCAGCCCGGACTCGCGGACCACCTTCACCGCGCGGGCCACGGCTTCGCTCACCCCGCCGTCGGGCTCCCCGCCGGACGGGCTGACGCTGAACGCGACGATCATGCTCGGAAGTCCCTTCTTTGGTGTTCTTTCCGCCGGTCGAGCGACACCCGCCGGTACCCGCTGGTAACTTCGCGTGTCATGAACCGTCCGCTGCCGTTCGACCCGATCGCCCGCGCGGCCCAGCTCTGGGAGGCCCGGATCGGGCCCGCCGGCACCATGGCCGCGGTGACCGGGGTGATGCGGGTCCAGCAGATCATCCAGTCCGCGGTGGACGGCGCACTCAAGCCGCACGGCCTGACCTTCGCCCGGTACGAAGCGCTGGTGCTGCTCACCTTCGCCCGCAGCGCCAGCCTGCCGATGCGGGTGATGGGCGAGCGGCTCCAGCTGCACCCCACCAGTGTCACCAACATAGTCGACCGCCTGGAGCGCGACGGGCTCGTGAAGCGCGTCCCGCACCCGACGGACCGGCGCACGACGCTCGTGGAGATCACCGACGAGGGCCGGACGCGCCGCGAGGCCGCCACCGAAGCCGTCACCGCGATCGACTTCGGCCTGTCCGGCCTCACCGACCGGCAGACCGAGCAGCTGACCGACCTGCTGACGAAGGTGCGCCGCGCGGCCGGGGACTTCACGGAGTAAACACGCGGACACGAGAAAAGGCCCGCGCGGATCGCGCGGGCCTTTTCTCACGAGCTGGGATCAGACGGCCACGGTCTCCCGGGTCTGCGCCTGGAACAGGCCGACACCGCCGTGGGACAGCCGCTGCGGGCCGTCGAGCTTGCCGTTGCGCAGCGCCCACTTCTCGAACAGCCACGTGAACAGCGGCGGGATGCTCGCGAGCAGGGCCAGGACCAGCGTCTTCGGGCGCCAGCCGAGCGGCTTCGCCACGGACAGGGAGATGACCACGTAGAGGACGAAGATCACGCCGTGCACCATGCCGAGGACGGGCACGCCGCCCTCGCCGGAAGAGTGGACGACGTACTTGAGGAACATCCCGACCAGCAGCCCGGCCCAGGACAGGGCTTCGGCTACTGCGGCCACGCGGAACACTAGAGCGGCCTTGCTGGACACTTCTTCCTCCTGTGGGGTCTCACCACGTTTTGGTCCTGACATCACTGCGTTGACACAAAAAATGCCGCCCGACAACCGTCCAAGGCAGACTCGCCGAGAACGTCAACAGCTCTGTCGGACGTGCTGATGCCAGTGTGAGGCGTGACGGCGCTCACCGGAACACCGGGGCCCGTGACGATGCTCACGACCGCGGTCCACTGTGGTCCAGACCACGGTCGTGAGCATCCGTCGCCTTGCCGCCGCAGAACGCCTGCGACTCGGGAAAGGCCGTGAATGTCGCATTGAGGGACTTGAAGTCTCTCAATGCGACATTCACGGCCTTGACCTACGCGCCGCCGGGAGCCGAATCGGCACAATCCACGCACGAGGCGTTGACAAGGTGCCGGCCGGGGAGTTCAATCCCCGTCACTATGACAACGTTGTCTCCTCTCGGCCGGGACTCCGGCGGTGCCGCGCGCGCCGCGAGCAGACGGGCCACGATGAGCGACGTGGCCCGGCTGGCGGGCGTGAGCATCAAGACCGTCTCACGCGTGGTCAACGACGAACCGGCGGTGCACCCGGACACCGCCGAGCGGGTCATGGCGGCCATCGAGCAGCTGGGGTTCCGGCGCAACCTCGGGGCGCGCAACCTGCGCCGCGGGTCGACGACCGGAACCATCGGGCTGATCGTCGAAGACGTCGGGAACCCCTTCTACTCCGAGCTGAACCGCGCGGTGGAGCGCATCGCGACGTCGTTCGGGCGCCAGGTGCTCACCGGTTCGTCCGAGGAGAACTCCGACCGCGAGCGCGAGCTCGTGCTGGAGTTCTGCGCGCGGCGGGTGGACGGCATCCTCGTCGTCCCGGCGGGGCTCCAGCACGGCTACCTGGTGCCGGAGATGCGCGCCGGCACGCCGGTGGTGTTCATCGACCGCCCGGCCGGCGACATCGTGGCCGACACCGTGCTGGTGGACAACCTCGGCGGCACCGTCGAAGCCGTCACCCACCTGGCGAAACACGGCCACCGGCGGATCGCGTTCCTCGGCGACAGCCCGGACATCTTCACCGCGGCCGAGCGCCTGCGCGGGTTCCGCGAAGGCTGCGTGCGCAACGGGATCTCCTACCACGAGTCCCTGGTCTCCATGCGAACGCCGACGCAGGAGTACATCGGCGACGCCGTGGCGCGCCTGCTGCGCGGCCCGGACGCGGCCACCGCGGTGATCGCCGGCAACAACCGGATCGCCGTGCACGTGCTGCGCGCGCTCGCCCACGTCGAGCGCCGCCCGGCGCTCGTCGGCTTCGACGACTTCGAGCTGGCGGACCTGCTGAACCCGCCGGTCACCGTGGTCGCGCACGACGTGAGCGCACTGGGCCACGCCGCGGCCGAGCTGCTTTTCGCCCGCGTCCAAGGAGATCAGTCCCCGCCCAGAAAGGTGGTCCTGCCTGTGCGTCTCGTCGTCCGTGGCTCCGGTGAGGCCGCCCCGTGACCCTCGAACCGATCCGGCTTCCGGCCAACCAGCCGCCGCAGTTCTACCGCGGGGGCGACGCCATCGCGGCGCTGCGCGGGGCATCTCGAAACGCCCCGGAGAGGTTCGGCCCGGAGGACTGGGTCGCCTCGGCGACCACCCTGTTCGGCCAGGAGACCAACGGCCTGACCCGGCTCCCGGACGGCACCTGGCTGCGCGACGCCGTCCAGCGCGACGCCCCGGCGTGGCTCGGCGCCAAGCACGTCGAGGCGCTCGGGACGTCGACCGGGCTGCTGGTCAAGCTGCTCGACGCGGGTCAGCGGCTACCCGTGCACTTCCACCCCGGCGACGCGTTCGCGAAGCGGCACTTCGACTCGCACTTCGGCAAGACCGAGGCGTGGATCGTCGTCGGCACCTACGGCGACGACCCGCGCGTCCACCCCGGTTTCACGGAGACGCTGTCCAAGGCGACCGTGTCCGAGTGGACGCGCGAGCAGGACGTGCCTTCGATGCTGGGCGCGCTGAACAGTGTCCCGGTGACCGCGGGCGACACCGTCTACATCCCGGCCGGGCTGCCGCACGCGATCGGCGAGGGGGTGTTCGTCGTCGAGCTGCAGCAGCCGACGGACTTCTCGCTCACCATCGAGTGGCGCGACTTCCTCGCGTCGCCGGAAAAGGGCCACCTCGGCCTCGGCTTCGACACCGCGATCGAGGCACTCGACACCTCGGGCTGGGACGCCGAGCGCCTCGAGACGATCATCAAACGCACCGCGGGCGACAACGCGTCCACTGTGGACCTCCTGGCCGGCGGATCGGAGCGGTTCTTCCGGGCCGAACAGCTGCGCACCGACAAGCTGACAACGTTGTCACTCGATCCGTCGTTCGCGGTGCTGGTCGTTCTCGACGGTGAGGGGACGCTGCGCACCGAGCACGGCGGCGAACACGCGCTGACGAAGGGCGACACCTACGTGGTCCCGTTCGACGCGGGCCAGACCGAGCTGTCCGGCGCCGCGACGGTGATCCGCTGCCGGCCGCCGGCACCGGAAGAGAGGCACGGATGAGCGAAGTCCTGCTGGAAGCGGCCGACCTGACCAAGCACTACGGCTCGGTCGAAGCGCTGCGCGGCGCGTCGTTCCAGGCCCGCGCGGGCGAGGTGACGGCGCTGATCGGCGACAACGGCGCCGGCAAGTCCACTTTGGTCAAATGCCTCTCCGGCGCGGAGCAGCCGACGTCGGGGAAGATCCTCCTCGACGGCGCCGAGACGCACTTCGACTCGCCGACCACGGCGCGGCGCCTGGGCATCGAGACGGTGTACCAGGACCTCGCCGTCGCGCCCGAACTCGACCCGGCGGCGAACCTGTTCCTCGGCCGCGAGATCCACCGCAAGGGCATCCTCGGCAAGCTCGGCATGCTCGACAAGGCCGAGATGCGGCGGCGGGCCGTCGAAGAGTTCCAGCGCCTCGGTGTCACGCTGCAGAGCACCGACGTCCCGATCGGCTCATTGTCCGGCGGCCAGCGGCAGAGCGTCGCGGTGGCGCGCTCGGTCGTGTGGGCGTCCAAGGTCGTGTTCATGGACGAGCCGACCGCCGCGCTCGGCGTCGTGCAGCGCGAGCGGGTGCTCGACGTCATCAAGAAGGTGCGCGACAAAGGCATCGCCGTCGTCCTGATCAGCCACAACATGCCCGAGGTGCTCTCGGTCGCCGACCGCGTCGAGGTGCTGCGGCTCGGCAAGCGCGTCGCCCGGTTCACCGGGTCGGACACGAAACTCGAAGACCTCGTCGCCGCGATGACCGGCGCGCTCGTGCAGGAGGAGGTCGCGTGACCGTGTCGACACCCAGGAAAGAAATCCAGGAAGCGCCGGACGCCGGCTTCGGGAAGCGGCCACTCGGCAAACGCCTGGCCGGCGCCAACACGTTCTGGATCGCGCTGGTGCTGCTGGCGCTCATCGCCGTGTTCACCGCCATCGCCCCCGCCGAGTTCGCCACCCTGTTCACCTTCCAGACCCTGCTCATCGAGACGTCGGTGCTGCTGGTGCTGTCGGTCGGGATGACGTTCGTGATCATCACCTCCGGGATCGACCTGTCCGTCGGCTCGGTGCTGATCTTCGCCGGCATGGTCGCCGGCAAGGTGATGGAAGCGCTCTCCGGCGGCAACGCGTCGAACGCGGGCTGGGGCGTCATCACGGCCGGGCTGCTCGCGGCGGTCGTCGCCGGGACGGTGTGGGGCCTGGTCAACGGGTTCCTCATCGCGGTGGCGGGCATCCCGCCGCTGATCGTCACCCTCGGCACGATGGGCGCGGCACTCGGCTCGGCCTACCTGCTCAACAACGGGTCGGACGTGCGGAGCGTGCCGGTCGTGCTCAACCAGACCCTCGGCTACGGCACCTCGTTCGGCGTGGTGCCCAACCTGGTCATCGTCGCCGTGGTGATCACGTGCGTCGGCGCGTGGCTGCTGCACACGACGAAGTTCGGCCGCTACACCTTCGCGGTCGGCTCCAACGCCGAAGGCGCGCGACGCGCGGGCATCGGCGTCACCGCGCACCTGCTCAAGGTCTACACGCTGACCGGGTTCCTGGCCGGGATCGCCGGGTTCCTTTCCCTGGCGTACTACGCGTCGACCACGATTTCGGCGCACACCACCGACAACCTCAACGCCATCGCCGCGGTCGTGATGGGCGGGACGAGCCTCTTCGGCGGTGTCGGCTCGGTGCTGGGCACGGTGATCGGCGTGTTCATCCCGGCGGTGCTGAAGAAGGGCTTCAACATCACCCACGTCCAGGACTTCTGGCAGATGATCGCGGTGGGCGCGGTGCTCATCGCGGCCGTCTGGTTCGACCAGCGGCGCCGCCGTCGCCGCAACTCCCGCTGAGTCCCCGAGTACAAAACCGAGTACAAAGAGGTGCTTGTGTCATGAACCTTTCCAAGACTCTCGTGGCCGTCGGCGCGCTGGCCTCGGCCGCCGCGCTGCTCACCGCGTGCGGGTCCGGCACGGTCGGGCAGAGCGGGTCCGGTGAGTCCGCCCAGCCGTCCGGCGGCAAGAAGCTGGCGCTGATCCCGGGCGTGCAGGCCGAGCCGTTCTACATCTCGCTGCAGTGCGGCGCGCAGGCCGAAGCGAAGAAACTCGGCTACGAGCTGACCACGCAGGCGCCGCAGAAGTTCGACGCGGCGATGCAGACCCAGCTCGTCAACGCCCTCGGCTCGAACCCGCCGGCCGCGCTGCTCGTCGCCCCGACCGACGACACGGCGATGCTCGCGCCGATCCAGCAGGTCAAGGCGCGCGGCGCGAAGATCGTCGAGGTGGACACGTCGCTGAAGGACACGAGCGTCGCCGCGTCGTCCGTTTCCTCCGACAACGCCGAGGGCGGCAAGCTGGCCGCGCGGACGATGGCCAAGCTCGCGGCCGGCAAGAGCGGCTCGGTGCTGGTCCTCGACACGATCGCCGGGACCTCCACCACGGCGGCCCGTGCGAAGGGCTTCGAGGAAGAGCTGAAGAACACCCCGAACCTCAAGTCGATCGGCGTCCAGTTCACCCAGAACGAACCGGACCAGGCGGCGTCCAAGGTGACGGCGGCCCTGTCGTCGACCCCCGACCTCGTCGGCGTCTTCGCGACCAACCTCAACACGGGCGAAGGCGCGGCGACCGGCCTGCGCAACGCGGGCAAGGCCGGCGCGGTGAACCTGATCGGCTTCGACGCCAGCCCGTCCGAGGTCGAAGGCCTCAAGAACGGCCAGTACCAGGCCCTCATCGCCCAGGACCCGGCCGCCATCGGCACCCAGGGCGTCCAGCAGGCCGTGGCGGCCATCGAGGGCAAGCCGGTGACGCGGAACCTGACCGCGCAGCTGCACTCGATCACCAAGGCCGACATGGACGCCAACTCGCAGTACTTCTACAAGCAGAGCTGCTGACCCGGACGGGCGAAGCCGCGTCACCCGATGCGGCTTCGTCCGTCAACTTCTTGTGACAGTTGTCGGCCCCCCGCGCAGTATCTGACCTGCGGTTTCACTGGGGGTGATCGCGCACCGCCGGTTACCGCGGTGGGAGAACCGCTCACCGCACGGCCCATTCCCCCGATCCGGTGGCTTGCGTCACACTCATCTGCACGTGCAGATGCATCCGCGCCTGCACGGATCGCGGGAGGGGCGATGAACTACGAGCGGCCGGCGGTACACCGGACGATCTTCGCGGTGGATGTCGAGGGCTACGGCGACCAGCGCAGGACGACACCGGACCGCCTGGCGTTGCGCGAAGGGCTGTATCACGCGCTTCGCCGGGCATTCGACGACGCGGGCGTCCCCTGGGCGGACTGCCAGGACCAGGACTGCGGCGACGGCGTCTTCGTCCTGGCCCCACCGGAAATCCCGAAAGGACATTTCGTCGAGTTCCTGCCCAGCGCCCTCGCCGTGGCGGTGCACCGGCACAACCGGACGCACCCCGCCGGGGCCCGGATCCGGCTCCGGATGGCGCTGCACGCGGGCGAGGTCGCCTACGACGACCACGGCGTCACGGCACCGGCGATCAACCAGACGTTCCGGCTCCTGGAGGCCCCGCCGCTGAAGACGGCGCTCAAGGAGTCCCGCGGCGTGCTCGCGCTGATCACGTCGGCGTGGTTCTTCGACGAGGTCGTCCGGCACAGCGACGGTCTCGACCCGACGACGTTCCGGCCGGTGCGGGTGGCGGTGAAGGAGACGCGCACGACCGGCTGGATCTCGCTGCCGGACCGGCCGTTCCCCGCCGACCCGAGCGCGCTGGCCGACGAGCCGGCCCCGGTGACGGCGATGGACGACTACCGCCTCTGGCGCTGGTTCCGCCGCCACGCCCAGGTGCTGACCGACCGGGACCGGGAAGACGCGGCTTGGCCGTAGGATCAATTCCCCTGGACACCGCTGCTGAGGGAGGCCGATGACCGTGCACCTGCGCCCGGCGTCCCGCGCCGACCCGCTGCCGGTGCTCGCCGCCGCCCGCCGGATCACCGACGACCTGCGCGACGGGCTGGCCGGCGCCCGCGCCCGCCGCGCCGCGCACCGCCTGCGCCGGCTCTTCGGCTTCCCCGGGCTCGGCCTCACCGACCTCTCCGGGGCACTGCTCTGGTCGGGACGGCCAGGGCCCGACGACGCCGTCGCGACGGTGCTCGAAGGCGTGCTCCACAGCGAGGAACCGGGCTCCGCGCCGGAGGTCCTCGTGCTGCCGCTGCACGTCCACGACGAACTCGCCGGGGCGCTGCTGGTCGTCGGCGACGTCCGCGACGCGGCCGCGGCTCAGGCGGCCGACCTGGTCGTGCAGGCCCTCGAGCACGGCAAGCTCGAGGCGTCGGCCGAACAGGCGGCCCAGGCCGAACTGCGGGCGCTGCGGGCGGAGATGTCGCCGCACTTCGTCTACAACGCACTCACCGTCATCGCGTCGCTGATGCGCTCGGACCCCGACCGCGCCCGCGACCTCATGCTCGACTTCGCCGACTACACCCGCTACAGCCTGGCGCGGCACGGCGAATACACGGTGGTCGCCGAGGAGTTCCGCGCGATCGAGACGTACCTCGCGCTACAGCGGGCCGTGCTCGGCGAACGGCTGCGCGTCCAGGTGCGGGTCGCGCCGGAGGTCCTCGCCGTCGCCGTCCCCTACCTGGTGCTGGAACCGCTGGTGGAGAACGCCATCCGGCACGGCATCGAGCCACGCTCGGGCACCGGGCTGGTCCAGGTGCACGGCCAGGCGGAAGGGAACGACTGCGTGATCTTCGTCGAGGACGACGGGGTCGGCATGGACCCGAAGCGGGCGGCGGACCTCCTCGCCGGCCGTCTCGGCGAGGACGACCCGGCCGGGCTCGGACTGGCCAATGTGGACAGACGGCTCCGTGACGTCTACGGCGCCTGGTACGGGCTCACCGTGGAGACCGCGGCCGGCGCGGGCACCCGGGTGATCGTGCGGGTGCCGCGGTTCCAGCCGGGGGTGCTGCCGTGACGAGCCTGCGCGTCCTCGCCGTCGACGACCTGTCACCCGCGCTCGACGAACTCTGCCGCCTGTTGCGCGAAGCGCCCGAAGTCGGCGAAGTCGTCGGCGCGAGCGACGCGCTGAAGGCGTTGAAGCTCCTCCAGGCCGACCAGTTCGACGCGGTGTTCCTCGACATCTCCATGCCGGGGCTCGACGGCCTCGAACTGGCGTCCCTGCTGACGAAGCTGAGCGAACCGCCGGTGATCGTGTTCGTCACGGCGTACGACGGGCACGCCGTCACGGCCTACGGCATCGGCGCGGTCGACTACCTGCTCAAACCGGTCCGCGCCGAACGGCTTTCGGCCGCGCTGGCGAAGGTGACGCGGATGGCGAAGCCGTCGGGGCGGCCGATGCCGGACGCGATGGCCGCGCTCCCGGTCGAATCCGGCGGCCGCACCCGGTACGTCCGTCGCGACGACGTCCTGTTCGTCGAGGCACACGGCGACTACGTCCGGCTGCACACGCGCTCCGGCGTCCATCTGGTGCGGATGCCGATCTCGCGGCTCGAGGAGTACTGGGAGGGCACCGGGTTCAGCCGGGTGCACCGCGGGTTCCTGCTGGCGGTCGACGCGGTCCTGGAACTGCGCAGCGACACCGCGGGCGGGCTGCTGGCGCACACCGAGGCCGGCGACGTCCCGGTCAGCCGCCGGCACGCCCGCGACCTGCGCGACCGGCTGCTGGAAGCCGCCCAGCGCGGCCAGCTCGGGCCGGGCCGGCGATGAGCCGCCCACCCGAAGCCGCGCGACATCCAGCAGGCCCGCGATGAGCAAGATCCGCCGGGTCGCCGTCACCAGCCCGCAAACCCGCCTCGCCCACGCCCGGCGCCGCTCCCGTCACCGCTGGCGGGTCGTGCGGCTGCCCGCGGGCGACACCCAGCGCGCCACCACCCTCTACCGCGCTCAGCGGCGCAGCGGCGTGCCCGCCCTGCTGCTGATGTTCGCCCTGCTGCTGGGCCTGCCCGGGGTGTTCGCGCTGTTCCCGGGCCTGGACACCGCACGGCTGCTGGGGATTCCGGTGTCCTGGCTGATGCTCGCGGTGCTGCCGTACCCGGCGATGGCGCTGCTGGCCCGCTGGCAGCTCCGCCGCGCCGAGCGCCTCGAGGACGACGAGTGACCGCGGCTTTTCAAACGCCCCAATGTGGCGTTGGGTGCTCCTCCCATGCCCCCACCGCCACCCTCAACGGAGGCGCTTCGCGCCGCAGTGTCATTCAACGCACCCAACGCCACATTGGGGCGCATGAGACCGGGCGGGCGCGCTAGTGGGCGTCGCACTCGCCGTCGCGCCGGTCGTGCTCGTGACGCTGCTGATCGGCGTCCGCGGGGTCGCCGCGATGCGCACGACGTCGGACTTCCTGGTGGCGTCCCGGCGGATCTCGCCGCTGGTGAACTCGGCGGCGGTCTCCGGTGAATACCTGAGCGCGGCGTCGTTCCTCGGCGTCGCCGGGCTGGTCGTCAAGAACGGCATCGGCGCGCTCTGGTATCCGGTCGGCTTCACCGCCGGCTACATCGCGATGCTGGTGCTGGTCGCCGCGCCGATGCGGCGGTCGGGCGCGCTGACTGTCCCCGACTTCGCCGAGGCCCGGCTCAACTCCCCCTCGCTGCGCCGCCTCACGGCCGTGGTCGTGCTGGTGATCGGCACCATCTACGTCGTCCCGCAGTTCCGCACGGCCGGTCTGGTGCTCGCCGCGGTGGGCGGCACGCCGTACTGGGTCGGCGTGGTGCTGGCCGGCGCGGCGGTCAGCGTCACCCTCGCGCTCGGCGGGATGCGCGCGGCGACGTACGTGCAGGCGTTCCAGTTCGTGTTGAAACTGTTGCTGTTCCTGGTCCCGGCGATCTGGCTGGTGCTGCAGGCGGGCGCGGTCAACCGGGCCGACGCGCTGCACCCGGTCGAGTTCACCCACTTCGCCCGCGAGACACCGGTGAAGTTCGAGGTCGACGTCACCATGGAGATCCGCGAGCCGACCGCGGTGCGGCGCAACGGCGTGCCGGTGACCCTGGCCCCGGGCGAGTTCACCGCGCACAGCCGGGACGAGATCGTGTTCGGCGAAGGCGCGGCGGTCCCGGCGGTCCGCGGCGGGGCGCCGCTCGGCGGCGCCGACTGGCAGCGCCCACTGCTCGACCTCGGCGACCATGGCTATCCGCTGCTCGGCACCTGGGCCGTGCTCGTCGCGACCATGCTGGGCACCATGGGCCTGCCGCACGTGCTCATGCGCTTCCACACCAGCCCGGACGGCCGCGCCGCGCGCCGCACCGCGGCGAT
Organism: Amycolatopsis sp. NPDC051128; assembly: GCF_040682715.1. NCBI lineage: Bacteria > Bacillati > Actinomycetota > Actinomycetes > Pseudonocardiales > Pseudonocardiaceae > Amycolatopsis > Amycolatopsis sp. NPDC051128. The sequence goes on along the minus strand of NZ_JBFBBN010000027.1, from coordinate 82,832 downwards.
CACGGTCGCGCTGCTCGGCGTCTTCTACCTCTTCCCCGGCGTCTACGGCGTGCTCGGCCGGGTGTTCGTGCCCGGCCTCTACCTCTCCGGCGCGACCGACACCGTGGTCGTGGCGCTGCCGTCGCAGGTGGACAGCGGCTGGGCCGGCGGGCTGTTCACGGCGTTGCTGACGGCGGGCGCGTTCGCCGCGTTCCTGGCGACGTCGCTCGGCCTGCTGCTGGTGATGTCCGGCGCGATCGCGCACGACCTCGTGCCCGGCGGCCTGCGGCGGCTGCGGATCGCCGTCTTCGGCGTAGCCGGGATCATGGTGCTGCTGGCACTGCGGTCGGCCGAGCTCGACGCCGGGGTCCTCGTCACGTGGGGCTTCACCGTGGCGGCGTCGACGTTCTGCCCGCTGCTCGTGCTCGGCATCTGGTGGCCGCGGCTGACCGCGGCCGGCGGGATCGCCGGGGTGCTGACCGGGCTCGTCGCGTCGTCCGGCTCGATCCTGTTCGCCCTCGCCGGGCCGGATCTACACGGCTGGGTGGCGATCTTGGTTCAGCAGCCCGCACCTTGGTCGGTGCCGTTAGCATTCGGAGTAATGACACTGGTCTCCCTGCGGGGCAGGCCACCCGCCTGGTCTACGGCGGCGATGCTGCGCCTGCACCTGGACGAACCCCGTTCGGCCGGACCGCGCGACCGTTCGTCAACCGTTCGTCGTCTGGCCCTGCTGTTGAACCGCTGAACCTTCACGCGAGCCTCACGCGTCCTTACGGTGTCGCAGGTCACTTTCCGCAACGTCGCAGGGAGCAAGCGATGAGCACGACGGATACCGGCGGGCCCCCGGACACGTCAGAAACCATCTGGGAACGCGCGCACGAAAGCACCGAGTTCCGTGAACTCCGCAGCCGGCTGCGCCGGTTCGTCTTCCCGATGACGGCGCTGTTCCTCCTCTGGTACCTCCTCTATGTGCTGCTCGCGGACTATGCGCACAGCTTCATGAGCACCAAGCTGTTCGGCAACATCAACGTCGGCCTGGTCTTCGGCCTCCTGCAGTTCGTCTCGACGTTCGTCATCACCGGGCTGTACGTCCGCTACGCCAACCGCAAGCTCGACCCGGTGGCCGAGAAGATCCGCGAAGACATCGAGGAGCAGGCATGACCACGCTCGCCGCGAGTGTGGAGGGCAGCAACCCCCTCCTGAACATCGGCATCTTCGCCCTCTTCGTGATCATCACGCTGGTGATCGTGTTCCGCGCCAGCCGCAACACGAAGACGGCGTCCGACTACTACGCGGCCGGGCGCGCCTTCACAGGTCCCCAGAACGGCGTCGCGATCTCGGGTGACTACCTGTCGGCGGCGTCGTTCCTCGGCATCGCCGGCGCGATCGCCATCAACGGCTACGACGGCTTCCTCTATTCGATCGGCTTCCTGGTCGCCTGGCTCGTCGCGCTCCTGCTGGTCGCGGAACTGCTGCGCAACACCGGCAAGTTCACGATGGGCGACGTGCTGGCGTTCCGCATGAAGCAGCGCCCGGTGCGGGCCGCGGCCGCGACGTCGACGCTCGCCGTGTCGTTCTTCTACCTGCTGGCGCAGATGGCCGGCGCCGGTGGCCTCGTGGCGCTGCTGCTCGGCGTCGAAGGCTCGGGCGCGCAGGCACTGGTGATCGCCGTGGTCGGCATCATCATGATCGCCTACGTCCTGATCGGCGGTATGAAGGGCACCACCTGGGTGCAGATCATCAAGGCCGCGCTGCTGATCTTCGGTGCGCTCGCGATGACGCTGTGGGTGCTCGCCAAGTACGGCTTCAACTTCTCCAGCCTGCTGCAGGCCGCGGTCGACAAGGCGGGCAAGGCCGGCGAGACGCTGCTCGGCCCGGGCAAGCAGTACGGCGCCACCGGGACGTCCAAGCTGGACTTCCTGTCGCTCGGCATCGCCCTGGTCCTGGGCACCGCCGGCCTGCCGCACGTCCTGATGCGGTTCTACACCGTGCCGACGGCCCGCGACGCGCGCCGCTCGGTGGTCTGGGCGATCGTGCTGATCGGCGTGTTCTACCTGTTCACGCTGGTGCTGGGCTACGGCGCGGGCGCGCTGGTCGGCCCGGACGTGATCAAGAAGGCGCCGGGCGGGGTGAACTCCGCGGCGCCGCTGCTCGCGCTCGAACTGGGCGGGCCGGTGCTGCTGGGCCTGATCTCCGCGGTCGCGTTCGCCACGATCCTCGCGGTGGTCGCGGGCCTGACGATCACGGCGTCGGCGTCGTTCGCGCACGACGTCTACGCCAACGTCGTCAAGCGGGGCAAGACGTCGCCGGACTCCGAGGTCCAGGTCGCCCGGCTCACCGCGTTGGTGATCGGCGCGCTCGCGATCGGCGGCGGCATCCTGGCCAACGGGCAGAACGTGGCGTTCCTGGTGGCGCTGGCCTTCGCGGTGGCGGCGTCGGCGAACCTGCCGACCATCCTCTACTCGCTGTTCTGGAAGCGGTTCAACACCCAGGGCGCGCTGTGGTCGATCTACGGCGGCCTCGCCATCACGGTCGTGCTGATCGTCTTCTCGCCCGCGGTCTCGGGCAAGAGCACGTCGATGTTCAAGCACGCCGACTTCGCCTGGTTCCCGCTGAGCAACCCCGGCATCGTCTCGATCCCGGCCGCGTTCTTCCTCGGCTGGCTGGGCACGGTCCTGTCCAAGGAGCACGACGAGAAGAAGTACGCGGAGATGGAGGTCCGGTCCCTGACCGGCGCGGGCGCCGAGAAGGCCGTCGCCCACTAACCGGTCGGGGGTTCCGGGTAGCGGAGCCCCGATTCGTCACCGCACCGACCCCGAAGGCCGTCGCGAGGGTGTTCCCGATCCCCTCGCGGCGGCCTTCGGCCATTGGTCAGTACGGCAGCTTGCCCTCCGCGATGCCCGCGAGGGTCGCTTCGAGCTGCTTCCGGGCGAAGTGCCACAGCCCGCCCCCCAGGGAAATCCGCGCTACCCCCAGTTCCGCGAGCGGGGCGATTCCCGGGCTGCCCGGCCAAGCCGGCGCGTTGACCGCGGCGCCGTCGACCCCCCGCACGAACTCCGCGATCGACTCCGGAGTGCTCAGGTGGATCGGGTAGACGCAGTCGGCGCCCGCTTCGAGGTAAGCCTTCGCCCTGGCGACGCTGTCCGCCATCGCTTCGTGGGCGTCGACGCCGCGGAAGGAGTCGACGCGGGCGTTGATCACCAGGCCGTCGCCCGCCGCTTCACGCAGGGCCGCGATCCGCTCCGCCTGTTCGGCGACGGGCCGCACCTGGCCGGTGGCGTGGTCGGTGTCCTCGAAGTTGCAACCGGCCGCGCCGGCGTCGAGCAGGCGGCCCGCCAGCTCGGCGCCGGACAGGCCGTAACCCGACTCGGCGTCCACCGTGACCGGGATGCCGACCGCCTTGGCGATCCGCGCGGCCGCGGCGAACATCTCGTCCGCGGGCGCGTGTTCGCCGTCGGGGAACCCGAGCACGGCCGCCACGGCCACCGAGCTGGTCGCCACGACGGGGAACCCGGCGGCCTCGACGAGCTTGGCGGTGTCGGCGTCCCAGGCGTTCGGCAGGACCAGCGGCTTGCCCGGAACGTGCAGCGCCTTGAGCGCGGCGGCGGTCACGAGTCGCGCTTCGGGAGCGGAGTGTGGCTGGTGATGGTCATCCGGTTCCAGCTGTTGATCGCGATGACCTCCCAGGCGACCGCCCGGTACTGGTCCTCCGTGAACACCCGCGCCGCTTCTTCGTAGACGTCGTCGGGCACGGTCTGGGTCTCGGACAGCTTGGTCATCGCCTCGGTGAGGGCGAGGGCGGCCTGCTCCTGCTCGGTGAACAGGTCGGTCTCGCGCCAGCCGTCGAGCACGAACAGCCGGCGCGGCGACTCGCCCAGCTCCAGGGCCTCACGGGTGTGCATGTCGAGGCAGAACGCGCAGCCGTTGATCTGCGACGCGCGGGTCTTCACCAGTTCCAGCAGTTTCGGGTCGAGACCGGCGTTGGCGGCGGCCTTGTTGACCTCGGCCTGCAGGTTCGCCATCGCCTGGTAGAGCTCGGGGGCGCCCCCGAGTCCGATGCGGTTCGTCATGCCGTTCACGCTAGTCCGAACTGGTCCACGGGTATGGTCCAGTCACATGGAAGATTCGTGGTCCAGTTCCGGGCTCGACGTCCACCTCGACTGGCACCCTTCGACCGGCCGCGGCGGGCTCGCGGACGCGATCCGCACGGCTATCCGCGAGGGCCGCTGGCAGCCGGGCGCGGCGGTGCCGTCGACCCGGGCGCTGGCGCACGACCTGGGCGTCGCCCGCGGGACGGTCACGCGCGTGTACGCCGACCTCGCGGCCGAGGGCTACCTGCGGACGGCCCAGGGCGCGCCGACCCGGGTGGCGACGGCGGGCTCGCTCGCCCAGTCCGCACCGCGGCAGCCGCCCCGCGATCCGGGACCGCGCTGGGACCTGCGGCCGGGCCGCCCGGACCTGACGTCGTTCCCGCGGCAGGCCTGGATCACCGCCACCCGCCGCGCCCTGCTGCGGACCCCGGCGTCGGCGCTCGGCTACGAGTCGGAGCTGGGCGCGCCGGAGCTGCGCGACACCCTCGCCGGCTACCTCGCCCGCGCCCGCGGGGTGGTCGCCGACCCGGCGCGGATCGTGGTGTGCCACGGGTATTCGCACGCGCTCGCCGTTCTGTCGCGGGCCCTTTTCGCTTTGGACGTCGGCGAAATGGCGTTCGAGAACCCTTCCTTGGGTTTGTACCGGTCCGTCGCGGCAGCGCAGGGGCCGCGGGTCGTCGGCGTGGACGTCGACGAACACGGCCTCGACGTGTCCGCTTTGGACAGTCCGGCGGTCGTCGTCACCGCGGCGCACCAGTATCCGACCGGCGTCACGCTGGCCCCGCCCCGCCGGGCGTCGCTGACCCGCTGGGCGAGCGACTCGGGCGCGTTCGTCCTGGAGGACGACTACGACGGCGAGTTCCGCTTCGACCGCCAGCAGGTCGGGGCGCTGCAGGCGCTCGCGCCGGAGCGGGTGGTGTACGCGGGCACGGCGAGCAAGACCCTGGCCCCGGCGATGCGGCTGGCCTGGCTGGTGCTGCCGCGGTCGCTGGTGGAGCCGGTCCGCGCGGCGATGGCCGACAGCGGTTCGCGCCCGGCGCTGCTGAACCAGCTGACGCTGGCCGAGCTGATCGGCTCGGGTGCCTATGACCAGCACGTCCGCCGCTGCCGCGCCGAGTACCGCGCCCGCCGCGCGCGGCTGCTGGCGGCGCTGCCGGACACGATGCGGCCGCGCGGCATCGCGGCCGGCCTGCACCTGCTGCTGATGCTCCCCCCGGACGGCCCGACGGAGACGCAGGCCCTCGCGGCCTGCCGCCGCCGCGCGATCGGCATCGAGGGCCTCGACGGCTACTGGATGGACTCACCCCGCCCAGGCGGCCTGATCGTCGGTTACGCGACAACGCCGAAACACGCGTTCGCGGGCGCCACCCAAACCCTGATGGAGGCCCTCTGGGAAATCACCAGCTAACCCGCCCCGCCCCCCGAGTCCCGTCCCCAAACACGCGAATCCCGTCCCCAATCACACAAGTCCCGTCCCCAATCACACAAGTCCCGTCCCCAATCACACGACTCCCGTCCCCAAACACACGAGTCCCGCCCCCAACACACGACTCCCGTCCCCAAAGACGCGAGCCGACCCTCCAGGCACGCCAGCCGACCGTCCAGGCACGCGAGCCGACCACCCAGGTACACGAGCCGACCACCCAATCACGTGTGATGCCCCTCCAATCACGTGAGAAGCCCGGCCAATCACGCGTGATGCCGCGGGCCACCCCCGGCCCGAGGTGGCCCGCGGCCGCCGTCAGAACCAGCAGCCGGGCCGGACGCGGAGCAGTTCCGTGCGCAACACCGGCGTGCCGTCGACCGGTGCCGGGTCCTCCGCGGTCGGCTGGATCCCGCCGGCGGCGACCTTGTCGAGCGTCTTCAGGCCCTCGGCCCCGACCGTGCCGAACACCGTGTAGTTGGGCCGCAGCGCGGAATCGCCGTACACGACGAAGAACTGCGAACCGTTCGTGGCCGGTCCCGCGTTGGCCATCGCCAGCAGGCCGCGCGCGTAGACGCGCCGGGCACCGGTCGGGTCGGTCGGTGCCGGCGGCAGGTCGACCGGCAGCTCGTCCTTGTACTTGTAGCCGGGCCCGCCCTCGCCGGTCGCGGTCGGGTCGCCGCACTGCAGGACCTTCAGCGTCGGGTACGCGGTGAGCCGGTGGCACACCGTGTGGTCGTAGAACCGGTGCCGCGCCAGGTGCAGGAAGCTCTGCACGGTGCACGGCGCCTTCGCGCGGTCGAGCCGCAGTGGCAGCGCGCCCTGGCTGGTCGGGACCGCGACGTCGACCTTGCCGTGACTCGGGGTGTGCCGCGGGTCGGGCGGCAGCGGCACCGGCCGCGCGGGCGGTTCGTCCGGCGTCTCGGTGTACTGGCAGGGGCCGTGCGTCGTCTTCGGCGGCGGGGCGTCGTCCGCCGCGGCGACGCCGTTGCCTGCCACGAACAACGCGGCCGCAGCCAGTGCGGTGACGAGTGCCTTCTTCATCCTGCACGCCTCCCAGTGGTCGCCCGGTTCCGGAGCGCCCCGCAGTCTAGGGCCCGGCACCGACAGCCAGAACCGGCGAAAGTCGCCCATGTCAGCCGGTCGGGTGAACCTCGGCGCCCGTACCCCGGCCGCGCCCCCAAAACTGTCGGACCCCCCGAGCACGATGGCCAAGACGCGGCAGAGTGCCGCACCGCGAAGGGGGAAGTCATGCCGGTGCACGTGGTCAACCGACGGAGAAACGGTGTGGAGGCAAGGTATCCGGGAGCACTGGTCGCGGACGTGACGTCGCGGGGGCCGGAGCCGTGGGTGCGGTTCAGCCCGTTCTACCCGCACGGCGGGATCCCGGTGCCGTTCTCGCCGGGGGTGGAGAGCGCGTCGGTCGAGGGGATCTGGCAGGCGCTGAAGGTGTTCCGCGGCACGGGAATCGACGTCGGCAAACTGAAGGTGACGTCGATGAAGGGCTTGAAGCGCACGGTCCGCAAGCACGGTGAGGTGGTCGGTCACCGCGCCGGCGTCGCGGGCACGGAACTGCTGGCGTACGAGCAGGCACGAAGACGGATCTACCTGCCGTCCTACCGGTGGGTTCTGGAGAACAAGCTGGCCGGCCTGGTCACCGAGCTCCGGGAGACGAGCGCGGAGCGGGACGTCGTCCTGCTCGACTACACGACCAACGGTGACGTCGAGGACCTGTCGAAACCGTTGTCGCACGCGGCACTGCTGCGTACTCACCTCACCGGGGAGTGGCCGTGGACGCGCTGACTTCGCAGACCCCCGGTGCCGGCGGCCACGACCCGCTCGCACCCCGCCGGCACCCGAGCGCAAGCCTGCCCGCGGGCGGCCGGCCGACTCGCGATCGCTTCGCCTGCGACGACGACGAAACCCGGTCCTCCTCGCGACCGAGCGGTGTTCGCGATCGGGGCGGCGCTCCGGATCCGGCAGCCGCTGGTCACCGACGCACAGCCGTGCCCGCGCGAATCCCGCGCCCTCCGGCTCGCGTAGCGGGTGAAGTCACCGCAGGCGCGAGAAGCGCCGGTGCGAATCCGCCGACGGCACCGAGCGCACCGTTGCCCACAGCGACCCGGCAGAACCCGGCCGCGACGTCGCCGGGCCTAACCCCGCAGATCCGCGATCAGCTCGTCGGCGGCGGCGAACGGGTCGAGCTCCCGCGCCACCACCCGCTCGGCCACCCCGGCCAGCCGTCCCCCGCCGCGCAGGTCCACCAGTTCGGCGCGCAACCGCCGCATCGCGATGGCTTCGACCTCGTCGCGTGCCCGGGCCACCCGGCGCCGGGCCAGCTCGTCGTGCGCCACCAGCCAGTCGTGGTGCTCGGCCAGCGCGCGGACCACGTCGTCGACGCCTTCGCCCTTCGACGCGACGGTCCGGACGATCGGCTGGCGCCAACTCGGCCCCCGGATCTCTCGGCGGGCCAGCGAAATCATCTGCTTGAGGTCGTGCACGGTCGCCTCGGCGCCCTCACGGTCGGCCTTGTTGACGACGAAGACGTCGGCGATCTCCAGCACGCCGGCCTTCGCGGCCTGGATCCCGTCGCCCATGCCCGGTGCGAGCAGCACCACCGTGGTGTCGGCCAGTTTCACGACGTCCACTTCGGACTGTCCGACGCCGACGGTCTCGATCAGCACCACGTCGAAGCCGGCGGCGTCGAGCACGCGCACCGCCTGCGGGGTCGCCCACGAGAGCCCGCCGAGGTGGCCACGCGTGGCCATCGAGCGGATGAACACCCCGGGGTCGGTGGCGTGCTCGGTCATCCGGATCCGGTCGCCGAGCAGCGCTCCACCCGAAAACGGCGAAGACGGGTCGATCGCGAGCACCCCGACCCGCTTGCCCTCGGCGCGCAACGCCGTGAGCAGGGCCGACGTCGACGTCGACTTACCGACGCCGGGTGGTCCGGTGAGCCCGACGACGCGGGCCCGCCCCGTGTGCGGGGTCAGCGCCCGCGCGATCTCCGCGACACGGGGATGGGCGTCCTCGACGAGCGACAACAGCCGCGCGACGGCACGGGCCTCCCCGTCCCGCGCGCGGCCGACCAGGTCGTCGAGGTCGAGTGGTCCGGCCACTTACGCGGACGGCACGCGCAGCAGCAGGGCGTCGCCCTGGCCGCCGCCACCGCACAGAGCGGCCGCGCCGAGTCCGCCACCGCGGCGGCGCAGCTCGTGGATCAGGTGGACGGCGAGCCGGGCCCCGGAGGCGCCGATCGGGTGGCCGAGGGCGATGGCGCCGCCGTTGACGTTGACCTTCTCCGGGTCGAGGCCGAGCTTCTCGGTGGACACGAGCCCGACGGCGGCGAAGGCCTCGTTGATCTCGACGAGGTCGAGCGCGTCCGCGGTCAGGTTCGCCTTCGCCAGCGCGGCGAGGATGGCGTTCGACGGCTGCTCGTGCAGGCTGGCGTCCGGTCCGGCGACGACGCCGTGTGCGCCGATCTCGGCGATCGGCGTGAGGCCGAGCTCCTCGGCCTTCGCCTTGCTGGCCACCACGACCGCGGCGGCGCCGTCGGAGATCTGCGAGGCGGAGCCCGCGGTGATGGTGCCGTCGGAGGCGAAGGCGGGGCGCAGCTTGGCGAGGCTGTCGGCGGTGGTGTCGGCGCGGACGCCCTCGTCGGTGTCGAACACCACCGGGTCGCCCTTGCGCTGCGGGATGGAGACCGGCGCGATCTCGTCGGCGAAGTAGCCGTTCTTGATGGCTTCGGCGGCGCGCTGGTGGGAGCGGGCGGAGAACGCGTCCTGCTGCTCGCGGGTGATGCCGTAGCGGGAGTTGTACTTCTCCGTCGAGGAGCCCATGGCGACCTGGTCGAAGGCGCAGAAAAGACCGTCGTAGGCCATGTGGTCGACGAGGGTGCTGTCGCCGTACTTGATTCCGGAGCGGGACTTGGGCAGCAGGTGCGGTGCCTGGGTCATGGACTCCTGGCCGCCGGCGACGACGAGGTCGAACTCGCCGGCCCGGATCAGCTGGTCGGCGAGCGCGATGGCGTCGAGGCCGGAGAGGCAGACCTTGTTGATCGTCAGTGCGGGCACGCTCATCGGGATGCCCGCGGCGACGGCGGCCTGGCGGGCCGGGATCTGCCCGGCGCCGGCGGTCAGCACCTGACCCATGATCGTGTACTGCACCGCGTCCGGGGAGACCCCGGCGCGTTCGAGCGCCGCCTTGATCGCGACCCCGCCGAGTTGTGCCCCCGTGAAGTCCTTGAGGGAGCCGAGCAGGCGCCCGATCGGCGTACGGGCGGCACCCAGGATCACGGAACCGGACACGGCGTCCTCCAAGCTTCGGCGCATGGGCAGTTTTTCCGACCATACCCGGACGGCGGGCCTCTTGATGGAGCCAGTGTGAGGCGGGGCACGCGACGATACTGGCCGGACGCCATGCCCCGGCCCCCTATCCTGCCTCCATGAATGACGCCCTGCGGCCGTTCGTGACGGCCATCGACCATGTCGGCATCGCGGTCCCGGATCTGGACGCGGCCATCGAGTTCCACCGCGCGCACTTCGGTCTGGAAGTGGCGCACGAGGAGGTGAACGAGGAGCAGGGGGTGCGGGAGGCGATGCTGCGCGCGCCCGGCACGGCGGGCACGGAGACGCAGATTCAGCTGCTGGCGCCGCTGCGCGACGATTCGGCGATCGGCAAGTTCCTGTCCAAGAGCGGCCCGGGGCTGCAGCAGCTGGCGTACCGGGTGTCCGATGTGGACGCCGCGGCGGCGGCACTGCGCGAACAGGGCCTGCGCATGCTGTACGAGGAGGCGAAGCGGGGCACGTCCGACAGCCGGGTGAACTTCGTCCACCCGAAGGACGCGGGCGGCGTCCTGGTCGAGCTGGTCGAACCCGCCAAGGGCAACGCCCCCCACTGACGCGCGGGCGGAGACTTCACCACGCCGCGGTCCGGGGCCGTCAGGTCCCCGCGATCACGATGGCAGGGCGCCATCCTCGCGACCGGCGGCCGAAGCGCCAAAGTCGCGCCTTGGCGGCGTCGGCGGCGTGACCGCGGGGGCGCGCGCGGGAGAAAGAGCCTCGGCGATGAACGTGAGCTCGCCGTCGAATTCGGCGGGCAGGTCGTCGTCCGAATGGCGGGCTGTCGCGTGGCGGTGGCTGACCGCGCGGGCCAGCAGGCCGGACGCGCGGTCGACGTCGGCTGCCGGCACTCCGCCGCCGGTCGCGGCCAGGATGACCGCGCGGACCTGCCGGACGAGCACTTGGAAGCGCTCGTGGAGTGCGTCGCGGACGACGTGGTGGGTGTCGGCCTCGCGCCACAGCAAGTGGGACAGGCCGAGTGATCGGCTGAAGCGGTGGTCGAGTTCGCGGACGAGCCTGCGGAGGCTGCCCACGAGGTCGCCGGGGACGACGACCACGGCCGGCTCGATGCGTTCGTCGGGCAGCCGCTCGACGAGTGCGGCGAGCAGGTCCGACTTGTGCCGGAAGTAGTAGTGGACCAGCCCTTTCGGCACCCCGGCCCGTTCGGCGATGCGGGAGGTCGGGGTGGCGTCGAAGCCGGATTCGGCGAAGAGCGCCTCGGCGGCGCAGAGGATGCGCTCTTTCGCCGAATCCTCGGTCATTCCGGTGCCTCCTGGTGGGTCAGTGCCTGGTGGTGAATCTGCCTGATGGTGAATCTGCGGCTCGTGGCCGGGCGCCCGGCCGCCACGCCGGCGGGTTCCCCTGGGTTGCCAGGTGAGCGCCCTTCACCAACGCGCTGTCAGTGCTGACCCGCCGTGCGGTGCGCGGCGTTCGCGACCGGCATCGCTGCCGCGCTGGCGATGACCGTCAGCACGCCGGCGACCCAGGACGTCCAGGACGCGCCGTTGAACTCGGTGTATCCCATCACCCACGGCGCGATGAAGAGCAGGACGCCGAGCGCGATCTGGATGCCTTCGCCGTAGACCATGCCCGGCATCGCCAGGGAGACCAGGCCGTCGAGCGCGATCAAGGCGCCCAGGATGACCATCGTCCACATCGCGGGCGTGTCCGTGCTCAGCCAAAGGGGTGAAAGAGCGGCGACCACCCCGATGACAACCTCGGCCCAGTCGTGGGGCCGCGTCCAAGCGCGCGTCGAGACTTCACTCATTCGTGCTCACCTCCGTTGGTGAAACTGCTGTTCGGGTGGGTGTACCCGTCGTCGATGATCCGCTTGACTGGCCAGCCGGTCAAGTCTTCCGGTCACACTTCGACATGTAATCGTGCTGCTCGTCTCGTACAGTTGTGCGCACGTGTTACCGGCGAGTAATTTCTGCCGCCAACGCCGTTGACCCCCATCTCCGCGGAGGAACCGATGACGCAGCTCGGCGAGATCCAGCAAGCCATCCTGAACGGCGAGTCCGCCGCGGTCGGCTCGTTGCCCATGCCCGAGAGCTACCGCGGGGTCACCGTGCGCGCCGACGAGGTCGACATGTTCGAGGGCCTCGAAAGCCGGGACAAGGACCCCCGCAAGTCGCTGCACCTGGACGAGGTGCCCGTCCCCGAACTGGGTCCCGGCGAGGCGCTGGTCGCGGTGATGGCGAGCGCCATCAACTACAACACCGTGTGGACGTCGATCTTCGAGCCGATCCCCACGTTCAAGTTCCTCAAGAAGTACGGGAAGCTCTCGCCGCTGGCCAAGCGGCACGACCTGCCCTACCACGTCGTCGGCTCGGACCTGTCCGGCGTCGTGCTGCGCACCGGCGTCGGCGTGCACACCTGGAAGCCGGGCGACGAGGTGGTCGCGCACTGCCTGAACGTCGAACTGGAGAGCCCCGACGGCCACAACGACACGATGCTCGACACCGAGCAGCGGATCTGGGGCTTCGAGACGAACTTCGGCGGGCTCGCCGAGATCGCGCTGGTCAAGGCCAACCAGCTGATGCCGAAGCCGGGCCACCTCACCTGGGAGGAGGCCGCCGCCCCCGGCCTGGTCAACTCGACGGCCTACCGCCAGCTGGTTTCGCGCAACGGCGCCGACATGAAGCAGGGCGACGTCGTCCTGATCTGGGGCGCTTCGGGTGGCCTCGGCTCCTACGCGACGCAGTACGCGCTCAACGGCGGCGCCATCCCGGTGTGCGTCGTCTCCAGCCCGGAGAAGGCGGCGATCTGCCGGAAGCTCGGCGCCGACCTGATCATCGACCGCAGCGCCGAGGGCTACAAGTTCTGGAAGAGCGAGACCGAGCAGGATCCGAAGGAGTGGCAGCGCTTCGGCGCGAAGATCCGCGAACTGACCGGCGGCGACGATCCGGACATCGTGTTCGAGCACCCGGGCCGGGAGACGTTCGGCGCCTCGGTCTACGCCGCGCGCAAGGGCGGCACGATCGTCACCTGCGCGTCGACCTCCGGGTACATGCACCAGTACGACAACCGCTACCTGTGGATGAACCTGAAGCGGATCATCGGCTCGCACTTCGCGAACTACCGCGAGTCCTGGGAGGCGAACCGGTTGATCGCGAAGGGCCTGATCCACCCGACGCTCTCCAAGACGTACCCGCTCGCAGAGACCGGGCAGGCCGCGCTGGACGTCCACCGCAACGCCCACCAGGGCAAGGTCGGCGTGCTCGCGCTCGCGCCGCAGGAAGGCCTCGGCGTCCGCGACGAGGAGAAGCGCGCGAAGCACATTGACGGCATCAACGCGTTCCGCGACGCCTGAGCCGCGAAGGCGCCGGGAGCGGCCCAGCTCCCGGCGTCGGGAACCGCCGATGAGCCGCCGGAATCCGTCAGTTCCCTTCACCGCGGGAGACGGCACATTCGGCGCACGGTCCGGGGGCTCGCCTCTCCGTGACCGGGCTGCGACTACGGTGGGCCCATGAGCCTTGGCGATGAACGGGAGCTTGTGCCGCTGGGAGCCGGCTTCGACGTGGCGAAGCGCGGGTACAACCGAGCACAGGTCGACGAGCACCTCGAACGGCTGGACGCCGACCTGAAAATGCTCACCGCGGACCGGGACGCCGCCATCGCGCAGGCCGGCGACCTGGCCCGCCAGCTGGAAATCGCGCGCGGCGAGATCGCGGACCTGCGCGGGCAGGTCGACCGGCTCGCCCAGCCGCCGACGAGCGTCGAAGGCCTGTCCGAACGGCTGCAGCGAATGCTGCGCCTGGCGCAGGACGAATCGGCCGACACCCGCGCCCGCGCCGAGGCCGAGGCCGGGCACATCCGGGCCAAGGCCGAGACGGACGCCAGCGCCATGCGCGCCCGCTACGAGCAGCTTCTCACCGAGCTCGACCTGCGGCGCAAGGAGATGGAGGCGGAGCACCGCAAGGTGCTCGAGGACGCCCGCGCGCAGGCCAAGGAGATCACCGACAAGGCCGAGGCGGAGCGCACCCGGCTCGACACCGAGTCCTCGGACCGGCGCACGAAGGTCGAAGAGGACTTCGACATCGCGATGGCCTCGCGCCGCACCGAAGCGATGCGGGTGCTGGCCGAGCAGGAAGCGGCGAGCAAGGCCGAGGCCGCGCGTCGCGTCCAGGAGGCCACGCAGGACGCCGCCGACATCCGCGCCAAGATCGTCGAAGAGGAGAAGGCCGCCAAGGCGGACATCGACCGCCGTCAGCGGGAATCGGTGGCGGAGGCGAACAAGCGCCGTCAGGACTCGATCACCGAGGCGAACGCCCGGCTCGCGGAAGCGGCCGACGAGGCGCGGCGCCGCGTGACGGCGGCGACCGAGGAGTCGAACCGGCGGATCACCCAGGCGAACGAGCGGGTCGACGCGCTGCGCAAGGTGCGCGGCGGGCTGGCCGAGCAGGTGCGCGCGGCGCGGGCGGTGCTGGCCGAGGCGCACACCGTGCTCGGCGACGACGTGAAGGTGCCGGCGGAGGTCAAAGCCGACCACGTGACGGACAAAGCAGACAAGCCCGGCAAGCCGGGGACCCAGGACGACACCGAGACGACGGTCCGCGTCACCGACGTCGAAGAGACCATCCGGATCCGCGCCGCCGACGTACCGAAGCGCAAACCGGTCGCCAAGCCCGCGCCGAAGCCGGCTCAGCGGCCGAGCGGAGCGCAGAAAGCGACTGGCGAGTAACCTTCCCTCCGACACGGGCGCGGACGAGCCTGCACGGTCGGTACCGACCGGCTATCGTCCCTGCTCACGCGGGATCACCTGGAGGTTTTGCGCATGGGTGCGGCATATCGGACCGTGGTGGTGGGCACGGACGGCTCGGAGTCCTCGTTCGCGGCGGTGGACCGCGCGGCAGCGGTCGCCGGCGACGCGGGCGCGACGCTCGTCATCGCGTGTGCGTACTACCCGGCCAGCAAGTCCGACGTCGACAAGGCCCAGGACGTCCTCGGCGAAGAGGCATACCAGGTCGTCGGCTCGGCGCCGGCCGAAGACACCCTGCAGTCGGCGCGGGACCGGGCGGCGCGCGCGGGCGCGGAGAAGATCGACACGGTCGCGGTGAAGGGCGACCCGGTCGACTCGCTGCGCAAGGTGGTGCACGAGCGCGAGGCCGACCTTCTGGTGGTGGGCAACCGCGGGCTGAACACGATCGCCGGCCGGATCCTGGGCTCGGTGCCGTCCGAGGTGGCGCGCAAGTCCGGCGTGGACGTGCTGATCGTCCACACGACCTGAGCCGTGGTCGATTCGAGCGAGGAACTTCAGCAGCGGCTCGAACGCGTCCTGCTCGGCGGCAGGCGGAAGTACACCCGGCTCGAGGTGGCGGACAAGGCCGGCGTGCCCGAAGACCGGTCGCGCCGGCTCTGGCGCGCCCTGGGTTTCGCGACGGTGCGTGACGACGAGGTCGTCTTCACCGACGCGGACGTCGATGCCATGCGGACGGCGGACCAGCTGGTGCGGTCGGGGCTGGTCGACCCGAGCATCGAGGTGTCGGTGACGCGGGCGCTCGGCCAGCACCTGTCGCGGCTGGCCGAGTGGCAGGTCGAGATGCTGTGGGCGCTGATCACCGAGCAGCCGGAGCTGGGCCGCAACGAGCGGCAGATCGCCCGGCTCGTCGACGGGTTGCTGCCGGAGCTGGAGCGGGTGCAGAACTTCGTCTGGCGGCGGCACCTGGCCGCGTACGCGGGGCGGGCGCTGGCCGCGTCGGACGAGCACCTCGAAACCCGCACCGAGGTGGTCGGCTTCGTCGACATGGTGGGCTACACGCGGCTGACGCGCCAAATCGACGAGGAAGAGCTCAGCCGGGTGCTCGACGCGTTCGAGCTGCTGACGGCGGAGGTGATCGCCGAGCACCACGGCCGGGTGGTGAAGATGATCGGCGACGAGGTCCTCTTCGTCGCGGACTCGCCGATCGACGCGGCGGAGATCGCCCTGGCACTGACCGAACGCACTTCGGCGGACGAGAGCTTGCCGGCGGTCCGCGCGGGCATGGCTTCGGGCCGCATCCTCTCGCGCTTCGGCGACGTGTACGGATCGGTGGTCAACCTGGCGGCCCGCCTGACGTCGGTGGCGCGCCCGGGCACGATCCTCGTCGACCGAGAACTGGCGGCGGACCTGTCGGAGGAGGAGGCGTACGAGCTCCGCCCCCGACGCCCGGTGACGGTCCGCGGCTACAACCGCCTCCGCCCGGCCGCCCTGCGCCGGGCACGCGAGGCGCCGACCGGGATGTTCGCGAGTTCGCAGCAGCTGGCGGCGGAGATGCTGGGCCTGGCGGAGCCGAGCTCTCGCGACGGGAAGATCACGAGCACCGAGCCTGACGAGGAGACCGCGCCGGCGGACGGGGACAACGACCGCTCCGCCACCGAGTCCCGGCCCCGCCGCAGACGGCGACGCATCCTCTGACCCAGCTGCGAGCGACCAGGGCCAGACTCCCGACCCAAAACATCCCCCACCGCTCCCAGGGGGGCGTCCCCACGTCCAGTCTATCGGCGCCCACTGACCAAAGCCGCCGGAAAGCCGTTGACGAGACTGGCTGTCCACAAGCCGGCGTCCCTGTGGACAACCCCGACCTCAGGCGTCGTAATCGACCGTGATTGTCTCCGAGACCGGGTATGACTGGCATGTCAGCACGAAACCCGCCGCCACCTCCGCCTCCTCCAGGGCGAAATTCCGCCTCATGTCCACCTTGCCCTCCGTCACCCGGGCGCGGCAGGTTCCGCACACCCCGCCCTTGCAGGCGAACGGCAGGTCCGGGCGGAACTTCTGGGCTCCGTCCAGCACCGACGTCGACCGCGGCAATGTCATCGGTGTCGACCGACCGTCCAGGACCAGGGTCACCTCCGACGACTCACCCGCCACCGCCGGATCGAGATGCTCCACCGGGGCCGGGGGCGTGTCCACGTAGAACAGCTCCTGGTGCACCCGCGACGCCGGCACGTCCAGGGATGCCAGCAGATCCCGGGCGCCGGAAACCATCTCGAACGGGCCGCACAGCCACCAATGGTCCACGGAGGACACCGGAACCAGGGAGGAGAACAAGGAACGCAGCTTCGGCACGTCCAGGCGGCCCGTGAACAGCTCCGCCTCGCGGGGCTCGCGTGACAGCACGTGGATCAACTCCAGCCGCGAGGGCGCGCGGTCCTTCAGGTCCGCCAGCTCGTCCGCGAACATCACCGTGTCCGTGCGCCGGTTCCCGTACAACACCGTCACCGTCGCGGTCGAAAACCTGAGCAGGGACGACACGATCGACAACACCGGCGTGATGCCCGAACCCGCCGCGATCAGCACGTGGTGGCCGCCCGTCGACAGGTCCGGGGTGAACGAGCCGGACGGCGGCGACACCTCGATCGTGTCGCCCGGGCGGACGTCGTTCAGCAGCCACGACGAGAACAAGCCGCCCGGCACCAGGCGGACGCCCACCCGCGGTGCCGTGCCCGCCGGCGCGCAGATCGAGTACGAGCGGCGCTCGTCGCGGCCGTCGATCGATCGCCGCAGCGTCAAGGACTGGCCCGGTTTGAACGCGTACTCCGAAGCCAGCGCGGGAGGCACGTCGAAGGTCACCGCGACGGCGTCATCGCACAACCGCTCGATGCCCGCGACCTTCAGGTCGTGGAACCCTCGGGAAAGCGTCACCCTAGATCTCCTTGACGTGCTCGAACGGCTCCAAGCACGAACGGCAGCGCCGCAGCGCCTTGCACGCCGTCGCGCCGAAGCGGGACTGCTCCTCGGTGTCCGCCGACCCACACAAAGGGCAACGAACTGCCGACACCGGTGCCGACAGCGTCAGCGGGATCGGGCCCGACCGCCGCGGCGCCGCGCCCGGCGGGGCGATCCCCGCCGAAGCCAGCTTCTGCCGCCCCGAAGCCGAAATCCAGTCCGACGACCACGCCGGCGACAGCTGGGTCCGGATCTCGACGTCGGCGTAGCCGGCCGAAAGCAGCGCGTGCTCCAAGTCGTCGCGCATGGTGTCCATCGCCGGGCAGCCGGTGTACGTCGGCGTGATCGCGACGACCACCCGGCCGCCGGATTCGGACACCGACCGCAGCACCCCCAGGTCCGCCAGGGTCAGCATGGGCAGCTCCGGGTCGGTGACCGTGGCGGCCACGGCGGCGGCGGTCACCACTTCGCGTCCGGCATCGCCCGGGCGACGCTCTGCAGCTCCGCCAGCACGTACCCCATCCGCTCGGTGTGGACGCCGTCGCGGCCCGTCCGTCCCGAGACCCCGGCGAGCTCACCTGACGAAGGCCGCACCAACGTCGCGGCCGCGAGCGCCTGGTCCAGCACCGCGTCGAACTCCGGCCGCAGCGAAGCCGCGTCCACCAGTTCCACCGGGTGCGTCCGGAACAGTTCCCCGACGTACGGCCAAACCGCGTCGAGGCCTTCCTGCATGCGCGAGTGCGACAGCGGCGTGCCGTCGCCGAGGCGGACCAGCCACTGCGCCGCGTAGTCGCGGTGGTAGGTCACCTCTTTGACGCCCTTGTCCGCGATGGCCGCCAGCACGGGGTCCACCGACGAAACCAGCCGCTGCAGCAACGCCAGCCGCCACGTCGAGAACACGAACAGCCGCGCGATCAGGTGCCCGAAGTGCCCGCCGCCCAGCTCCACGAGCCGGACGTTGCGGAACTCGTTCTCCTCGCGCTGGAACGCGTAGGAGTCCTCCGTGCGTGAAGAACCGTCCGCCTTGCCGGCCCGGGCCAGCAGCAGCCGCGCCTGCCCGAGCAGGTCGAGGGCGATGTTCGCGATCGCGACCTCGTCCTCCAGCTCGGGCGCGTTGGTGCACCACTCCTGCAGCCGGTGCGAGAAGATCAGCGCGTCGTCGCCGAGCATCAGGCAGTAGGCCGCCAGCCGCGCGCCGTCCACACCGGACGGCACCGAAGTGTCCACTCCGGACAGCGGGTCCTCGAAGCCGGTGCCGAACGCCCAGCGGGCGTCGTTCTCCTCGGTCAGCGACTCGTAGACGTTGTCGAAACTCATATGTGCGGCACCTCCTCGGGGATGTCGTAGAACGTCGGGTGCCGGTAGACCTTGTCCCCGCTGGGCGCGAAGAACGGGTCCTTCTCGTCCGGCGACGACGCCGTGATGGCGGACGCGCGCACCACCCAGATCGACACGCCTTCGTTGCGGCGGGTGTAGAGGTCGCGGGCGTGGTGCAGCGCCATCTGGTCGTCGGCCGCGTGCAGCGACCCGACGTGCACGTGGTTCAGCCCCCGCTTGCCGCGGACGAACACCTCGTACAACGGCCAGTCGTGCTTGATCGGCCCCGGGGCGGCGGGGACGCCTTCCAGCGGGACGGCGCCGTGGCCACCTTCGGCGGTCAGGTCGCTCACTTGCGCTCCTTCTTTTCGGCGTGCGCCACGGCGGCTTCCCGCACCCAGGCACCTTCGTCGTGCGCGCGGCGCCGGTGGGCGATCCGCTGCGCGTTGCACGGGCCGTTACCCTTCAGCACGTTCTTGAACTCGTCCCAGTCGACGGCGCCGAAGTCGTAGTGCCCGCGCTCGGCGTTCCACGCGAGGTCGGGATCGGGGAACGTGACACCCAGCGCGTCAGCCTGCGGCACCGACATGTCGACGAAGCGCTGCCGCAGCTCGTCGTTGGTGTGGCGCTTGACCTTCCACGCCATCGACTGCGCGGTGTTCGGCGAATCGGCGTCCGGCGGGCCGAACATCATCAGCGACGGCCACCACCAGCGGTTCACGGCCTCCTGGACCATTTCCCGCTGCTGGTCGGTGCCCTTCATCATCGTCATCAGCAGCTCGTAGCCCTGCCGCTGGTGGAAGGACTCCTCCTTGCAGATCCGGATCATCGCCCGCGCGTAGGGCCCGTAGGAGGACCGGCACAGCGGCACCTGGTTGCAGATCGCCGCGCCGTCGACGAGCCAGCCGATCACGCCGACGTCGGCGAACGTCAGCGTCGGGTAGTTGAAGATCGACGAGTACTTCTGGCGGCCGGTGATCAGCTTGTCGGTCAAATCCGCCCGGTCCGCGCCCAGCGTCGCCGCCGCGGAGTACAGGTAGAGCCCGTGGCCGGCCTCGTCCTGCACCTTGGCCAGCAGGATCGCCTTGCGCCGCAACGACGGCGCCCGCGTGATCCAGTTGCCCTCCGGCTGCATCCCGATGATCTCGGAGTGCGCGTGCTGCGCGATCTGCCGGATCATCGTCTTGCGGTAGCCGTCGGGCATCCAGTCCCGCGGCTCGATCCGCTGGTCGCGCTCGATCGTGTGCTCGAAGTGTTCCTCGAGCGAAGCCACAGCGGTCACGGCTGCTCCTTCGAAACCAGGGTCAGGACGTCGTACTTGGCCACGGACTCGCCGTCGCCGTTGGTGACGTCGGCGTCCCAGCGGACCTCGCCGTACTCCTGGTCGATCCGCGGGGTGATCTGCTTGGCGGTCAGGGTCACGGTCAGCGAGTCGCCGACCTTGACCGGGGTGAGGAACCGCAGGTTCTCCAGGCCGTAGTTGGCCAGCACCGGGCCCGGCTCGGGCGAGACGAACAGCCCCGCCGCGAACGACACGACGAGGTAGCCGTGCGCGACGATCCCGCCGAACAGCGGGTTCGCGGCCGCCGCCGCGGGGTCGGTGTGGGCGTAGAACGTGTCGCCGGTGAACTCGGCGAAGTGGTCGACGTCGGACTGCGTGACCGTGCGCGGCCCGGCGACGACCGAGTCTCCGATGCGCAGCTCCGCCAGGGACTTCCGGAACGGGTGGACGTCGCCTTCGGTGCGCGGGGCCCCGGTCACCCAGCGGCCGGTGACCGCGCTGAGCACGGCCGGCGAGCCCTGCACGGCGGTGCGCTGCATGTGGTGCAGCACCCCGCGGACGCCGCCCATCTCCTCGCCGCCACCCGCGCGGCCCGGCCCGCCGTGGACCAGCTGCGGCATCGGCGACCCGTGCCCGGTCGACTCCTTCGCGTCGTCGGCGTCCAGCACCAGCAGGCGGCCGTGGAACGGCGCCGCGCCGAGGACGACCTCGCGGACGAACTCCTGGTCCGCTGACACGACCGACCCGGCCAGGCTGCCGCCGCCCCGCGCCGCGAAGTCGACGACCTGCTCGGTGGACGTGTACGGCATGAGCGTCGAGACCGGGCCGAACGCCTCGACCTCGTGCGGCTCCGACCGCTCCGGGTCGGCCTTGAGCAGCACCGGCGAGAGGAACGCGCCGCGTTCGGCGTCGGCGTCCACCACCTCGACGTGCTCCGGGTCGCCGAACACGACGCTCCCGGCGTCCAGCAGCGCCTTCAGCGACCGCCGGACCTCTTCGCGCTGCTCCAGGCTGGCCAGCGCGCCCATCCGGACGCCCTCGGCGGCCGGGTTGCCGACCGTCACCTTCGCCAGCCTCGCGGACGCGGCCTCGGCGACGTCGTCGAGCAGCGAAGCGGGCACGAACGCGCGTCGGATCGCGGTGCACTTCTGGCCCGCCTTGACCGTCATCTCGGTGACCAGCTGCTTGACGAACAGGTCGAACTCCGTGGTGCCCTTGACCGCGTCCGGGCCCAGGATCGAGCAGTTCAGCGAGTCGGCTTCGGCGTTGAACCGGACGGCGTTGCGGATGATCGCCGGGTGCGCCCGCAGCTTCTGCGCCGTGGACGCCGATCCGGTGAACGACACGAGGTCCTGCGCGGTGACGTGGTCGAGCAGGTCGCCGACACTGCCCGCGACGAACTGCAGCGAGCCCTCGGGCAGGATGCCGGACTCGATGATCAGCTCGGCCAGCCGCGCGGTCAGGTAGGCCGTCTGGCTCGCCGGCTTGACCAGGCTCGGCACCCCGGCGAGGAACGCGGGCGCGAACTTCTCCAGCGGACCCCACACCGGGAAGTTGAACGCGTTGATCTGGACGGCGACCCCCCGCAGCGGGGTCGCGATGTGCTGCGCCACGAACGTCCCCCCGCGCGAAAGGGGCTCGACGTCGCCCTCGACGTAGACGGTGTCGTTCGGCAGCTCGCGCTTGCCCTTCGAGGCGTAGCTGAACAGGACGCCGATGCCGCCGTCGATGTCGAACTTGGAGTCGCCGAGCGTGGCGCCGGTCTTTGCCGAGAGCGCGTACAGCTCGTCGCGGTGCTCGCGCAGGTGCGAGGCCAGCGCCTTGAGCAGCGCCGCACGCTGGTGGAACGTCAGTTCGCGCAGCGCCGGGCCGCCGACAGTGCGGCCGTACTCCAGCGCGGCCGCGAAGTCGACGCCCGCCGACGAGATCCGGGCGACCTCCTCGCCGGTGGTCGCGTCGTGCAGCGGGACGCCCCCGTCCGCCGCCGTGTGCCAGCTCCCGGAGACGTAGCTGCGCAGCAGTGCCATCAGGTCCCTCTCGCCGAATTACCTACCGGACGTTCAGTTAATCGCATGGTAGCCGCCGGACCCGAAGATCGGAAGGGCCGGACGCTTGACACCGGCGCCGACCACTGCCTTTACTGAGCGACACCGCGAGGTGACCGTCCATTCGGTCAGTGAGGACGGAGGGTGCATGACCAACGCCGCGCACACCATGTTCGCCGCGGACGAGGCTTCGCGCGCGCTGGGCATCGAACTCGCCGAAGCGAGCGACGGGCGGGCCGTGGCGCGGATGACGATCACCCGCGCCATGGTGAACGGGCACGACATCGCGCACGGCGGGTACGTCTTCCTCCTGGCCGACACCGCGTTCGCCTGCGCCTGCAACACCCGCGGCCCGGTCACGGTCGCCGCGGGTGCGGAAATCTCCTTCGTCGCGGCCGGCCGGCTCGGCGACCGGCTCGTCGCCACGGCCACCGAGCGCACCCGCTACGGCCGCAACGGCATCTACGACGTCACCGTGCACCGGGAGACCCCCGATCGCCCGGAGGCCATGGAAGTCATCGCCGAATTCCGCGGCCGCAGCCGCGCCCTCTCCGCTGAGCGAGGCGACACATGATCGAGGCGAACATCGGCGCGGACGAACTCGCCGCCCTCCAGCTGGAGCGGCTGCGGTGGACGCTCGGGCACGCCTACGCGAACGTTCCGGCGTACCGGAAGAAGTTCGACGAGGCCGGCGTCCACCCGGACGACTGCCGGGAGCTGGCCGACCTGGCGAAGTTCCCGTTCACCACGAAACAGGACCTGCGCGACAACTACCCGTTCGGCATGTTCGCCGTGCCGCAGGACCAGGTGCGGCGCATCCACGCCTCCAGCGGCACCACCGGCAAGGCCACCGTCGTCGGCTACACCGAGCAGGACATCGACACCTGGGCGACGGTGATGGCCCGCTCGATCCACGCCGCGGGCGGGCGGCCGGGGCACAAGGTGCACGTCGCCTACGGCTACGGCCTGTTCACCGGCGGGCTCGGCGCGCACTACGGCGCGGAAAAGCTGGGCTGCACGGTGATCCCGGCGTCGGGCGGCATGACGGCGCGGCAGGTGCAGCTGATCACCGACTTCCAGCCCGAGGTCATCATGGTCACGCCGTCGTACATGCTGACGCTGCTCGACGAGTTCGAGCGGCAGGGCGTCGACCCGCGGGAAAGTTCCCTGAAGGTCGGCATCTTCGGCGCCGAGCCGTGGACCGAGCGGATGCGCGCCGAGATCGAGGAGCGGTTCGCGCTCGACGCCGTCGACATCTACGGGCTGTCCGAGGTGATGGGCCCGGGGGTCGCGCAGGAGTGCGTCGAGACGAAGGACGGCCTGCACATCTGGGAGGACCACTTCTACCCCGAGGTGATCGACCCGTACAGCGAAGCCGTGCTGGGCGGCGGCGAAACCGGCGAGCTGGTGTTCACGTCGCTGACCAAGCAGGCGCTGCCGATCATCCGCTACCGGACCCGCGACCTCACCGCGCTTTCGCCGGGGACCGCGCGCCCGGCGTTCCGGCGGATGGCCAAGGTCACCGGGCGCACCGACGACCTGATCATCCTGCGCGGGGTCAACGTCTTCCCGACGCAGATCGAGGAGATCGTGCTGCGCACGGCCGGGCTGAGCCCGCACTTCCAGCTCGTCCGGTCCACACGCGGCCGGCTCGACCACCTGACCGTGCGGGTCGAAGCGCGCCACGACGCGGCGGCTCCCGAGCGAGCGCGCGCGGCGGCGTCGCTGGTCTCGGACGTCAAGGACGGCGTCGGGGTGACGGTGTCGGTCGAGGTCGTCGAACCGGAGACCCTCGAGCGGTCGATGGGCAAGATGCGGCGGATCGTCGACGAGCGGGAAAAGCCGTGACGGCGCCGCGGCGCGGACGTCCCGGCTACGACCTCGAATCACTGCTGCAGGTGGCGGTGAAGCTGTTCAACGAGCGCGGCTACGACGGCACGAGCATGGAGGACCTCTCCCGGAAGCTCGGCATCACGAAGTCGGCGATCTACCACCACGTGCCCAGCAAGGAGGAACTGCTGCGGCTGTCGGTGGACCGGGCCCTCGACGGGCTGTTCGCCGTCGCCGAGGAGACCGCCCGGCTCGACGGGCGCGCGATCGACCGGCTGGAGCACCTGGTGCGCGGCAGCGTGCTGGTGCTCACCGAGCGGCTGCCGTTCGTGACGCTGCTGTTGCGCGTGCGCGGCAACACGAAGGTGGAGCGCGCGGCGCTGGCCCGGCGGCGCGAGTTCGACCGGCTGGTCACCGATCTGGTGAAGCAGGCCGAAGCGGAGGGCGACGTCCGCCCGGACGTCGATCCGGCGGTCACGGCACGGCTCGTCTTCGGCATGGTCAACTCCCTGATCGAGTGGTACAAGCCGCGGCGGGGATCGTCGGCGACCGAGGTGGCGGACGCGGTGTGCAAAGTGGCCTTCGAGGGGTTGCGCACGGGGTCGTGAGTGGTCAGTCCTCCGCGGTCTGCGGCGGGCGCCCCGCCTGCCACAGGAGCGCCTCTCGCAGTTGCTCGATCAGCCGTTCGTCGTCCGCTTCGGACGGATCGACGCCGAGCGGGATCCAGCGTTCGGAGACCTTCGACCCCTGGTCGTAGCCGATGATCACGATGCCGGAGTAGGACAGGGACGCTTCGTCCGCGCAGTCGCCGTCCGGCAGTGATTCGTCCGCTTCGAAGCCGTCGTCGAAGCTGATGTGGCGATGCTGCAGGCGGACGCTCACCCAGCGGCCGGCCGGCCGGATCGGCACGCCTTCTTCGCTCATCTGCTCCTACCCCGGTCGACGGCCCCTTGCCGTCTCTCGTCGCATCCGGGTCCCGGGAAGTTACCGACGGGTTGTTCCGGTTGCGTAACGACAAAGGTTGCCGCGAAACATCGACCATCCGCCATCGGCACACTTTTGACACTGGGTCAACTACTTGTTGACAGGGTGCCGGTCCCCGGCGAGGCTGGGCGGATGACCAGTGGCACCCGGCCCCGGCGCCGCCGGCTCGAACCGGCCGAGCGGCGGGCGGAGATCCTCGCCGCCGCCCGGCACCTGTTCGGCACGGAGAGCTACGCCTCGGTGTCCACTTCGGACATCGCCGAAGCGGCGGGGGTGGCGCGCCCGCTGATCAACCACTACTTCGGCGGGAAACGCGAGCTGTACCTGGAGGTGGTGCGGCAGCTGATGATCGTGCCGGCCCCGGTCACCGAAGCGCTGCCGGACACCACGATGGAACAACGGCTGGCGATCGGCGTCGAGCGGTGGATCGAAGTCGTGGACCGCAACCGCGACGCCTGGCTCACCGTGATCGGCCCGGAGGCCGCCGGCCGCGACCCGGAGATCGAGCGGATCATGCTGGAGGCCGACGAGACCGCCGCCGACCGGGTCCTGGAGGCCGCGCTGATGACCGGCGTGACCGAGGGCCGCGAAGAGCTGCGCGCGATGATCCGGTCGTACGGCGGGATGCTGCGGGCGGCGTCACGGGAATGGCTCATCCGCGGCACGCTGGACCGTGCGGCGCTGCGCACCTTCCTCACCGATTCGATCCTCAACCTGCTGAAAGTCACCTACCCGGCGGTGCTTGCCGGGCGGCACGGAAGCGACGGGCGAACGCCGCCGGCGTCATCCCCGTCCAGCGCTTGAACGCGTAGATGAAACTCGACGCCTCCGCGTACCCGAGCCGGCAGGCGACGTCCTCGACCGACAGCACACCGAGGTCGAGCAGCTCCTCGGCGAGCGCCTGGCGAACCTCGTCGACCAGCGCGCGGTAGCTGGTGCCGGCCTCGGTCAGGCGGCGCCGCAGCGTGCGCGTGCTGAGCGTCAGCCGGCGGGCGATCTCGTCCATCCCCGCGTCGACGCCGCCGAGCCGGACGAGGCGTTCCCGGACCTGCTGGGAGATGCCCGAGCGCTGCCGTTTGCGCGCGACGAGCGCTTCGCACTGCGCGGCGCAGAGCGCGACGGTCTGGTCGTTGGCCTGCGGCAGCGGCCGCGTGAGCAGCGCCGGGTCGAGCGTCGCGCGGCACGCGCCGGCACCGAACCGCGGCAGCACGCCGAACGTGGCCAGGTAGGGGTCCGGTGTGGACGACTCGTGCCGGAAGCTCAGGTCGTCCAGCGCGATCTCCGGCAGCAGGTCGCGCATGACCGTGAAGATCGCGGCCAGGTCGCGGAGCACGAGGAACCGGGCGACGTCGGCAGGCACGCGGCTGTCGTCGAGCTCCAGCGTCAGCCGGTCGTCGCCGACCACGACGTGCGGGATGCAGAACGCGAAGCTCAGGTCGAAATAGCGCAGGGCGAACAGCATCGCGTCGCGCAGCGTCGGGCTGCTGATGCAGGCGAAGCCGAAGATGCCGAAGGTGGTGACGCGGTAGCGGCGCCCGAGGTCCAGCGCCGCCGCGTCCGAACCGTCCAGCCCGGCCAGTGCGCGGACGACGGCCAGCTCCTGGCGCGCGTCGACCTGGACCGCCGGGTCGGCGAGGAGGTCCGGCGAGAGCGTCGTCGCGGCGAGCAGCCGGTCCGCGGCCAGCCCGCGGTCGGCGGCGAACCGGGTCATCAGCTCGATGCTCCCGGTGCCGCGGGGGAAGTCCCAGTCCCCGACGGCGGGCGCGGCGAGCTCGGCCATGGCCGGAAGTATGGATCACGGGCCGATGTCGTGCAATCGAGGACCGGAACTGTCCTGGGTGATCGTTAAGGTGACGGCGTGGAGACCTTGAGCCGACGGGCGTTGAACCGCGCGACGCTGGAGCGCCAGCTGTTGCTACGCCCCGCGAAGATGTCCGCCTACGACGCGGTGGAGCACCTGGCCGGGCTTCAGGCACAGGCGCCGTTCCCGCCGTACTACGCGTTGTGGGCCCGGCTGCACGGCTTCCGGCCGGAGGAGCTGGCGGGGCTGCTGGAGAGCAGGCAGGTGGTGCGGATCGCGCTGATGCGCGGCACCGTGCACCTCGTGACGGCGGCGGACGCCCTGGCCTGGCGGCCGGTGGTGCAGGTCATCTACGACCGCGACCTGAAGCAGAACGCGCAGCACGCCCGGGAAATCGCCGGGCTGGACCACGACGTCGTCGCCGGGGCGGCGCGAGAGCTGCTTTCGCGCGGTCCGCTGTCGACCACGGCGCTGGGCACCGAACTGGCGCGGCGCTGGCCGGACGTCGCCACGGCGTCCCTGACGCAGCTGGCCCGCGGCAAGCTGCCGCTGGTGCAGGTGCCCCCGCGGGCCATCTGGGGCAAGGCCGGGCAGACGACGTACGCCTGCCTGGACGAGTGGGCCGGCGCACCGCTTTCCCCGCCGTCGCCGTCGGCGTTGATCGCGCGGTACCTGCGCGCGTTCGGCCCGGCGTCGGTGGCCGACGTCCAGGCGTGGGCGGGCATCACGCGGCTGGGCGAGGTGGCCTCGGAGATGGACCTGCGGCGGTACCGTGGCCCGGACGGCCGCGAGCTGCTGGACCTGCCGGAGCTGACCCTGCCGGACGAGGACGTCCCGGCGCCGCCCCGGCTGCTGGGGCCGTTCGACCAGATGATCCTGTCGTACGCGGACCGGACGAGGATCATCTCCGACGAGTACCGCAAGCGGGTGATCACGCAGAACGGCCTGGTCAAGGGCACGGTGCTGGTGGACGGGACCGTACGGGGGTTCTGGGAGATCAAGACTTCGCGGAAGGCGGCGGTGGTGGAGCTGTCGCCGTTCGAGAAGCTGCCGAAGCGGGATCTGGCGGCGTTGGAAAGCGCCGCCGGGCGGCTGATGAGCTGGGCACGGCCGGACGCGGAAACCCAGGAGGTCCGGCTGTTGCCGGTGACGTGAGCCGTTGGCCGGGATTCTCGATCGGGTGACCGTTCGTGCCCTGTTGTCACAGGGGCCGGGTGGGTAGCTTCGTGAACCATGACTGGTACGGCGAAGGGGCCGTCGGTGCTGATCGTGGGGACCGGCTTCGGCGGCATCGGGACGGCGATCGAGCTGAAGCGCGCCGGGTTCACCGACTTCACGCTCCTGGAAAGCGCGGCCGAGCCCGGCGGCGTCTGGCGGGACAACACCTACCCCGGTGCCGCGTGTGACATCCCGTCGCCGCTCTACTCCTTCTCCTTCGAACCGAATCCGCGCTGGCCGAAGCGGTTCTCGCACCAGCCGGACATCCTGGCCTACCTGCGGCGCGTCATCGCGAAGTACGGTCTCGAGCCGCACATCCGGTACCGGACCGAGGTCACCGGGGCCGCCTTCGACGAGGAGCGGGGCGTCTGGCGCGTCGAGACGCGGAGCGGCGAGACCTACGAGGCCGACGTTTTCGTTCCCGCTGTCGGACAGCTTTCGCGGCCCGCGCTGCCCGGCATCCCGGGGCGGGACAGCTTCGCCGGGGACGCCTTCCACTCGGCGCGCTGGGACCACGGCGTCGAGCTGACCGGGAAACGGGTCGCCGTCGTCGGGACCGGGGCCAGCGCCATCCAGTTCGTGCCCGAGCTGCGGAAGCACGCGAAGCACGTCACGGTCTTCCAGCGCACGCCGCCGTACGTCCTGGCGAAGGCCGATCCGAGCTACCGGCGGTGGCAGCACTGGCTGTTCGAGCACCTGCCGGCCACGCAGCTGCTCGGCCGGCTGCGGATCTTCCTGCTCGCCGAGTACGCGACGTACGCGATCACGCGGCACCCCGCGCTGGCGAAGATGTTCGAGCTGCGGACCGCCCAGCTGCGCCGCCGCCACGTCAAGGATCCGGAGCTGCGCGCGAAGCTCGAGCCGGCCTACCCGCTCGGCTGCAAGCGGATCCTCTTCTCCAACGACTACCTGCCCGCGCTGGCGCGGCCGAACGTCGACGTCGAGACGCGGCGGATCAGCGCGATCACCGAAACCGGCGTGCGGGTCGAGGACGGGACCGAGCTCCGGGCGGACGTCCTGGTGTACGGCACCGGGTTCGCCGCGACGGACTTCCTCGGCGGGCTGAAGGTGCTCGGCCTCGGCGGCCGGTCGCTGCACGACGCGTGGTCCGGCGGCGCGCGGGCGTACCTGGGCATCACCGTGCCCGGGTTCCCCAACATGTTCTGCGTCTACGGGCCCAACACGAACCTCGGCGCGGGGTCCATCATCTACATGATCGAGCGCCAGGCACGCTACATCCGGCAGGCGGTGGAACAGCTCGCGCGTCCCGGTGTGTCCTATGTGGACGTGCGGCCGGAGGTCGAGGAGCGCTACGACGCCGAAGTGCAGAAGCGGCTGGGCCGGAGCGTGTGGAGTGCGTGCACGAGCTGGTACCGGCAGGCCGACGGCCGGGTGACGACCAACTGGCCGGGCCTGGTCACCGAGTACGACCGCCGGACCCGGCGGCTGGACCTGCGCGACTACCGGGTGGTGGCTTGACGGAGGCCCACGGCAGCCCCATCCGAGAGTCGGGGCGGCCGAAACGGCAGAATGTGAGGATCGGATCCAGGCGAAGCGGGAGCGTGTAGCAGTGAGCGTGTCGGTCGAGCAGAAGATCGCCGAAGAACTGGGCGTGCGCGAAGGACAGGTCAAGGCCGCCGTCGAGCTGCTCGACGGCGGTTCGACCGTGCCGTTCATCGCGCGTTACCGCAAGGAAGTCACCGGCATGCTCGACGACGCGCAGCTGCGCACGCTCGAGGAACGGCTGCGCTACCTGCGCGAACTCGACGAGCGCCGGCTCGCCGTGCTCGAATCGATCCGCAGCCAGGGCAAGCTCGACGAAACACTGGAGGCGCAGATCCTGGCCGCGGACACGAAGTCGCGGCTCGAGGACATCTACCTCCCGTTCAAGCCGAAGCGCCGCACGAAGGCGATGATCGCGCGCGAGGCGGGGCTCGAACCCCTGGCCGACGGCCTGCTCAACGACCCGTCGACCGACCCGCAGGCCGCG
This sequence comes from Amycolatopsis sp. NPDC051128, assembly GCF_040682715.1. Classification (NCBI taxonomy): domain Bacteria; kingdom Bacillati; phylum Actinomycetota; class Actinomycetes; order Pseudonocardiales; family Pseudonocardiaceae; genus Amycolatopsis; species Amycolatopsis sp. NPDC051128. The sequence continues at coordinate 52,881 of NZ_JBFBBN010000027.1, read as the reverse complement.
GCCGCGGTGTTCGTCGACGCGGACAAGGGCGTCGCGGACGCGCAGGCGGCCCTCGACGGCGCCCGCGCGATCCTCGTCGAGCGCTTCGCCGAGGACGCCGACCTCATCGGCGACCTGCGCGAAAAGATGTGGGGCCAGGGCCACCTCGTGGCGAAGGTCCGCGCGGGCAAGGAGGAGGAAGGCGCCAAGTTCGCCGACTACTTCGACTTCTCCGAGCCCTACACCAAGCTCCCCTCGCACCGCATCCTCGCGATGCTGCGCGGCGAGAAGGAGGAGGTCCTCGACCTCACGATGTCGCCGGACGAGCCCACCGACGAGCCGCAGATCGGGCCGACCGACTACGAGACGCGCATCGCCGCCAAGTTCGGCATCACGCAGCAGGGCCGCCCGGGCGACAAGTGGCTGAACGACACCGTGCGCTGGGCGTGGCGGACCAAGATCCTCCTGCACCTCGGCATCGACCTGCGGATGCGGCTGCGTCAGGCCGCCGAGGACGACGCCGTCCGCGTGTTCGCGTCCAACCTGCGCGACCTGCTGCTCGCCGCGCCCGCCGGCACCCGCGCCACGATGGGCCTCGACCCGGGCTTCCGCACCGGCGTCAAGGTGGCCGTCGTGGACGCGACCGGCAAGGTCGTCGACACCCACGTCATCTACCCGCACCAGCCGGCGAACAAGTGGGACCAGTCGATCGCCGAGCTCGCGGCGCTCGCGGCGCGGCACAAGGTCGACCTGATTTCGATCGGCAACGGCACGGCGTCGCGCGAGACCGACAAGCTCGCGATCGAGCTCATCAAGAAGCACCCCGAGCTGAAGCTGACCAAGGCGATCGTGTCCGAGGCGGGCGCTTCGGTGTACTCCGCGTCGGCGTTCGCTTCGGCGGAACTGCCGAACATGGACGTCTCGCTGCGCGGCGCGGTCTCGATCGCGCGGCGGCTGCAGGACCCGCTGGCCGAGCTGGTGAAGATCGACCCGAAGTCGATCGGCGTCGGGCAGTACCAGCACGACCTGTCCGAGGTTTCGCTGTCGCGCTCGCTCGACGCGGTGGTCGAGGACTGCGTGAACGCCGTCGGCGTCGACGTCAACACCGCGTCCGCGCCGCTGCTGACCCGCGTCTCGGGCATCACGACCGGGCTCGCGGAGAACATCGTCGCCCACCGCGACACGAACGGGCCGTTCCGCTCGCGGATGGCGCTGAAGGAGGTCGCGCGGCTCGGGCCGAAGGCGTTCGAGCAGTGCGCGGGCTTCCTGCGCATCCCGGACGGCGACGACCCGCTCGACTCGTCGGCGGTGCACCCGGAGGCGTACCCCGTGGTGCGGCGGATCCTCTCGGCGACCGGCACGGACATCCGCTCGCTGATCGGCAACACCCGCACGCTGTCTTCCGTCCGGCCGACGCAGTTCGTGGACGAGAAGTTCGGTCTCCCGACGGTGACGGACATCCTGGCCGAGCTGGACAAGCCGGGCCGCGACCCGCGCCCGGCGTTCAAGACGGCGACGTTCGCCGAGGGCGTCGACAAGATCTCGGACCTCAAGCCGGGCATGCGGCTGGAGGGCGTGGTGACGAACGTGGCGGCGTTCGGCGCGTTCATCGACGTGGGTGTGCACCAGGACGGTCTGGCGCACGTTTCGGCGCTGTCGAAGAACTTCGTGAAGGACCCGCGCGAGGTCGTGAAGCCGGGTGACATCGTGAAGGTGAAGGTGCTCGACGTCGACGTGCCGCGGAAGCGGATCTCGCTGACACTGCGCCTGGACGACGAGCCGGGCGCGCCGTCTTCCCGCGGTGGTGGCGGCGGCGGTGGTCGTGACCGTGGCCAGGGTGGTGGTGGCGGCGGTGGTCAACGCCGCGGGGGCTCGGGTGGCTCCGGTGGCGGCGACCGGCGCGGTGGTGGCGGTGCCGGTGGCGGCGGCCGGGGTGGCAACTCCGGTTCCAGCAGCGGCGCGATGGCGGAGGCGCTTCGCCGGGCCGGGTTCGGCAAGTAGAGCTCAGTCGCTGAAGGCCGGGAATGGCACATTGAGGGACTCTATGTCCCTCAATGCGACATTCACGGCCTTGGGCGAGCACCTGAAACCGGGCCAATCGGGCCTGGTGAGGCCGCCGGGATGCGGCGGAAAGCGACTTTGCCGGAACCCTGCGGGTGCCTCGGGGTGGCCTTCAGCGGGTCACCGGCAAACGGCTCAGTGGAGAACGGCCAAGCCGGCCACGAACAGGGCCACCGGGACCACCGCGGCCGCCGAGCTGATCAGCCAGTTGCCGGCGCGCCAGCCCACCGGGGACGCGTCCAGCACCATCCGGCGGACCAGCGCCGCCTCCACGACCGCCGTCAGCAGGAAGCCGAAGCCGACGCTGAAGATCGCCGCCGCGCCGACGAAGAACAAGCCCGATGTCGAAGCCGCCGCCAGCGGGGCCGCGATCTCCCAGCGCACCAGGCCCGCGGCCGCCGCGAGCAGCGCCAGCAGCAGCACGAACGCGACGAGGAAGCCGATCCGCGCGGTCGTCTGGTGCTGGGCGCGGGTGAACATCCAGAACCCCGCGTCGAGCGCCGCGACGACTACGGCGAGCACCAGGAATCCCGCACGGAAAGTCAGCACCCAGTCACTCTAGCGAGGCGGAACGGGGTTCACCCTCGGACGAACCGCGCTTCCACACTCCCCAGCGCGCCGAAGTCCGCCACGACGTGGCCGCCCGCGTGGATCGGGCACGGCGGGGTCGCCGTCCCGGTCGTGACGATGTCGCCCGGCCGCAACGAACGGCCGTGGCGAGGCAGCTCCATCGCCAGCCAGTGCAGCGCCAGCCTCGGGTCGCCGAGGACCAGGCTGCCGCTGCCGCGCGAGAACTCCTCGCCGTCGGCGTGCAGGACCACCGCCTGCCGGGGCAGGTCGTGGTCGCGCCAGTCGCGCACCGCCCGGCCTTCGACGAACCGGCCCGCGCACGCGGCGTCGGCCAGCAGCTGCGGGCCGCCCGCGTGCTGGTGGTCGGTGTAGCGGCTGTCCGGCATCTCCAGCGCGAGGAACATCGTGTCGACCGCGTCGAGCACCGCCGTCAGCGACGGCGACGGCCCGGGGTCGGCCTTCAGCCGGAAGGCGAACTCGGGCTCGGCGACCCCCATGGTCATGGTGTCGGCCGGCACCGGTTCGCCCTCGGCGTGGTGGAACCGCTGGAACAGCGCGCCCGGCAGCGGCCCGGGGACGTCGAGGTACTGCCGGGCGTACGCGGTGGTCGCGGCGATCTTCCAGCCGGACACCGGCCCGGCCAGCCCGGCGAGCGCCGCCTGCGCCGCCATGCCTTCGGTGAGGTCGCGCGGGCGGACGTCGTCCGGGAGGCCGTCGAGGCGCTTTCCGGTCCGCCACGCGTCCCAGATCAGCTCTGCCGCCCGCGCCCGGTTCACCCCCGTGATCTTGCCAATCGGAACACCGGGTGTCGATCGGCTTCCGCGGCGAACACCTCCGCCGGGTCGCTCGGCTTCGCGTCGAAGAACGGCGCCGTCACCCGGATCTTGCGGACATAGGCGCGCAGCACCGGGCCGGCCGTGGCGGCGTCCGCCTCCTCGACCTCCCACGTCTCGCGCCGCCGGCCGCGGCGCAGCCGGGCGGTGGCGTCGGCGCGCAGGTTGTGCACCCAGCCGACCCGCCCGTACGGCGAGACGAGCCAGCGGTCGCCACCGACCTCGAGGACGTTGACCGGGGTCGTCCGGTCCTCGCCGGTCTTGCGCCCGCGCGTGGTCAGCAGGAAACCCGTGCTGCCGTTGACCGGGATTCCGCGTTCCAGCAACGCCTTCATGACCACGTTGGCGACTTTGCGCGTCACGCCCAGCCGGTACTTTCTCGCCGTCACGGGTGCATAGCGTAGACCCCGGACAGGTCACGGACGCGGGCCCAGACGTTCTCGAACCGCCCGGCGTCCACCACCGGCTTGCGCAGCGCGGCCAGTGCGATCGCCTGCTGGGCCTCGGTCGAGCTCGCCTTGCCGTTCAGGTCCACCGCCGCGGCGCTGAAGTCCTGCACCAGCACCGCGAAGATCTGGTCGACGACCTCTTCGTCCAGACCGGTGATGCGGGCCTGCTCCAGGATCAGCTGGCCGTACACGACCAGCGTGAACAGCTCGGCCAGCGCGAGCCCGAAGTCGAGGTCGGCCTGCTGCGCCTCGTCCGGCGCCGCCTCGGTGAGCAGCTTGACCAGCGCGCCGGCCTGCTCGGTGAACAGCGCGACGTTCGGGATGTGCGCGGCTTGCGCGTAGGCGGTCTTCCAGTCGTGGAACCGGACCTTCGACAGGCCGCGCGCCGGGCCCTGGCGGAAGAGGAACTCGTCGTCCGCGGCGTCGGTGCGCGTCGGCACCGGCGCGTACTCCTGCGGCGCGAAGAGGTACGCGGGCATGAACTTCGCGATCAGCGCGAGGTTCACGGCCACCGTGCCTTCGAGCTTCGGCAGGCCGTCGATGTCGTTCTTGGACATCGCCAGGTAGGTGTCGGCCTCGAACCCCTTGGCGGCCACGACGTCGGCGACCAGGCCGATCACCTTCTGCGCCTCGGTGGTCACCTTCATCTTGGTGATCGGGTTGAACAGCAGGTACCGGCGGTCTTCGGCGTGCGCGCTGCGGAAGTAGTCGACGGCGCGGTCGGAGAACAGCTTCATCCCGATCAGCCGGGCATAGGCCTCGACGAACTCGCGGCGCACGTGCGGGAAGCCGGTCACGGGCTTGCCGTAGAGGACGCGGTTGTGCGCGTGGGTGATGGCTTCGTACAGCGAGTGCGTCGCCATGCCGATGCCGCCGAAGCAGAGGTTGAACTTGCCGATGTTGACGGTGTTCAGCGCGGCGCTGAAGGCTTCGGCGCCGACGTGCAGGATGTCGTCGGCGTGCACCGGGTAGTCCTCGAGCCGGAACTCGGCGACGTACATCTGCGACGGCACGACGTTCTTCACCACGTGGTAGTTCGGATGCTCGGAGTCGGCGTAGAAGAAGACGTACTGGTCGGGGCCCTCGACGCCGTCGATGCGGCCGAACACCGACACCGTGCGCGCGCAGTTGCCGTTGCCGATGTAGTACTTCGAGCCGGTCGCGCGGTAGCCGTCACCGTCGCGCGTGAGCACCATGTCGGACGAGTAGATGTCGGCGCCGTGCTCCTTTTCGGACAGTCCGAACGCGCCGACGCCCCCGGCGTCCAATGCGGCCGCCGCGCGACGGCGGGCGACGTCGTTGCCGCTCTGCCACACCGGGCCGAGGCCGAGGATCGTGACCTGCCACGGGTACCAGTAGTTCAACCCGTAGAACCCGAGGATCTCCGACAGCGCGGCGACGCGGCTGGTGTCCCAGCGCTTGTCCGGGTGGCCGCCGGCGTTCGCGGCCGGGGTCAGGAAGGTCGAGAACAGGCCTTCCTTGCCCGCGAACTCGAGGAAGTCCGCGTAGAAGGCGCGGGCGTGGTAGTCCTCGGTCAGCTTCGCCTTGCCGCGCTGTTCGAACCAGTCGATGGTGGCGCGCAGCAGCCGGCGCGTTTCCGCGTCGAAGTGGGCCGGGTCGTACTCGTGCGGGTTCAGCAGCATGGGTGAGCCTCCTCGATTACCGACCAGTAACTTAGCAAGGCCCCTAGAGTGCGGGCAATCTCACTGGGGGTACGTCACCCTCGCCGGTTATACTGATCATGCGGCCCGCTCAGTTCTGCCTCGGGCCGCTGCTGTTGTCGACTACCACGCGCCGCGGCCGCACACCGGTCTGCGCCGGGCAGGACAACCCTTCTCAAGGTTATGGAGACCAGGGCGCTTCCACGCCCGCATGCACTTATGAGCACTTTCGCTGAACTAGGCCTGCCCACGACCCTCGTGACCGCGCTGGCCGCCCAGGGCGTCACCGAGCCCTTCCCCATTCAGGCGGCGACCCTGCCGCACACCCTCGCCGGGCGCGACGTGCTCGGCCGCGGCCGGACCGGCTCCGGCAAGACCTACGGCTTCGTGCTGCCCCTGCTGGCCCGCCTCGCGGACGGGCCGACGCGGCGCAAGCCCGGCCGCCCGCGCGCGCTGATCCTGGCGCCGACCCGTGAGCTCGCGACGCAGATCGAGGCGTCGATCCTGCCGCTGGCCAAGCCGCTCGGCCTCAAGGCCACGACCATCTTCGGCGGCGTCTCGGCGAACCCGCAGATCACGCGGCTGCGCGACGGCGTCGACATCGTCGTCGCCTGCCCCGGCCGGCTCGCCGACCACATGCGCTCCGGGCACGTGAAGCTCGACGCCGTCGAGATCACCGTGCTCGACGAGGCCGACCACATGGCCGACCTGGGCTTCCTGCCCGAGGTGCGGCGGATCATGGACGCGACGCCGTCCCGCGGGCAGCGGATGCTGTTCTCCGCGACCCTGGACAACGGTGTCGACGTGCTGGTCAAGCGCTTCATGAGCAACCCGATCACGCACAGCGTCGATTCGGCGCAGTCGCCGGTGTCGACGATGGAGCACCACGTGCTGCACCTCGAGGAGACCCACCGGCTGCCGGTGCTGGTCGACCTGACCGCCGCGCCGGGCCGCACGCTGGTGTTCACGCGGACCAAGAGCCGCGCGAAGGCGCTGACGCGCAAGCTCGTCGCGTCCGGCGTCCCGGCGGTGGAGCTGCACGGCAACCTGGGGCAGAACGCGCGGACGCGCAACCTCGAGGCGTTCTCGTCGGGAGCGGCGAAGACGCTGGTCGCGACGGACATCGCGGCCCGCGGCATCCACGTCGACGACATCCGGCTGGTCATCCACGCCGACCCGCCGGTGGAACACAAGGCGTACCTGCACCGCTCGGGCCGCACGGCGCGGGCCGGTGCGTCGGGCACGGTGGTCACACTGATGACCGACGCGCAGGTCCGCGACGTGCGGGACCTGACCCGCAAGGCGGGCATCAAGCCGACGACCACCCAGCTTGGGCCGGGGCACCCCCTGCTGTCGGAACTGGCGCCGGGCGAGCGTTCCTTCACGGCCTCTCCGGCGCGGCCTCCGGTGGACAACCGTCCGAAGAAGGTGACGGCCGCCGGCGCGGCGCCGGGCACCGGCCGTGGCCGTCGCGGCGGCGGCGCGCCGAAGGAGAACCGCGGGGGCCAGCGCTCCCGCGCGGCGGGCCAGGAGCAGACCCGGTCCGACTCCGGCCGCGGCGCTTCCGGTGGCCAGCGCCGGTCCGGCGGCTCGGCCGGTTCGGCCAAGACAGGCGGCACCGGCCGGTCCGGAGCCCCCGCGGCGGGCAGCCGCCGCAGCGGCGGAGCGGCGGCCTTCTCGTCCGGCACTCGCGCCGGCGGGCGCCGGCCCCGCTAGGCATCAGCGTGATCAGGCGGGCATCTCGCGTGATCAGAGGGGCATCGCGCGTGATCGGGCGGGCATCATCGCGATGCCCCGCCAGTCACGCGTGATGCCCCTCCAGTCACGCGAGATACCCGTTTCTAGAGCGACGAAGTCAGGCCGCGGGCCCGGAGCACCGCGCGCTCCAGCGGCCGGAACACCACCAGCTCGATCCCGACGCCGACCAGCAGGATCAGGAAGATCGCCGCGATCACCGTCTCGATGCTGTTGAGCGACGAACCCTGGTTCAGGTACGCGCCGAGCCCGACGCCCAGCTGCGGCGACAGCGCGATCAGCTCGGCCGCCATCAGCGACCGCCACGAGAACGCCCAGCCCTGCTTGAGCCCGGCCAGGAAGCCGGGCAGCGCCGCGGGCAGCAGGATGTGCCGGGCCGACGAGAACCGGTTGGCGCCCATCACCTGGCCCACGCGCGGCAGGATCGGCGGGATCTGGTCGATGCCGGACACGAGGCCGTTCGCGATGGACGGCACCGAGCCCAGCAGCACGACGAAGTAGATCGCCGCGTCGTTGATCCCGAACCACAGGATCGCGGCCGGCACCCAGGCCACCGACGGCAGGCTCTGCAGCCCGGTCAGCAGCGGCCCGATCGCCGCCCGCACCACGCGGACCTTCGCCACGAGGAGACCCAGCGGGGTGCCGATGAGCACGCCGGCGACGAAGCCGAGCGCGGCGCGGTGCACCGACGTCCAGACGAAGCCGAACACCTGGCCGTCGACGACGATGCCCCAGAACTCGTTCCACACCGCGATCGGCGCCGGGAGCTGGGCCTCCGACCAGAACGCCGCCGCCCAGAGGATCTGCCAGACGACGATCAGCAGGACGAGCGCGCCCAACGGCGGCAGGACGCCCCACGCGAACCGCTTCCAGAAGCTCGGGCGGCGCTCCCCCACCGGGGCGTCGAGAGCGTCGAGGCCGGAGCCGACGGCGTCGAGTTCTTCGACGTCCCCGGGGGACCGGTCAAGCTGCGGCATGGGTGCTGATCACCTCTCGCAGGTGCCCAGTGATTTCCTCGGTCAGCTCCGCGGGGTCGGCCAGCGGCACGTCCGTCCACTCGCGCACGACCCGGCCGGGCCGCGACGACAGGAGCACCACGCGCTGCCCGAGCCGGACCGCCTCACGCACGTCGTGCGTCACGAACAACACGGACGTGCCCGTGCTGCGGTAGACGCGCAGCAGCTCGCCCTGCAGGACGTCGCGGGTGATGGCGTCGAGCGCGGCGAACGGCTCGTCCATGAGCAGGAGCGACTGTTCCGGGTCGCCGCCGACGCGCAGGGTCGCGGCGAGCGCGCGGGCCAGCGCGACCCGCTGCCGCATGCCGCCGGACAGCTCGTGCGGCCGCTTGGTGCCCGCACCGTTCAGCCGGACCAGGTCCAGCAGCTCGGCGGCCTTCTCGCGGCGCTCGGCGCGCCCGAACCCGGCCAGCCGCAGCGGCAGCTCGACGTTGCGGGCCGCGGTGAGCCACGGCATCAGCGCGGCCTCCTGGAACATCACCGCGGGCCGCGACGTGTTCAGCGTGATCTCGCCCGCCGACGGCGCGTCCAGCCCCGCGACCAGGTTCAGCAGCGTGCTCTTGCCGCAGCCGGACGCGCCCAGCAGGCAGACGAACTCGCCGGGCGCGACCGTCAGGTCCACGCCGTCGAGCGCGACCACCGCGCGGCCGGCCGGGCCGAACGTCTTGCGCACGCCGTCGAGACGCACCGCGGTCGCACCGGTGAGCTTCGCCGGGCCGGTCGGGAGGGTCGTGGTCATCGCTGGCTGCCTCTCCTGATCACTTGGTCAGTTCGGGGGCTTCGACGGCGGGAAGGTTCTGGGTCTTCAGCACCTCGTTCAGTGGGCCGAAGTCCGCGAAGCCCTTCAGCGCCACCGCCGACTTCACCACGCCCGCGGTGACCGAGTCCTGCGCGAGCTGCGGGAACTCGGCGGCGACGGGGTCGGTGGTCAGCTCGATGCCGGAGAACGCGCGGTCGAGGACCGCCGGGTTCAGGGTACTGCCGGCCAGCTCCTTGAGCGCGCCGTTGACCACGGTCTTCGCGTCCTCCGGGTGGGCCTTCGCCCAGTCGATCGCGGCCAGCTCGCCCTTGAGCAGCGCGCGGACGGTGTCCGGGTGCTGCTGCAGGAACTCGCTGCGCACGATGACGACGGTGCTCGGGAAGCGGCCGCCGGGCCACAGCGTCTTTTCGTCGACCAGGACCTTCGCGCCGGCGTCGATGACCAGCCGCGACGCCCACGGCTCGGGCAGCCAGCCGCCGTCGACCTCGCCCTTCTTGAAGGCGTCCAGTGTCTTCGGGTTCTCGAGATTGGTGATCTTGACCTGGTCGGTCAGCTTCTTGTCGGCCAGGAACTTCTTGAGCGCGACGTCCTGGGTGTTGGCCAGCTGCGGCGTCGCGATGTTCTTGCCCTTGAGCTGGTCGACACCGGCGATGTCGGGCTTGACGACCAGCTGCGCGCCGCCCGAGACGGCGCCGGAGATCAGCTGGATGGCACCCTTGGACTTGGTGAAGGCGTTGATCGCCGGGCCGGAGCCGATGAACGCGACGTCGAGCGAGCCGCCGAGCAGGGCGTTGACCTCTTCGGGGCCGGCGTTGAACGTCTGCGTGGTGAGCTTGGTCGAGCCCAGCTCGTTCTTGAAGAAGTCCTTCTTGACGCCGATCAGCGCGGGCGCGTGGGTGACGTTCGGGAAGAACCCGAGGCGGACCTCGCCGGCGGCCCCCTGGTTCGCGGCCGGCGCGACACTGCTGTCCGCGCGGGAACAGCCCGCGAGCGCACTCACGGCGGTCAGGGCGGCCAGCGCCGAGGCCAGGAAGCGGTTCCGGTGGTAGCTGCGCACGTCAGTGTCGCCTTTCGGGATCGGTGTCGGGGCGAGGTTCGCACGGTCACCCACTAGGGCGCATAGCCATCCGCATCCCGGGAATTCTGGTGAGATTCCTTGACAACCGGTGGCCGGTGCGCCTAAGAGCGACCGTTCTCGCAAGTGGTTCCGCAAGAGCATGCGGGGTGAAGCGGCCCGAGCGGGAAGTTCCCGGTATCTGGACAACCGGGCCCGAGAAATTCGGCGGCGCGGACAACCGGCGGCGTCACCCGGACGTGGTATGGGTGACCACGAACTCGGGAGGGAAGGCATGACGAGCACCGCATACCGACGGGGCCAGGGAGCCACCGGCGTCCGCGTGGCACTGGTCGTGCTGTTCATCGGGCTGGGCCAGGCGTCGTTCGAGTGGCTCAGGTCACTCGGCCTGGACGCCGAGACGACCCTGGCCGTCTGGGCGATCCCGGTCGCCACCGCGGCGGCGGTGACGCTGGTGCTGTGGCTTGCGTCGGACCGCGCCTTCGGGCTGCGGACCTGGCTGCCGGCGGCGGTCTGCATCCCGGTCTACCTGGGCGGCGCGTTCGGCCTCGCGACCGGGACCGCGAGCCTCGTGGCTTCGATCGTCACAGGGGTGGGCCTGGGCGTCGCGGTGGTGGTCGTGGCCGGGCTGGTCCGGTCCCGCCGCCACGACGAGGAGCCCTCCCGGCGCTAATGTCGCGCGTCCGAGGTTCGTTGACAGGGGCCCGGGGTTGCGCCCCAATGTGGCGTTGGGTGCGTCTGACGCACCGAACGCCACATTGGGTGCGTTCGACGCACCGAACGCCACATTGGGTGCGTTCGACGCACCGAACGCCACTTTGGGTGCGCTCAGCGCAACCAACGCCACATTGGGTGCGTCCAACGCAACCAACGCCACATTGGGGCGCTCGGCCCGAACGACCCGGCGCCGAGTTGCCCACAGCCCGGCCGTGATGTGGACAATCCGGCCGGGCTGCGGCTTTTCGCGGCTTTTCGTCGGGCCACCCCGATACGCTGGACCTGGGGACGCCCCCCGGAGAGGGTGGGGGCCGCTTCGCGTCCGTCAGCGGCGCAGCAGCAGGGACACGTCGCCGAATTCGTGCCACAGGTAGCGGCGCTCCACCGCCGCGTCGTACGCGCGCTGGACCAGCTCGCGGCCCGCCACCGCTTCCAGCAGCAGCAGGTGGGACGCCTCGGGTGCGTGCAGGCCGGTGATGATGCCGTCCACCACCCGGGCCGGGCGGTCCGGGCCCAGGACCAGGTCCGTCCAGCCCTCCGCCGCGTGGACTTCGCCGCCGGAAACCGCCGACTCCAGCGCGCGGGCCGCCGTGGTGCCGACCGCGATCACCCGGCCGCCGCGGGTGCGGACCCACGACGCCAGCGCGGCCGTCGTCGCGGGTACGCGGAAGCGCTCGGCCTGGGGCGGCTCGCCCGCCTCGGGCGACGACACGCCCGTGTGCAGCAGGAGCGGCGCGAACAGCACCCCCTCGGTCACCAGGCGGGTCACCAAAGCCGAAGTGAACGGCCGGGCCGCCGACGGCATCTCCGCGCTGCCCGGTTCGCGGGCGAACACCGTCTGGTAGTCCGAAAGCGGCCACGCGCGCGGGACGTAGCCGTAGCGGATCGGGCGGCCCGCCGCGGCCAGGAACGCCGTGACCCCACCGTCGACCGGCACCGCCACCGCCGCCCGCCACAGCCGCGCCGCGCCCGGCACGGCCGGGGACAGCAGCGTCAGCGACGCGCCCCCGGGCAGCTCCAGCCGCTCCCCTGGTCGTCCGTCGAGCAGCGGCCCGCCGGGGGCGCGCAGCTCCACGATCCACGCCCCGTCGTCCAGCGAAGTAGCGAAGTGGACGACGATCGGGCGGCCGGCGCGGCGGGCGTCGACCGCCGCCGGGAGGGTCCCGGACGTGTTGACGACCAGCAGGTCGCCGGGCCGCAGGTGCTCGGCCAAGGACGCGAACACCGAGTGGTGGACGCCCGACGGCGAAGCGACGAGCAGGCGGACCTCGTCGCGCGCCAGTCCTCGCGCCTCGGGTGGGGCCGACGCGGACAGTTCGTCCGGCAGGTCGAACCGGATGTTCACGCCGCCGCCATGAGGTCGGCGGCGCGGTAGCGGCCGCTGGGCGGGCGTTCGTCGAGCAGCCGCAGGAACGCCGGGACGGCGGTCTCGGGCAGTGGCCGGTCCGAGATGTCCTCGCCGGGGAAGGCGCGCTGGTGCATCGCGGTGCGCAGGTCCCCCGGGTCGACCGCGTACACGGCCAGGTCCGGGTTTTCCGCGCCGAGCACGGCGGTGAGCTGGTCGAGCGCGGCCTTCGCGGAGCCGTAGCCGCCCCAGCCTTCGTAGGCTTCGACGGCGGCGTCCGAGCTGACGTCGACGATCGTGCCGCGCGCCGCGGTGAGCGCGGGCAGCAGCAGCTGCGTGAGCGCGAGCGGCGCGAGGACGTTGACGCGGTAGACGTTTTCCAGTTCCGCCAAGGGATAGCGCCCCAGCGGCGGCAACGGGCTGACGCCTAGGGTGCTGGCGTTGTTGACGAGCAGGTCGAGTGCGGGACAGGCGGCCGCCAGTGCGGCGCGGTGGGCCGGGTCGGCGACGTCGCCGGGGACGGCCGTGAAGCCGATCTCCCGGGCCGCCGAACCCAGCGCCGCCGCGTCCCGGCCGTCGCCGACGACCGTCCACTGGCGACTCACCAGGGCCGCCGCGAGCGCGCGGCCCAGCCCGGCGGACGCCCCGGTGATCAAAGCGGTGGGCATGGTTCCTCCTTCGAGGGGACCACACCATCATGAAACCTCTATATTACTTGAGGTCAATCGGAGGGCGGCCCCGCAGCAGGAAATACGCTGCCAGCGAAACGACGAGACCGACGTAGTAGGCGAGGTCCGCGCCGTGCAGTGCCGCGGCGACCGGCCCGGTGTAGAGGGACGTGTTCATGAACGGCACCGCGGCGCCGAAGCCCACCGCGAAGGCCACGACCGCCGCCCACGGGCGAACGGAGACCGCCGCCAGGACGTCCACGCGCCGCCCGCCGCGGGTCCGCGCGAGCCAGTCCGGGACGACCACGCCGAGGAACGGCGGGATCCAGTAGCTGACGAACAGCAGCACGTTCTCGAACTTCGCCGACAGGTCCCCGCTGTGCATCCAGAGGATCAGCGCGAACGCGAGCACGGTGACGACCACCGCCGACACCGGACGCCGCAGCCGGACACCGACGGTCTGCAGGGCCAGCGAGCCGCTGTAGTCGTTCATCGCGTTCGAGGACACCGCGGCGAGCGCGATCACGGCCAGCGCCAGCGCGCCCAGGAACCCGCCACCGAGCAGGTTCGCGATCCCGGACGCCGTGTGGTCGCCCAGCGACGACCCGAGAGCGAGCCCGAGGCCTTCGCCGACCGCGTACGACACGACGAGGCCGAGCAACGTCGCCCAGAAGACACTGCGGGACGACGTCTCCACCGGCAGGTAGCGGCTGAAGTCCGACGCGTACGGCGCCCAGGAGATCGCCAGCGACAACGCGATCGTCGTGAACAGGACGACGCCGCCGGCCAGGTCGGCGCCGGCCGCGGTGTCGGCGGTGGCGACCGGGTGTCCGGAAAGGACCTTCACGGCGAGCGCGGCGAACGCGAGCACCAGCAGCACGCTCATCACCGCCTGCACGCGGTGGATCAGCGCGTAGCCGAACACGCCGAGCGCGCACTGCAGCACCAGCACGATGAGCACCGCGGCCCAGAACGGCAGCCCGGTCAGCTCGGCGAGGGCCTCGCCGCCGAAGAGCCCGACCAGCGCGTCCCAGGCGATCGAGCCGAGCCACTGCACCAGCCCCGGCAGCACCACGCCGCCGCCGAACGGCAGCTGGGCGAGCGGCAGCTGGCCGGTGCCGGTGCGCGGCCCCCAGGTGGACAGGTACGCCACCGGCAGCGAGCCGAGCACGGTGCCGGCGAGCATCGCGGCCAGCCCGGTCCAGAACCCGAGGCCCAGCGACGCGGCGAGGGTGCCGGTGAACACCGCGGTCATCGTCAGGTTCGGCGCGAACCACACGCTGAACAGCCGCCACGGCCGCCCGAAGCGGTTGCCCGCGGGCACCGGCGTGATGCCGTGGGTTTCGATCGCCAGGTCACGGCCTCCCGTGGGCATCCGCCCACCGAAGACCTCGGCCTCCAGACCGCGTCCGCTCATGTCCTGCCTCCCGTCCGAGCCCGAGTCACCCTAAGCCGCGGGCGGCCGGTGTACTGATCCGGCCAAAAGCAGGCCGACCCCTCACGCGGCACGTAACTGTCGCTGCTAAGCCATTCGGCCGTGGCTGTGGTCGGATCAGTACCGATCGGCACAGTACTGATCCGGCCAAAAGCAGGCCGACCCCGACGCGGCACGTAACTGTTGCTGCTAAGCCATTCGGCCGTGGCTGTGGTCGGATCAGTACCGATCGGCACTGTAACGCGACGGCCCGAGCAGGCGAATCACGGTAAGCCGTTGCCGGACCACGGCGTGCTCCCGCCAGGATTGCCCGGGCGGTCCGCGGGAGCGCGTCCGCGAAGCACACCGGGGAGGGGGCTGCGTGGGGGCGGTGCAGCATCCGCGGACGCTCGCGATGACCGGCCTGCTGGCCGCCGGTTGCGCGCTCGGCGTCACCGCGCTGACGCTGAAGGCCGCCGAAGGCACCCATTCCGTGCTCGACACCGCTCTCAGCGCCACCACCGGCTTCCTGTTCCTGCTCGCGGGGGCGGTCGCGCACGTGCGGCGCCCGGCCAACCCGATCGGTGTGCTCATCGCGCTCGCCGGCGTGGCGCTGTTCCTCGAAGACCTGCAGTTCACCGGAAACCCGGTGCTGTACACGCTCACCGTGCCGCTGCGCGCCGCGTCCAGCCCGGTGATCGCGCACCTCGTGCTCGCGTTCCCGCACGGCACGCTCCGCTCGCGGTGGGAACGGCTGCTCGTCGCCGCGGCCTACCTGGTGGTGCTCGGCTCCGGTGTCCTCGGGCTGCTGTTCAGCGACGACCCCCGCGACCTGCCGGCGATCTCGGCCGACCCGGCCGGTGGCGCCTTCGCCGGCCGAGCGCTGGAGCTCGCCGCGACGGCGATCAGCGCCGGAGTGGTCGTCGTGCTGCTTTACCGGTGGCTGACCGGCCGGCTGCCGCAGCGGCGCCTGCTGTCCCCGGTGATCACGATCGCCCTGCTCGCCGCCCTGTCGTCGGCCGCGGGCACGGCCCTCGGCGACGGGCACCCGCTGTCGGAGCCACTGCTGCAGGCGCACCGGATCCTGTTCTGCCTGTGGCCGCTGGCGTTCCTGGCCGGCGTGCTGCGCGCCCGCGTCGGCAACGCCGAGATGATCCGGCTGCTGCTGGAACGCGACGGCACCGGGCTGGCCGCGCTGGTGCAGGACGACGAGGTGTGGAAGGACAGCCGGTCGATCGACGCGCTGAACGCGGCGGCCGGGCTGGTGCTGGACAACCAGCGGCTCACCGCCGAGCTGGAGCAGCGGCTGGCCGAGGTGCGGGCGTCGCGGGCCCGGCTGGTCGCGGCCGGCGACGAGGAGCGCCGCCGCCTGGAGCGCGACCTGCACGACGGCGCCCAGCAGCGGCTGGTCAGCGTCGTGCTGCTGCTGCGGATGGCCGGCCGCCGGTACGGCGGCGAGCTGCCGGCGGAGGTCCGGGCCCTGCTCGCCGGCACGGTCGAAGAGCTGCAGACGGCGATCACCGAGCTGCGCGAGCTGGCCCGCGGCATCCGCCCGGCGATCCTCACCGAAGCGGGCCTGGTGGCGGCGGTCCGGTCGCTGGCCGACCGGATCCCGGTGGACGTCGCCCTTTCGGTCGGCGAGGTGCCGCGCCTCGACGCGGCGGTGGAGGCGACGGCGTACTTCGTGACGTCGGAGGCGTTGACGAACGCTCTGAAGCACGCACAGACCGACCACGTGGCCGTCCGGATCGCGGTCGCCGGCGCCGAGCTGCGGGTGGAGGTGACGGACACCGGCGTCGGCGGCGCCGACGTCGAGGGCGGCACGGGATTGGCCGGGCTGCGAGATCGTGTCCAGGCCCTCGGCGGCGAACTGGAAGTGAGCGGTGTCACCGGCGGCACCACCGTCCGCGCGGTGATCCCGCTCGGCGAAGCCCCCGGAACGCCGTGAAGGGCACTCTCACGGACCTTACGGCCGTGAGAGTGCCCTTCAGGACTTCACTGCAAAACTAGACGAGGAACAGGAACAGCAGCCCGTTGGGCGCGCCGAGGCCGGTCACGTCGTCGTAGCCCTTGGTGGTGCGGATCGTCAGCCCCTGGTAGTCCAGGTTGCGGGCCGAGCGGAGCAGCCCCTCCGACGCGTCGACCGAGTTCGCGTAGTCGACGCGGGCCACGGCCTGGCCGTCCACGTGCTGCACGTCGCTGATCGCCGAGGTGCGCGAGGTCAGCTTGTAGATCACGGGGTTGATGAAGCCGTGGTGGAAGTGGTCGAGGCTGTCAGCCACCGCCATGATCCCGGCGAACACCGGCGACGCGAGGCTCGTGCCGCCGATCCGGTACTGGTCGTAGTGCGCACCCTCCGGGAAGGTCTGCGTCTGGCCGACCAGGAAGCCGGTGTTCGGGTCGCCGACCGCGGAGATGTCCGGGACGACCCGGCCCTTCTTGTGGCCGGTCTGGTTCTTCGTCGCCAGGGCGTCCGGCACGACGCCCTTCTGGTAGAAGGGCTGCTCGAACAGCCGGCTCGTGCCGCCACCGGAACCGCTGGTGTAGGCGGCGGGGCCGTAGACGCCGTTGGTCAGCAGCGACTTGCTGGTCTCCCAGCCGGTCTCGAAGATCCGCTTGCCGTCCTTGCCGATCGCGATGGACGTGCCGCCGACCGCGGTGATCCACGGCGCGGAGGCGGAGAAGTCCGGCGACGGGAAGCCGAGGCGCGCGACCTCGTCACCGTTGTCGCCCGACGAGAAGTAGACACCGATGCCCTCGAGGACCGCCTGCAGCGAGATCTGGTTGAACACCTTGACCTCGTCGGCCGGGATGTCCTCACCGGTGTCGCCGTAGGAGTTCGACACGATGTCGGCCTTGTGGCCGGCGATCACGTAGTTCAGCGCCTCGTCGAGCGAGTTGTCCTGGCAGTCGGACCCGCCGACGTACAGGATGTTCGCGCCCGGGGCGAGGCCGTGGACGGCCTCGACGTCGAGGGTCTCCTCGCCGTACCAGCCCGCCGCGTCACACTGGTCCGGCGGCTCCAGGACGGGGTTGGCCGGGAAGACGTGCTGCGAGAACTGGCTCTGCTTCAGCGGGTGCGCCGGGTCGTTGCGGCGGGCGTACTCGCTGGCGTCGGCGTAGATGGTCGGCGAGGCGAACGCGTCCACGATGGCGATCGTGGTGCCCTTGCCGTCCGCGCCGACCTTGTCGACGCCGTAGGCCGAACGCAGCTGCGCCGGGGTGTACCCGCAGGGCGCGTACGGCAGCCGCTTGCCGTTGTAGGCGGGATCGGTGGTGTCGATCTTCTCGCCGTAGTAGGCACTGCAGGGCGGCGCGTTGCGGAACCCGGGGCCGGGCGCGACATCGGACGGCTGCACGGACTTCGTGGCCTTGCCCGAGTCGATGCCGTCGGTGTGGTCCGGCTTGAACAGGTTGGTCGCCTGGTCCACGCCGACGACGCCGAGGACGTCGGCCGCCAGGTTCGCCGGCACCGACAGGTTCTTGTCGGCGGCGCGCAGCGTCTGGCCCTTGACCCGGTACTTGCCCAGGTCGACGGCGAACGCCTTCTCCGTCTGGTCTGCCGTGCCGGTGGCTTCGACGAAGGCGCGGTTCGACGGCACCTCGCCGATGCTGAACCCGTTGCCGGTCAGCCACGACTTGACGGCGTTCACCGTCGCTTCGCTCGCGGCGAACCGGTCGCGAACCTGGTCGGGGCTCAGGAACTGGCGGTAGGTCCTGCTGTCCGGGTCGGACACGGCCTGCGCCAGCGCCTCGGCGCCGGCGTTGTCGCGCTGGTTCAGGTAAACGCGGAAGCTCAGCTTCGCCGCGGGCGCCGTGTCGGCGACCTTCGCCTGCGCGTTCGCCCACAACGGGTGCGACTGCGGGATGTCCTGACGCCCCTGCGCCGACGCCGTCGCCGGCATGGTCGCGGTGAGACCACCCACCACCGCGAGCGACAGGAGCAGGGTGGAGCTTCTTCGCACAGAAATCTCCCTCTCGAATGCGGCCCCCGGTAAATGGGCCTCGAATACCGGCTGAGACTAGATCGGCGTTCCACTCCCGGGGAAGTACTTGCGCAACCGTTATCTGGTCGCGAATTCACCGCCGATCCTGGCGCGGTGCGGAAATCCGATTTGTCGCCCGGAAAACGCGAGGAATACACCTGGATGCGCGGTAAGTCCGTTTCGCGACATCAGTGCGGACTACGGGAGACAGGCGCCCGCCACCTACTAAAGTCGGTCGCTCTGTCCACTCGGGACAGACCGCGGCCGGACCGCCGGCCGGACCGGCGGTCAGGCGCGCGCGGCCAGCCTGCGGTCGACCTCGGCCGGGGCGAACACGGCCTCGACCACCATCGCCACCGCGCCGCCGAGCGCGAGCCCGCGGCCGCCGATCTCGACGCGCAGGCTCTGCGTCGCGCGCGGCAGCGCCCGCCGGTAGAGCACCTCGCGGACCCCGGCGACGAAGTGCGGCTCGGCGAGGTCGCCGGCGATCACCAGCACGCCCGGGTTGACCACGCAGACGAGCGTCGCGAGCACCTCCCCCACCTGCCGCCCGGCGGACTCGGCGAGCCGCACCGCGGCCGGCTCCCCGGCCACGATCCGCTCGCGCACGCCCGACCCCGACGTCGTCGGCAGGCCCAGCTCCGTCAGGCGCGCGGCCAGCGCGCCCCCGCTCGCGACCGCCGCGAGGCAGCCGACCGAACCGCAGAGGCAGCGCGCTTCCGGGTGCCCCGGCAGCCGGATGTGGCCGATGTCGCCCGCGCCGCCGTCGACGCCGCGGTAGACCTCGCCGCCGATGACCAGCCCGGCGCCGATCCCGGTGGACACCTTGACCACCACCAGCGCGGCCGAGTCGGGGTACCGGGCGCGGTGCTCGCCCAGCGCCATCAGGTTGGCGTCGTTGTCGACCAGCACCGGGGCGCCGAAGCGGGCCCCGAGGTAGCCGTCGATCGGGTAGCCGTCCCAGCCGGGCATGATCGGCGGCTGCGTGACCCGGGCGCGGCCGGGCTCGACCGGCCCCGGTACGGAAACGCCCACGCCGCACACCGGCCGTCCCACCTCGGCCAGCATCGCCTCGAACCACTCCGCGATCCGGGCGAGCACGGGTTCCGGGCCGTCGGCGACCCGCAGCGCGCCCCCGCGGCGCGCCAGCCGCCGTCCGGACAGGTCGGTGAGCGCGGCCTCGGCGTGCATCGTGTCGATGCTCGCGGCGAGGACGACGGCGTGCTGGTCGTCGAACCGCAGCTGCCGCGCCGGGCGGCCGCCGGTGGAGTCCTCCTGGTCGCCTTCGGCCAGCAGGCCCGCCGCTTGGAGCTGCTCCAATCGGGCGGTCAGCGTCGAGCGCGACAGCCCGCTGCGCGTGCGCAGCGCCTTGCGCGTGGTCGCCTGTCCCGTCCGGACCAGCTGCAGCAGCTCTCCGGCACTGGTCGGCGTCGCCATCACGGGCCCCCTTCGGTGTGGCCCGCATCATCCCAGCTGCGGACTTTTGTCCATTGACAAGACATAAGTAGGAGATAGGTTGGACACATGGACGTAACACGGGAGCGCGCGGCAGCTGTCCTGGCGGACAACTGGCTGGGCTCGTCCACGGTGCCTTCGCGCGGGCTCTACCCGCACCAGTGGAGCTGGGACTCCGCGTTCATCGCGTTCGGCGTGCGGCACCTGGCGCCCGAGCGCGCGCGGCTCGAGCTGCTGACGCTGTTCTCCGCCCAGTGGCGCGACGGCCGCGTCCCGCACATCCTCTTCAACCCGGACACACCGCCGGAGGCGTACTTCCCGGGGCCGTCCTTCTGGCACGCCGGGCGGACGTCGGGGCTGGTCCAGCCGCCGGTGCACGCGCGGGCCGTGCTGGCGGTGCACGAGGCCGAGCCCGACCGCACGTTCCTCGCCACGCTGTACCCGAAACTCCGGGCCTGGCACGAATACCTGCACACCCACCGCGGCCGGGGCGGGCGCGGGCTCGCCGCGATCGTGCACCCGTGGGAGTCCGGGATGGACAACAGCCCGGCCTGGGACGCGCCCCTCTCCGCCGTCACGCCGTCGGCCGGGTTCGTCCGCCGCGACCTGCAGCACGGCGCCGCCGCCGACCGGCCGAGCGACGAGGACTACGGCCGCTACGTCCGGCTCGCCGCCGACTACCGCGACAGCGGCTACCAGGACGGCGCCGGCTTCGTCGTCGAAGATCCCGGCTTCAACGCGTTGCTGGCCGACGGCGAACTGGCGCTGGCCGAGATCGCCGAAGAGCTCCGCCTGCCCGCGGCCGCCGCCGGCCACCGCGAAGCCGCGGCGCGCGTCGCGAAGGCGTTGCAGGACACGTTGTGGGACAGCGCTTCCGGCTGGTTCTTCGCCCGCGACGTCCGGACCGGCACGCGGACCCGCGAGTACACGTGCGCCGGCCTGCTGCCGCTGCTGCTGCCGGACCTGGCCGTCGCCCCGGCCCTGCTGGCGACGGCCACCGGGCCGCGGTTCCGGCTCGGGCGGGTGCACGGCGTCCCGAGTCACGACCTGACCGCGCCTGAGTTCGACCCGGGCCGCTACTGGCGCGGCCCGTCCTGGTTCAACGTCGGCTGGCTGGTCCGGCACGGGCTGCTGCGCCACGGCGAGCACGCGCTCGCCGAACACCTGCGCGCCGACCTCGTCGAGACGGCACTGCGGACGGACTTCGCGGAGTACTGCGACCCGCTGACCGGGACGGGCCACGGAACCCGTTCGTTCAGCTGGACCGCGGCGCTCACCCTCGACCTGCTGGCTCAGCCCGCCGCGGTCGCGTAGTACCTGGCCGTCACGCCGTCGCTCGCGGACTGTCCACTGTGGCCACCCCTGAACGCGCTCGCCTTGACGACGGTCGATCAAGACTTAGATCCGACCTTTGCGGGGCATTTCGCTGACCGGTACATCAGAGTTGCGGCCATTCGGGTCATATATCTGATATATGAGACGAGAGATCCGATCTCTCTTGACTGATCCTCCGGAAGGCGAGTAGATGTTCTCCCCAGTGAGCGCTTTCGCTCCGAGACCATCGCTCCGGCGACACGGGCAGCACGCCGCGCCCCCCTGAGCTGGTCGGGATGCCGACGGACGGCGGATCGGCATCCCGGCCACCCTCCCGCCCGCTCCCCGGGGCCAGTGCACGAAAGGACGACGAATGTCCGAGCACCCCCTTCGCCCGACCCGGCGCGCGGTCCTGGCCGGCACGCTCGGCACCCTTGGTGCCCTCGCCGCGGCGGGTCCCGTCGCGCGGGCGGCGGACCGGCTCCCCCCGATCGGCGGCGCGGCGCCGATGGACTGGTCACGGGCCGTGATCGACTCGACGATGAAGCGCTACCCGCCGGACAAGATCGGCGGCTGGGGCTACACCCTGGGCCTCTACCTCTACGGCCAGTACCTCTTCTACAAGCGCACCGGCGAGAAGAAGTACCTCGACTACATCATCGCCTGGTACGACCGCTTCATCACCGACAGCGGCATCTCCAACAGCTTCACCAACCTCGACTCGATGCGTTCGTGCCAGCTGCTTCCGTTGCTGCACGCGGAAACCGGCCGCAAGAAGTACAAGACGGCGGCCGACCAGCTCCGCAAGCGGTTCCCGTCCTACCCCCGGACGTCCGACGGCGGCATGTTCCACGCCACGAGCAAGGTCGGCCAGCTGTGGGGCGACGGCGTGTACATGGCCCAGCCGTTCCTCGCGCTCTACGGCGCGGCGTTCGACGACGGCGCGTACTGCTTCGAAGAAGCGGCGAAGAACATCGTCGTGTACTTCAACCACCTTCGCGAACCGGCGAAGGGCCTGCTCTACCACGCCTACGACGAGGACGGCTCCGAGTCGTGGGCGTCCGGGTCCGGGCGCCACTCGAAGTACCACTGGGCACGGGCGATCGGCTGGTTCGGCATGGCCACCATCGACATCCTCGAGGCGCTCCCGGCGGACCACCCGCGGCGGGCCGCGCTGATCGACGTCGTCCGGTTCCTGGCCGCGGGCTACCAGCGGTACCAGGACCCCTCGACCGGCCGGTGGTACCAGGTCGTCGACCGCGGCTACGACGCGAAGAACTGGCTCGAGACGTCGGCGTCGTCGATGTACACGTTCACGATGGCCCGCGGCGTCCAGCGCGGCTACCTGCCTTCGTCGTACCAGGCGGTGGCGGACAAGGGTTACGCCGGCGTGCTGCAGAAGGTTTCGCTCGGTTCGGACGGCCTGACCAACATCACCGACATCGGCGAAGGCACCAACGTCGGCGACCTGTCGTACTACTACGCCCGGGCCCGCAGGACCAACGACTTCCACGGCCTCGGCGCGTTCCTCATCATGAACGAGCAGTACCGGCACTGACCACGAGGCGCGCCGCGGAAGGGGCCCCGGCTCACCAGCCGGGGCCCCTTCGTCCGTGCGGAAACCCGTATCTCGCGTGATTCAGGCCGTATCTCGCGTGATCGGAGCCGTAACTCGCGAGTTACGCCTTCAATCACGCGAGTTACGGCTCTGATCACGCGGGATACGGAGAACGTCAGCAGGTCGAGGTGGAGCTCGAGGTGTTCACCCGCAGGGCCGAGCCCGAGGTTGTCGCCGAGTCCTTCACGCAGTAGCCCGTCACCGACTGGAAGCCGAGGTCGAACGGGCTCTTCGAGCCCTTCTCCGCGGTGAAGTGTTCGAACGTGATGTCGGTGCTGTTGTTGACGATGCTCGCCGGGCGGCCGTCGTCCTTGGCGAACTCCACCGAGCTGTCCACGAAGCGGATGCCGGACGCGTAGCGCAGGTACCAGCCGTACGACGGGCGGGTGCCGATGCTCTTCGGGTTGTAGTCCGTCGCGGTGTTGCTCGGCACGCCGGTGCCCATGGTGCCGGAGCCGCCCGGCACGTTCAGCTTCACGCCGGTGAAGGTGACGTCGGAGACGCGGTGGCCGCTGTCCGCGCCCCAGATCGTCGGGCTGAAGTTGCTCCCGGTGTGCGTGCCGGTGACGTTGTCGAGCGTGATGCCGCTGATCGAGCCGACGCCGGGGTTGTTCCCGCACCGCTTCCGGGTGCCGATCTTCATCATGATCGGCGAGTACGTGCCGGACATCGTGATGTTGCGGTAGTGCACGTCGGAAATCTTGGCGCCGTCCATCGAAACGATCCCGATGCCCGATTTGTGCGCGCCGGTGATCGCGATGTCCGAGAACCGGTATCCGGTGAAGTCGCCGCACGTCTCGGAACCGAACATCAGCGCGTTGCAGCAGACCGCCGACAGTTTCGCGTTGTTCACCGTGACGTTCCCGTTCGGCAGTTTCGCGCCGAGCGCGTAGTCGCTCTTGAAGACGAGCGCGTCATCGTTGGCCGCGATGGTCGCGTTGGTGATCGTGACGTCGGTCGTGCTGATGATGTTCCAGCCGTCCCGGTCACTCGCCGTGTCGATGGTCAGGTGGTCGGACACGACGTTCTTACAGCCGTTGATCAGCGCGGCGAAGTGGCCGCCGCGACGCAGCTTGATCCCGGACAGCGTGAGCCCGTCGCAGCGGGTGAGCGACAGGATCTTGTCGGCCTCGCCCGGATCCGGGTTGCCGGTGATGAGGTTGCCGCCGCCGTCGATCGTGCCGGCGCCGGTGAACCCGATGTTCGACAGCTTGTCGCCGTAGAACATCGCGTTGTGGAAGTGGCTGTGGCCGTAGTCCTGGTAGTCGTCCCACTGGTTCGCCTCGGGCTTGTCGTAACTGTCCGCGCTGGACCCGGTGATCGTCGCGCCGGCGTCGAGCTGGATCGTCACGTTGCTCTTGAGGTGCACGGTGTTCGCCGACTTGTAGTTACCCGGCGTGAACCGGACGGTGCCACCGCCGGCCGCGTTGGCCGCCGTGATCGCCTTGTCGATGGCCCCGGAATCGTTGGCGGACCCGTTTCCCTTGGCCCCGTAGTCCTTCACGTCGTAAACGCCGCCGGGCGCGGCCGCGGAGATCCCGGCGCCGGTCACCACCAGCCCCGCCACCGCACAGGTGATCAGCAAGAGTTTCTTCACCGTGGAACCGCCTTGTCATGGAATCGGAAATCGGCATGACGGCGGAACAACCAGATTACGAGTGGCACGAGCGGAATGTCAAGATCGCCGGGCCGGGGACCCGCGCCACCCCCAGTCGGGCGCGGGTCCCGTGCTCGGTGGTCCCGGTGTCCAATCAGGATTCGGAGTCTACCTTCGCCACACCCGGTGGTCCCGTGCGTTTCGCATGGTCCGGACCATGAATCCGGCATGATCGGCGACGGTCACGGGAACCCTACTCCGGACGACAGCAGGGTGAACGCCCGTTCGGCCGCCGCGACGGCTTCCGGGAGGCGCCGCGTCGCGGGGACGCCGGCGGCGATCGCGTCCATGTTCGCCGTGGCCAGCGTCCGGCGGGCGGCCGTGATCTGCGCGGCGGCGAGGCCCGCGTCCAGCGCTGGGACGCCGGCCTCGGCGAGGGCGGCGGCCAGCGCCGACTCCCCCGCGGAGGCGAACTCCACCAGCCGCGCCACCAGCGCGGGAGTGCCGGTGACCAGCCGGAACACCTCGACGACGGCCGGGGCGTCACAGAGGCCGGTCACCGGTTCGCGTTCGTCGAGGCCGCGCAGAAACGCCTCTCGCAGCGCGGCCAGCGCGCCCTGGCCGGGGCGGCGGGCGCGCACGACGTCCGCCGCGTCGGTCTCGTGGTCGGCGAACCGGTGCAGCACCAGGTCCTCCTTGGTCGGGAAGTAGGCGAACAGCGTCCGCTTGGACACCTCGGCCACCCGCGCCACCTCGGCGACCCCGACGGCGTCGAACCCGCGCTCCAGGAAGAGCCGGATCGCCGCCGCCGAGATCGCCGCCCGCGTGCGGAGCTTCTTACGCTCCCGCAGACCCAGTTCATCGGTCACGTCACGCAGCGTAGCTTCAGACCTGCTGGAGGCCGGCCTTGCCCGCCTGCACCACGTAGCTGCGGTCGTTCTTGATGACGACCGACGCCGGGTCGTAGACACTCGTGTCGGACGTCGTCATGAAGTCCGCCCGCATCTGCGACGGCGTGGTCGTGACGCGGACGTACCCCCGCTCGCCCTTGCAGTACTTCACGTGCGGGTTTTTCGCGTACCAGGCGGCGCTGGGGTCGCCCGCGTTGTCGCTGTTGCTCGTGACCGACGTCGTGACCAGCTCCGAGCCGATGACCGGACTGCTGTGGTTGAAGTAGTCGAGCCGCAGGTCGGCGGCCCAGTGCCGGTGGACGTCCCCGGTGAGCACGACCGGGTTGGCGACCTTGCGGTCGACCCAGCCCTGCTGGATCCGGTTGCGGGAGGCCTCGTAGCCCTGCCAGGAGTCGTTGTTCTCGCAGGTGGTCTTGTCGCCGTCGGCGTCACGCGTGGCGAAGAAGACCTGCTGGCCGAGGAAGTCCCAGGTGGCGGGGTGCGACTCGAACTGCTTGAGCAGCCACGCCTCCTCGGTGGCGCCGAGGATGCTGCGGGAGGTGCTGCGCATGTCGGCGCAGGCCGGACCGGCGTCGCCGGCGGGGTCGGGCACCTGGGCGCTGCGGTACTGGCGGGTGTCGAGCATGTGGAACCGGGCCAGGTTGCCCCACATCAGCTGCCGGTACAGCTGGATCGACGCACCGTTGGGCTTGGCCGTCGAGCGGATCGGGGTGTTCTCGTAGAACGCCTGGAACCCGGCGGCCTTGCGCGCCGCCGGCGCGGGCGAGGTGGTGCCGTTCCAGTCGTTCATGACCTCGTGGTCGTCGAACACCACGATCCAGGGCGCGATCGCGTGCGCGGCCTGCAGGTCGGCGTCGGTCTTGTGCTGGGCGTGGCGGGCGCGGTACTGCGCGAGCGTGGTGACGTCCTCGCTGAAGGCCAGGCCGCGCGGGTTGCGCTCCTTCGCGGTGCGGCCCGATTTCTTCTCGTAGATGTAGTCGCCGAGGAACAGCACCAGGTCCGGGTCGTCGGCCACGATGCCCTTGTACGCGTGGTAGTAGCCCTCCTCCCAGTGCTGGCAGGAACTGAAGCAGTACTTGAGCTGGTTGACCGCGGCACCGGCGGCGGGCGCGGTGCGCGTCCGGCCGACCGGCGAGATGTAGCCGGAGCTCTTGAACCGGTAGAAGTACTCCCGTGCGGGCTGCAGCCCGGTCGGTTCGATGTGGACACTGTGCCCGGACGCCCGGGCGGCGCTCACCGAGCCGCTCTGCACGATCGAGCTGAACGCCTCGTCGTTCGCGATCTCCCAGTCGACCGCGTAGGTGGCGTCTGGCATGCCGCCGAAGCCGTCCGGGGTGAGCGGTGCCGGCGCGAGCCGCGTCCACAGCACGACGCTGTCGGGCAGCGGATCGCCGGAGGCGATGCCGAGCTGGAACGGATCGCGGATGGCGGGCGCGGCGGCCGTGGTGCGGGCGTTCGCCCAGGACGGCAGCGCCGCCGAAGCCGCGGTGGCGGTGACCGCGGCGAGCCCGCCGAGGAGCACCTTGCGCCGGTTGACCTGGCCCATGGTGAAAAGCCTTTCTCTTGCGGTGGACGCGGTCAGGCCGCGAAGTCGGTGATGCCGTCGCTGCAGGACTTCAGGTCCGGCTTCGCGGTCGTGTAGTTGGCGACGCAGACCTTGTAGAAGACCCAGCCGCCGTGCGGGACCGCGACGGCCTTGTCGACCTTCGTGCCCTCGCCGCCGGAGTTCCAGACGTAGAACGGCCCGGCGCCGCCCTTGAGCCAGTACACGGCCACGGCCGAATAACCGTCGGAGCTGGTGTCGTAGACCAGGAAGTGGGAGTCGGACGAGCGGTACTGCGCCTCGCCCGCGCACGCGTCGGAGCACTGGCCGCTGCCGGAGCCGACGCCGCAGTCGGGCGCGACCCGCGTGTCCGAGTTGGTGAAGACGTAGGTGTCCGAGACGTACCCGCCGAGTGCCGGGAGGTAGTCCCACAGCGTGCTCGTGCCGTAGGGCCCGGTCACCGAGGCGCCGGTGATCTGGCAGTCGATGGTCACGGTCGCGCCGTTCGCGACGGTCTTGACGGCCGTGGCGCCCGTGGTGGGCGCCCGGCGGACGTTGAGCGGGTCGCCCGCGGTCTTGACGGTGCCGGTGGCCGCGGCCGACGCTTCGAGCGCGCCGCCGACCGCGAGCGCACCGACCGTCGCCACGATCACCCCGATGCCGGCGATGCGCCGGAAGTTCAAACGCTTCATGGCAGGGAGCGTGACTTCGGGCCGTACACGTCCCGTACAAATCCGGGCCTCGCGCGCACGCGTGCGCACAGACACTCCGAATGGATCTAGCCGCCGGGCCGAAGCGGCCCTAGCATCCGATCATGGGGGAACTCATCGGGCAGATTGAGACCACCTCGCTGGCCATCCGCGTCCTCGGCCCGCTGGAGGTCACCACCGCCGGGCAGGTGATCGCGCTCGGCGGTCCGAAGCCACGGCTGCTGCTGGCCGCGCTGGCCTTGCAGCCGAACGTCGTCGTTTCGACCGACGTGCTGGTGGAAGTGCTGTGGCCGGATTCGGCGCCGCGGTCGGCCGCGGCGAACATCCGCACGTACGTCCATTCGCTCCGAAGACGGTTCGCGGAGATCGACCCCGACCTTGGCGAACGGATCAGCAGCCGTGCCTCCGGCTACCTGCTGACCGCGTCGCCGGACGAACTGGACCACCTCGCTTTCACCGCCTTCGCCGGCGAAGCCCAGGAAGCGCTCGATCGCGGCGACGCCGAGGGCGCGCTCGATCTCCTCGACCGGGCCGACGCCCTGTGGCGCGGCGAAGTCCTCGACGGACTGCCGCACGACCACAGCTGGGGCGCGACCGTCGCCCGGCTCGCCGAACTCCGGCTCTCGGTGCAGGAACAGCGCCTGCGGGCGCGGATCGACCTCGGCCGCTGCGGCGAAGCCGTCGCCGAGCTGCGCGGCCTGGTCACCGAGCATCCGCTGCGCGAAGAACTCTGGGGTCAGCTGATCGTCGCGTTGCGCGCGGCCGGCCGGACCACCGACGCGATCGAGGCGTACGAATCGGCCGAGCGGGTCCTGCGCGAGGAACTCGACGCCGAACCCGGTGCCCGGCTGCGCGAGCTGCGGGCGACGCTGGTGCCGGAGAGCGTCCTCGCGCCGCGCCCCGCCGACGTCGCCCCGATCTGCCAGCTGCCGCTCGACCTGCCGGACTTCACCGGCCGCGACGCCGTGCTCCGCGAGATCACGGCCCTGATGCGAGAGCGCGCGGCCTCGGGCACCCCGGCGGTGATCGTGCTCTCGGGCGCGCCCGGCGTCGGCAAGTCGGCGGTCGCCGTCCGGATCGCGCACGCGGTCCGCGACGAGTTCCCCGACGGCCAGCTGCACGTCGACCTGGCCGGCACGTCTTCGTCGCCGCGGGCACCGATGGGCGTGCTCGCCGAGCTGCTGCACGCGCTGGGCATCCCCGACGCCGGGCTGCCGCGGGAACCGGCCGAACGGTCCGCGCTGCTGCGGTCGCGGCTGGCCGGGCGGCGGATGTGCGTCGTGCTCGACGACGCCGGCAGCGCCGCCCAGGTGCGGCCGCTGCTGCCCGGCGCCGGCGCGTGCGCGGTGCTGGTGACCAGCCGGATCCGGCTGCCCGACCTCGCCGGGGCGACGCCGGTGGACGTCGACCTGCTGCCCGAGGCCGAGGCCGCGCGGCTCCTGGAGGGCATCGTCGGCGCCGAGCGGGTGGCCGCCGAACCGGAGAGCGCCGCGGCGATCCTGCGGCAGTGCGGGCACCTGCCGCTGGCGATCCGGGTGGCCGGCGCGAAGCTGACGCACCGGCCGGGCTGGACGCTGCGGCTGCTGGCCGACCGGCTGCGCGACGAGCACCGCCGGCTCGACGAGCTGCGTGTCGGCGACCTCGCCGTCCGCGCGAGCGTGACCCTGTCCTACGACCTGCTGCCGATGTCGGCGGCCACCGCGTTCCGCGGGCTGGGGCTGCTCGGGCCGGTGCAGTTCCCGGGGTGGGCGGTCGCGGCCGTGCTGGGCCGCCGCGAAGCCGAGGAGGTGCTCGACGTGCTGGTCGACGGCCACCTCGTCGAGCTCGTCGGGTCCGATTCGGCCGGGCAGCCGCGCTACCGCCTGCACGACCTCTTGCGCGTGTACGCGGTCGAGCTCGCGGAGCGGAGTGACGCGGCGAAGACGCGGGCCGGCCTGCGCCGGGTGCTGGAGGGCTACCTCGCGCTGTCGCTCGAGGCGGCGCGCCGGATGCCGCTGCACTTCTTCGGCATGTACTGCGACGACGAGCTGCCGCGCCCGCCGGTGCCCGCGCACGTGCTGCCCGACGACCCGGCGGCGTGGTTCGCCGCCGAGCGGCACGCCAGCGTCGCGGCGGTTTCGCTGGCCGCCCAGCAGGGTTTCGACGACCTGGCCTGGCAGCTGGCGTCGGCGTTGACGCCGTACTTCGACCTGCGCGGCCACCAGGACGACTGGCACAGCACGCACCTCATCGCGCTCGACGCGGCCCGCCGGACCGGCTCGCTGCGCGCCGAGGCGATCGTCCAGCGCAACCTCGCTCAATACCTGCTCTACCAGGACGAATACGCCGGGTCCCGGGTGGCGTTCGAGGAGTCGAAGACGTTGTTCGAGCGGGTCGGCGACGCCCAGGGCGTCGGCATCGCGCTGACCGGGCTCGCGACGATCCTGCGCATCGAGGGCGAAGACGACCTCGCGCTCGACCACTGCCACGAAGCGCTGAAGCTGTTCGCGGAGGAAGACGACCCGCACGGCGAGGCGGTGGCCCGCCTCGGCGCCGGCGCGGTCTGGATGTCGCGCGGCTGCTACGCGGCGGCGAAGCGCTGGTTCACCGACGCGCTGGAACTGTCGGCGGCGATCGGCGACCGGCACCGGGAGGCGCACGCGTTCAAGCGGCTGGGCCTGCTGTTCCAGCACCAGGGCAACCTGGCGGCGGCGCGCGAGCACGTCGACCGGGCGATCGCGATCTTCACCGAGCTCGGCGACGACCACTGCGTCGGCTACGCCAACCAGAACCTCGGCGAACTGTGCCTGCACAGCGGCGACTTCGCGCACGCCCAGCTGCTGCTGATGAACTCGCTGTCGGTGCACCGGCGCAACGGCGACCGGCGGTCGGAGGCGGAGGTTTCGCAGCTGCTCGGCGAACTGCACCGGGCGCTTTCGCAGCCGGAGCGGTCTCGCGACTACTCGGAGCGCGCGCTGGCGATCTGGCGTGAGCTCTCGGCGCGGCCGCAGGAACCCCTGACCCCGGTGAACGAGTCCCCGCACATCGTTTCCGCGTGACGCACCGTCTGCTTGTACGGATCATGTACGCCGCCCCGTCAGTCTTTCGCCACGTTCGAGTGAACAAGTGCGAAGGGAGAACCGGGGATGATCCGGAGTTTCAAGGCCGGCCGCGTGACCGCGGCGGTTCTGGCCGCGGGGGCGGTGACGGCGCTGGCCGGAGCCCCCGCCCAGGCAGCGACCACGCCGTCGGGCAGCGCGAGCTGGACCGCCGATCTGTCTACTGTGGACACCGATGACGTCAACGTCGCCGCCGCGGGCGGAACGCTGACGCTGGCCGACGCCGCCTGGCACAGAACCGCGCGGGTGTTCGCGGGCAGCGAGGGCAGCCTCATCACGGCCGAGCACGCGCTCGGCTCGGCGGCCAACCGCGTCAACGCGCAGCTGACCGCCGACGCGCCGAAGGGCACCTCGGTCGAGGTCGACGTCCGCGGCCGGACCGGGGTGAACGACTGGACCGAGTGGACGCCCGCGGGCACGACGCTCAAGACCGCCGTCAGCTCGGTGCAGGTGCGCGTCAGCCTCCACAGCGACACCGACGGCGTCCGCCCGGCCGTGCGCGGCCTCGCGCTGAGCGCGGAGAGCGCCCCGCAGGTCAACGCGCTGGCCGCGACGACCCCGCTGACCTACAAGGTGTACGGCACCCGCGAGGGCCTCGTCGGCGGCACCACCGCCAACGGCCACAAGATCGTCAGCCACGACCACTTCGTCTCCTTCCCCTCGGGCAAGTCCGTGTCCCCCAAGGGCACCGGCACCTACACCGCCAAGGTGTGCCGCACCGACGGCAGCAAGTGCGAGTACGCGCCGGTGTGGGAGATCGGCCCGTGGAACGAGCGCGACGACTACTGGAACCCGGCGTCGGTCCGCTCGGAGTTCAAGGACCTGCCGCAGGGCACGCCCGAAGCGCAGGCCGCGTACCTGCAGGGCTACAACCACAAGAAGGACGACTCCGGCCGCACGGTGCAGAACCCGGCCGGCATCGACCTCGCCGACGGCGTGTTCTGGGACGGCCTCGGGATGTCCGACAACGGCTACGTCAACGTCACCTTCCTGTGGACCGGCTCCGGCCCGACCGGCGTCGTCACCACCGCGGGCGACCCGATGAACGTCCGGGCGAGCGCCAGCACCTCGGCCGCCATCAAGGGCCTCGCGGCGAACTACGCCAAGGTGAACATCGAGTGCTACGTCGAGGGTGACACGGTCGCCGGCAAGTTCGGCACCAACAACATCTGGGACCGGATCGGCCCCGGCCACTACGTGTCGGACACCTACCTGCAGACCGGCTCCGACCAGCCCGTCGCGCCGCACTGCTGAACCCCGGCTCGAGTGAGCCACGATCGTCGCGTGGTTGACTGCCCTCAACCCCGCGATAACAGCGAAGGCCCGGCAACCCCCGCCGGGCCTTCGCCCTTTTCTCACGCTATTCCGCTCACCGGCACACAATTCACAACCATGAACAGTTGTCCGCCGGGTGTACAAATCCCTGCCGGTCGTGCCAAAATTCCGGGCACTTTCCCCTCACGGAATGGCGGGCACCTGTGAGCATCACCCGGAGAACCCTGCTGACCACCGCGGCCGGCGCCGCGGTGGCGGCGAGCGCCAGCACCTCCACGACCGCCGCGGCCACCACCGATGCC
The DNA here is from genome assembly GCF_040682715.1 of Amycolatopsis sp. NPDC051128. NCBI lineage: Bacteria > Bacillati > Actinomycetota > Actinomycetes > Pseudonocardiales > Pseudonocardiaceae > Amycolatopsis > Amycolatopsis sp. NPDC051128. Next base: position 20,769 of record NZ_JBFBBN010000027.1, on the reverse strand, counting down.
GCCGACCAGGCATCGGTCACCCGGACGCTCCGCCAAGCGGCCGATCACGCGGTGGCCAAGCTGCGCGCGGTGGCCCCCGGCGTCACCGCGTTTCCCGTCGGCACGAAGTTCGAGAAATGGACCTATTCGCAGAATGGCGACTGGGTCGGCGGATTCTGGCCCGGCCAGTTGTGGCTGGCCTGGCTGCACACCGGCGAGGAACAATTCAAGACCCTCGCACTGGCGTCCGCGGAGAAACTCGCGCCGCGCCAGAACGACACCGGCACACACGACCTCGGCTTCCTCTTCTCCCCATCGTGGGTGACCGCGTGGCGGCTCACCGGCGACGACAAGTGGCGGGCCGGCGCGGTGCAAGCCGCGTCGTCGCTGATCAAGCGCTACAACCCGGCGGGGCGGTTCATCCGCGCCTGGGGCTCGCTCACCGACCCGAACAACGCGGGCCGGGTCATCATGGACACGATGATGAACCTCGACCTGCTGGCATTCGCGAGCGAGCAGACCCAGGATCCGCGGTACCTGGACATCGCGATCGCGCACGCGAAGACGACCCAGCGGAACTTCCCGCGCCCGGACGGGTCGACGCCGCACGTGTTCGACTTCGACCCGGTGACCGGCGCGCCGATCGGGCCGAACACCGTGCAGGGCTACAGCCCGGCGTCGTGCTGGTCGCGCGGCCAGGCGTGGGGCGTCTACGGGTTCACCACGATCCACCGGCGGACCGGGGACGCGGAGTTCCTGACCACGGCCCGGCGGCTCGCGGACTTCGCGCTGTCCCGGCTGACGCCCGACCACGTGCCGGTGTGGGACTACCTGGCGCCGCAGGCCCCGAACGACGTCAAGGACGCCTCCGCCGGCGTGATCATGGCTTGCGGCCTGCTCGACCTCGCCGAGCTCACGCACCACCCGCGGTACCGGGAGAGCGCGCTGCGGATCCTCACCGCGGTGTCGCGGACGTGCCTGACGACGAAGTCCACCCGGGCCGAGGCGAGCGTCGCGCGCTGCACCCGCAACCGGCCGAACGAAGACGGCGTCGAGGTGTCGCTCCCCTACGCCGACTACTACCTGCTGGAAGGCATCCTGCGGGTGCTCGACCGGGACAAGGTCGACCGCGCGATCGACCTGTAAAATCCCCGTGAGGCGATGCATCTTTCCTAGGGAAAGTGGCGCTTCGAGGGTCCGGTGCCGGCGGGGAGGCCGCCACCTTTCCCGAGGCCGTCAGTGGTGGTGCTGGGCGTGCACGACCGCGTGGCCGCGCCCGCGTCCGATCATCCACTTGTTCACCGGCACCGTGACGACGAACGCGACCGCCAGCGAAAGCGCGAGCGCCAGCCAGAACAGGAAGCTCGCCAGGCCCGCGTCCATCGCGCCCGGGATCGCCACGACCACGGTGTTGTCGATCAGCTCCATGACCGCGATCGACACCGTGTCCGCGGCCAGCGCCACCTTGAACGCCGCCGCCGGGCTCAGCCCCGACTTCAGCACGCCCCGCATGGTCAGGCCGTAGCCGAAGACGAACGCCAAGGCGATCGAGAGGATCACCGTCGCCGCGTTGTGCAGGCCGAACGCCGTGCCCAGCACCATGCCGAGCACCTCACCGATGGCACAGCCGGTCAGGCAGTGCAGAGTCGCCTGGATCGCTGTCGCCCACGAAGCTCCGTGCTGTTCACTCATACCGCCGACTATACCCCCGGGGGGTACAAGAGCCGGGTGGCGTCCGTCACTGGCTCGCCGACATGAAGGCAACGCACTGTGCAAAACGTCGTCGCACAGCGTAGCCGATACCGCTGTCCAGGCGATTCCCGCCGAAAATCCCCGAGATTGAACTCACTTATGTAACCCTTTGCGCACATCCCGTTGACCTCGGTTACCCGGGGCCCTACGTTCGCCCTGGGTCTCCACCATGCGAAGACCGTCCGAAAGTCCTGAGAAATGGGTGGGGATGCGAGGGCCGACGAAGACGTTCCGGCTGGTCGCGGCGCTGCTGCTGGGTGCGGCGCTCGCGCTCGGTGGTTGCTCGGAACGGCTGGGCAGCGCTCCCGCGCCGTCGCCGACACAGATCGCGTTCGTGCCCAAGATCGCCCGCATCCCGTACTTCGACGCGATGAACACCGGCGGCCTCGAAGCGGCGAAACAACTGGGCGTGGAGTGGTACACCACCGGCCCGGCGACCGTCGACCCGGCCGAGCAGGTGAAGATCCTGCGCGACCTGATCGCGAAGAAGGTCGACGTCATCGTCGTCGCGCCCAACGACCCGGCCGTGCTCGCGCCGGTGATCGCCGAGGCCAGGACGAAGGGCATCCACGTGCTCACCTCGGACACCGACGCGCCGGGCACGCAGCGCGAGGTGTTCGTCAACCAGGCCACCGCCCAGGGCATCGGCTCCGCGCTGGTCAACGCGCTGATGGCGCGGACGGGCGGCACCGGCCAGTACGCCATCGTCTCCTGCGGGCCCGCCGCGGAGAACCTCAACGCCTGGATCGCGGTCCAGAAGGAGTACGCGGCCGCGAACTACCCGAAAGCGCAGCTCGTCGAGACCGTGTACGCGGGCGAGGACCAGGCCACCGCGACGACCATGGCCAAGGACCTCATGGCCCGCCACCCCGGGCTGACCGGGCTGATCGGCGAGTGCTCGACCTCCGCGCCCGGCGTCGCCAAGGCCGTGCGCGAGCAGCAGAAGATCGGCCAGGTGTTCACCGTCGGTGTCGGCACGCCGCAGGCGATCAAGCCCTTCCTGCTCGACGGCTCGTGCTCGCAGTCGGTGCTGTGGAACGTCGAATCGCTCGGCTACCTGACCGCGTGGACGGCGAAGCAGATCGCCGACGGCAAGCCGCTGAACCCGGTGAACAAGGTGAGCCTGGAGTTGCCGGCGGTGAAGTACGACTCCGCGACGAAGACCGTCCTGCTGGGCGACCCGCTGCTGATCACCACCGACAACGTCGACCAGTTCAAGTACTGACCCAACCTCGGGCGCCGGCCGTCACCGGTGCCGCCGCCGGTGCGCCGCCGCCGCGCCGCCGCCGAGGACCAGGATCAGGGCCGTCAGGCCCCATCGGCGTTTCGCCTCGGTTCGCAGCCCGGTGTCCGTCGGCGGCGGCTCGGTCTTCTCCGCCGGGCGCGCGTGCCGTGACGGCGGAACCGGCGCGGACGGCGTCGGCGTGACCACCGGGGCCGGGGTGGGCGCCGGGGGCGGCACCGCCGCGTCCGGCTGCTCGACCGGAGGCGGGCGCGGCGGCGGAGGCGGCTCGGGAACCGGCGCGGGCACAGGTTCCTGACTCGGCGGAAGTGCCTGCGTCGGCGGCGGCGAGTTCGGATTCGGATTGGGGCTGGGGCCGGGGGGCGGCGGCGAGTTCGGATTGGGGCTGGGGCCGGGCGTCGGCGGCGGCGAGTTCGGGCTGGGGCTGGGGCCGGGCGACGGCGGCTGGGTGGCCGGACTCGTCGAGGGCGGCGGGGCCGCGTCGGCGTAGCACCCGGCCGCGTCGCCGCTCACCAGCGCCGGCCCGGTGGCGATCTCGACGGCCGGGCCCGAGCCGTCGCGCGGCAGCCGGTAGGCGACACTGCGGTGCCCCTCGCGGTTGGCCGTCGCGTAGACCGCGCCGGGCGCCAGGACGACAGATCCGTACGCGCCGCCGGCGGGGAAACGCAGGAAGGGCACCACCGCGACCTTCCCGGTCGCCGGGTCGAGCGTCACCACCGAGTTGCCGCCGGGCGAAGTCGCCGAGACGCCGTAGAGCAGGCCGTCCGCCGGGTCGTAGGCGAAGTCGTCGACGCCGACGGCGAGCGACAGCGGCCACAGCGCCGTCCGGTGCACCACCCGCACGTAGTCCGCGCTCGCCGGGTCGATGTCCACTGTGTACAGAACGCTGCCCTGCCGCACGTACCAGCGGTTCCCGGCGATCGCCCCGGCGGTCGCGCCGGTGACCAGGCTCCACACCGGACGCCGCGCGCCCGCGCGGCCGAGCACACCGAGGTCGGTGACCACCCCGGCGGAGTCGATCCGCACCGCGTGCGCGCCGTGCTGGTAGCGGCCGCCGCGGGTGCCGTCGGCGACGCCGTAGACGACGCCCTGCGCGGCGGAGTAGCCCATCGCGTTGATCCAGAACCCGGCCTGGCTCAGGCGTCGCGTGGCTCCGCCGGGCAGCGCCAGCAGCCGCAACGTCGTCGGCGCGCCGACCCGTTCGTTCTCCGCCTGCAGGACCGTGCAGGCGTCCTGGTCTTGAGCCGCCGGCCGCTCGGAGGATGGCGCCGACGGGGGCGCGAGCAGGCCCGTCGCCGTCAGCAGGGCCGAAACCGCAGCGGCCACGCCGAGCATCGCCGCCCAGCGGGCCCTGCTGCCGGTCAAGCCAGCCTTTCCAGCGCCGAGGTGAACGCCGCCGGCGGTATCTTCACGCCGCCGCCGAACGGGTTCTGCAGCTGGTGGATCGCGAACAGCAGCAACGTGATCGTGCCGGCCAGGGTGGACACGATGATGACGTGCGCGACCAGCCGCGTGCCACCCATCAGGTTCGGGAGCAGGATCGCCGTGAGCAGGCTGCCGAGGATCAGCGCGAACCAGACGACCGCGCCGACCCCGCCACCCCCGGAGCCGGTCAGCCGCTGCTGGCGGGCATGGTAGACCGACCAGAGCTGGTTGGCGGCCTCGGTTTTACGGTCGATCTGCCAGTCACCGTCGGTCCGGGTCTCCGCCACCGCCTGGCGCAGCTGGTCGAGCTGCGTCCAGCCGGTCGCGGGCACCGCGCCGCCGTCGGCGAGGCGCGGCCACTCCTGCTCGGCGACCGTCCGCGCGTAGGCGACGGCGAGCTGGTGCACCCGGTCCTTGGTGTCCTCCGGCAGCGCGTCGGCCGCCCAGGTCGCCGCGACCAGGCTGTCGGCTTCGGCCTGCGCGTCGTTGCTCGCGGCGCCCACCGAGTCGAACAGCGAGATGAGCACGAACGCGACGAGGACCGCGTACAACCCGCCGACGATGGTGAACACCTGGCCCGCCGCGTCGTTGTTGTCCGGCCTGCCCTCGTCCCAGCCGAGCCGGCGGACCAGGTACGCGACCGTGCCCCCGACGAGAGCCGCGCCGGCCACCCAAAGACTGCCGGCCACGAAGATGTTCATCCACGTCCTTTCCCCCACTCGCCGGCGCATTTCCCACCGGGGTCACCCAAGTTAGACCCACGTTTCCACGACGGCAACCGGGAATTGTTCGATTCATCCCGGCGGCCTCACCCACGCCGCGGTTGTCGCCGGTTCGGCGCAGTTCCCGGTGTCACGACCCGCTCGCGCCACTGCCCGCGGCGACCATCGATTACCCCGTGTGAACAGGAAACTTCCCGTTCGGGTGACGGCCGGGCACCAGGGGTGATCGCCACTGCGGCCCGCCGCCGGAAAATGCCCAGAACGACCGGACCGCACCCAGGTGAATCATCTCGATCCCCCGATCGTGGCATTGTGTGGCGCGACGCCGTTGTTATGTTGATTTCAGGGTGCCGCGTAACCGCACCAATATCCGGAACAGCAGGTCATGACTGACGATCGAGATGATGGGGTGGTTTTCGCTGTGACTGTCACCGACCCGGTGGACTCCGAGCAGGCGCCGTTGAGCCTTGGCCGGGCCGCGGCCCGGACACTGGCCACGACGACCAAGTCGGTCCCGCAGATGCAGGGCATCTCCTCGCGGTGGCTGCTGAAGCTGCTGTCGTGGGTCGAGGTCTCCGGCGGCGCCTACCGCGTCAACCGCCGGCTGAGCTACGCGGTCGGCGACGGGCGGGTCACGTTCACCACGACCGGCGCCGAGGTCCGCGTCATCCCGCCCGAACTCGGGGAGCTGGCGCCGTTGCGCGGCTTCGACGACGAGGAGGTCCTGGCCGAGCTGGCCGGCCGGTTCACCCGGCACGAATACGAGCCAGGGGACGCGCTGGTGGAGTTCGGCAGCCAGGCCGACCAGGTGTTCCTCCTCGCCCACGGCAAGATCACCAAGATCGGCACCGGCGAATACGGGGACCAGACCGTCCTCGGCACCCTCGCCGACGGCGACTACTTCGGCGAATCGGTGCTGGTGCGCGGCGACGGCATCTGGGAGTTCACCGCCAAGGCCGTCACCACCTGCACCGTGCTGACCCTGCCCCGCCAGGCTTTCGAAGACGTCCTGGCCCGCTCGGAAACCCTGCGCGCGCACCTGGACGCCTACGTGGCGCTGGATTCGGCGGCCAGCAACGACCACGGCGAGGCCGAAATCGCCCTCGCCTCGGGCCACGACGGCGAACCGGTGCTGCCGGGCACGTTCGTCGACTACGAAGCCAGGCCCCGCGAATACGAGCTGTCGGTGGCGCAGACCGTGCTGCGGGTCCACAGCCGGGTGGCCGACCTCTACAACCAGCCGATGAACCAGATCGAGCAGCAGCTGCGGCTGACCGTGGAAGCCCTGCGGGAACGCCAGGAACACGAGCTGATCAACAACAGCGACTTCGGGTTGCTGCACAACGCCGACTTCGCCCAGCGCATCCCCACCCGCACCGGCCCGCCCACGCCGGACGACCTGGACGAGCTGCTCGCGCTGGTGTGGAAGGACCCCGGGTTCTTCCTCGCCCACCCCAAGACGATCGCCGCGTTCGGCCGCGAATGCACCAAGGCCGGCATCTACCCCGACGCCGTCGACCTGGGTGGCCACCACGTCCCCGCCTGGCGCGGGGTGCCGATCCTGCCCTGCAACAAGATCCCCGTCACCGAGACCCGGACCAGCTCCATCCTGCTGATGCGCACCGGGGAACAGGCGCAGGGCGTGGTGGGGCTGCACCAGACCGGGCTGCCGGACGAGTACCAGCCGGGGCTGAACGTCCGGTTCATGGGCATCAGCGAGCAGGCCATCATCTCCTACCTCGTGTCCGCCTACTACTCCGCCGCCGTGCTGGTGCCGGACGCGCTGGCCGTGCTGGAGAGCGCCGAGATCGGCCGGGAGGGGTAGTGCCCGAGCCCGTCACCCCGCCTCGCAAGCCCGACGCGGAACCACCCCGCCCCGGGCCAGGCCTGCCCGCGTCGGCCTTCGGGCCGACCGGGCTGGGCACGGCCGCGGCCCGGATCGTGCCGCGACCCGCGGGCGTGCGTCCTCCCGAAGCACCCGAACCCGATCGGCGCGTGAAACCTTGACAGTCACCGAAGAAACGGCGTCGCTGCAGCTTTCGCTGAACGTCACCGCGGCGCGGACACTGACCACGACGACGAAGTCGGTGCCGCAGATGCGCGGCATCAGCACCCGCTGGCTGCTCTCCCAGCTGCCCTGGGTGGACGTGCCTGCCGGGTCGTACCGGGTCAACCGGCGCCTGACCTACACCGTCGGCGACGGCAAGGTCAGCTTCTACACCACCGGCGCCCGCGTGCAGGTCGTCCCCGCCGAACTCACCGAACTCGCGCTCCTGCGCGGCTTCGGCGACGAACGAGCGTTGAGCGCGCTGGCCGGCGCCTTCGAACAACGCGAATACGAGCCCGGCGCGACGCTCTTCACCGCCGGCACGCCGCTGGACACGGTGGTCCTGATCGCCCACGGCAAGGTCACCCGGCACGGCACCGGCGAGTACGGCGACGAAACGCACCTCGGCGCCGCCACCGACGGCGACCACTTCGGCGAAGAACTCCTCGGCGGCGACACCGCCACCTGGACCTTCACCGCCCGCGCCGCGACCCGCGTCATCGCCCTGGTGCTGCCCGCCGCGGCCTACGCCCGCCTCAACGGCCGATCGGAAGCCCTGCGCACCCACGTCACGCGAGAGCTGACACGGCCACGGAAACCGCAGAACGCCCGAGGCGAAGCCGCCATCGCCCTCACCGCCGGCCACGACGGCGAGCCGGTCCTCGCCGGCACCTACGTCGACTACGACCCGTCGCCGCGGGAGTACGACCTCGCCGTCGCCCAGACCGTGCTGCGGGTGCACAACCGCGTCACCGACCTCTACAACCAGCCGATGAACCAGCTCGAGCAGCAGCTCCGGCTCACCGTGGAGGCGTTGCGGGAGCGGCAGGAGCAGGAGCTGATCACCAACACCGACTTCGGGTTGCTGCACAACGCCGACCTCAAGCAGCGGCTCACCACCCGCACCGGCCCACCCACCCCGATGGACCTCGACGACCTGCTCTCGCGCCGTCGCAAGACCCGGTTCTTCCTCGCCCACCCCCGTGCCATCGCCGCGTTCGGCCGCGCCTGCACCGCCCACCGCGTCTACCCCGGCACCACGATCCTCGACGGCACACGCGTCACCGCCTGGCGGGGCGTCCCGATCCTGCCCTGCGACAAGATCCCGGTCAGCGCCAGGGGAACCACGTCGATCCTCGCCCTGCGCACCGGCGAAGACGACGCCGGCGTCATCGGCCTCCGGCCGCAGGCGCTGCCCGACGAGTACCAGCCGGGCCTCAACGTCCGCTTCCTGGGCATCGACGAGCGCGCGGTCACGTCGTACCTCGTCAGCGCGTACCACTCGGCGGCCGTGCTGGTGCCCGACGCGCTCGGCGTGCTCGACGACGTCGAGATCGGCCGCTCATGACGACCATGAACAGGCGCGCCGCGGCCCGTCCACTCACCGAAGTCCTCGCGTGGAGCAGGAGCCTCGTCGAGCCGGCGCTCCACACGGCGGCCGACCGGCTGCCGGAAACGCTGCGGCGGATCGCCGGCTATCACTTCGGCTGGTGGGACGCCCACGGCGAACCGGCGCACGGCGACGGTGGCAAGGCCCTGCGACCCGCGCTGGTGCTGCTGTCCGCCGAAGCGGCCGGCGGCGACCCCGCGGACGCCGTCCCCGCCGCCGTCGCGGTCGAACTCGTCCACAACTTCTCGCTGCTGCACGACGACGTCATGGACGGCGACACCACCCGGCGGCACCGGCCGACGGCGTGGACGGTGTTCGGCACCGGGGCGGCGGTGCTCGCCGGGGACGCGTTGCTGAGCCTGGCGTTCGAGGTGCTGGCGCCGAGCGGCGTGCCGGACGCGCGGCTGCTGTCGGGCGCGGTGCTGGCCCTGCTCGAAGGCCAAGCCGCGGACCTGGACTTCGAAAACCGCGACGATGTCACCGCGGGCGAGTGCGTCCGGATGGCCGAGGGCAAGACGGCGGCCCTGCTGGGTGCGGCGTGCACGCTCGGGGCGACGTCCGGGCGGCGGGATCCCGGTCCCTTCGGCGCGTTCGGCCGGGCGGTCGGGCTGGCGTTCCAGCACGTCGACGACCTGCTCGGCATCTGGGGCGACCCGGCCGTCACCGGCAAGCCGGTGTACTCGGACCTCCAGAACCGCAAGAAGTCGCTGCCGGTGGTGACGGCCCTCTGTTCCGGCACGGCGCCGGGCGCCGACCTGGCCGTCCTCTACGCCCGGCGCGAGCCGCTGGACGAGGCCGAGCTGGCTCGCGCGGCCACGCTCGTGGACGCCGCCGGCGGCCGCCAATGGAGCCAGGCCCAGGCCGAAGCGTTGCTGGCCAAGGCGTTGCGCGACCTCGCCGCGGCCGACCCGGTCCCCCGCGCGGGCGCGGAACTGGCGGCTCTGGCCCGCCTGATCACCACCCGCACCCACTGAACCCCGTAACTCGCGTGATCAGAAACGGAACTCGCGTGATTGAAGCCGTAACTCGCGAGATCCGGCTTCAATCACGCGGGTTACGGCTTCAATCACGCGGGTTACGGGTTACTTGCCGGGGCGGGTGAGGCCGTCTTGGTCCGCGCCGAGGCTCAGGATGTTCTTGTCCGTGTCCTGGAGGGCCTTGGTGACCTGCGCGGACGGCGGTGATGTCGACAAGTCGACCAGGCGGATCGGGGCGTCCAGCTTGATCAGGGTCGGGACGTACTCGGCCTTGTCGACCTTCCAGCGGTCGCCGTCGCGGACGAAGCGGAAGCGGGCCGCCGCGCCTTCTTCGGTGTCGCCGCGCGGTTCGGAGTGGCGGGCGACGCTGTTGCCGAGCCCGTAGGCGACCCACTTGTCGCCGATCTTCTCGAACGGCTGGACCACGTGGGCGTGGTGGCCGATGATCAGGTCGATGTCGTCCGACGCCAGGATCTTCTTCGCCTGGCTGCGCTGTTCCGCCGTCGGCTCGTGCTGGTACTCGACGCCCCAGTGCAGGCTCGCGAGCACGACCTGGGCCCCGGCCTGCCGCGCCTTCTTCGCCGCCGCCAGCACGTCGTCGACGTCGATCTGGTTGGCCAGCCACGGTTTCCCGGCCGGCACCTTGATGCCGTTGAACCCGAAGGCGTAGGACACCTGCGCCACCTTCACGCCGTGCACGTCGAGGATCAGCGGCGTCGCCGCCTCCTTGGCCGACCGCGCCGAGCCGGTGTGCTTGATGCCGGCGTCGTCGAGCTTGTCCAGCGTCCGGGCGACACCCTCGGCACCCTGGTCGATCGTGTGGTTGGACGACGTCGAGCAGGTGTCGTAGCCGGTGTCCTTCAGCGCGTCCGCGATCTCCGGCGGCGCACTGAACGACGGGTACCCGCTGTACGGCCCGCCTTTCGGCGCCAGCGGCGTCTCGAGGTGGCAGATCCCGAGGTCGGCGCCGGAGATCAGCGGCTTGATCCCGGCCAGCAGCGGGCGGTAGTCGAACTTCCCGCCGCCGTCGGCCTCGGCCTGGTCGGTCAGCGCCGGGTGGATCAGGACGTCGCCGGTGGCGACGACGCTGAACGACCCGTCGGGCGCGGCACCAGGAGCGGCACTGGACGCGGCCGCCTCGGGGAACGGCGTCGGCGCCGGCCCCTGCTGCGGCGGGCTGCCACTGCACGCGGCCGCCAGGACGGCGACACCGGCGAGCACGGCGACGCGGTACTTCGTCATCGGTCCCCCTCAGGCATGGTCCGGCCATCCTCCCACCCGGACGAACCCGGCACGGACGGCCTCCCGGTCACCGGCAAATCGCACCACAGTCGACAACACCGATCAGAACATTCGCACAGGACAAAACCGGTCAACGCGCAGGACAGCGGCGGAAAAATACGATAAATAACCGGGTCTTCGTCCTCATCCGATCACGGAGAGTAGGTCTCGCTCCGCTAACTGCCGGGCCAAAGTGCCTTGACGCTCGACGAACGGGTGTTTTGTAATACGAGTCACTCGGCGGTAACCCACCCGCACCACTCGTCCTCGGCCCCCATGGGAGCGCTCGATGTCCACATACCCGCACAGGTTCCGCACCTGGAGCGTTGTTGGTTGTTGTTTGATTTCCAGCCTGGTGTTAGCCGCGTGTTCCTCCGGCAAAACTGAGACATCCGCACCCCAGCAGGCACCGGCCAACGGCAAAATCACCCTCTACTACCTGCAGAAACAGGGCGACCAGCAGTACTTCGTCGAGCAGGCGCAGGGAGCGCAGGAGAAGGCGAAGGAGCTCGGCGTCGAGCTCAAGGTGGTCAACCTCGGTCAGGACGCGAACAAGGCGATCACCGAGCTGGACGCCGCGGTCGCGCAGGGCGCGAACGGCGTCGCCATCGTCGTCCCCGACCAGGCCATCGGCCCGCAGGTGATCGACAAGGCCAAGAGCGCGGGCATCCCGCTGATCGCCTCCGACGACGTCATCAAGGACGGCACCGGCGCGAAGGCCCCGTTCGTCGGCTTCAACGGCAGCCAGATGGGCGACTCGGTCGGCACCGAGGCCGGGAAGCTGTTCAAGGCCGCGGGCTGGGCCGCCGCCGACACCAAGATCATCAGCGCGTTCAAGCAGGACCTGACCGTCTGCACCGACCGCGTCAACGCCGCGAAGTCGGCGTTCGCCAAGTCCGCGGGCGCGGACGTCCAGGTCATCGACGTCGGCACCGACAACTCGCCGGTCGACGCGCAGAACCGCTCCGGCGCGGTGATCGGCTCCAACCCGGGCGTCAAGCACTGGGTCGTCTGGGGCTGCAACGACGAGAACGAAACCGGCGTCGTGACCGCGCTGGCCAACTCCGGTGTGCAGCCGGCCAACATCATCGGCGTCGGGCTCGGCGCCTACCTCGACTGCAAGGACTGGAAGGCCGGCAAGGACACCGGTAACAAGGCCGCGCTGTACATCTCCGGCGCCGAGGTCGGCCGCTCGGCGATCCAGGTGCTGGTCGACAAGGTGAAGAACGGCAAGGAGCTGCCCGCGGAGACGATCGCCAAGACCACGATCGTCAACAAGGACAACTACCAGCAGGCCGGCGTCAACTGCACCTGACCGCTTGCCGGGACCGGCACTTTCCCGTGAAAGTGCCGGTCCTGCCGCCGTACGGAAGGGACTCCATGTCCAGCACTTCTCCCCCGCTCGCCGTCGAGGGCATCGGCAAGCGCTTCTCCGGCGTCACCGCCCTCGACGACGTCTCGCTGGAGTTCCGCTCCGGCGAGGTGCTCGCGCTGATGGGCGAGAACGGCGCCGGGAAGTCGACGCTGCTGCGCGTGCTCTCCGGCGACCAGGGCCCCGACGACGGCCGGCTCCTCCTCGACGGCACCGAAGTCACCTTCGACACCCCGCGCGCCGCGATGGCCGCCGGAGTGCGCGTGATCTACCAGGAACCCGAGATCATCCCGCACGTTTCGGTGGCGGAGAACGTCTTCGTCGGCGAACTCCCGGCCAGGGCGCGCGTCTTCAGCCGCCGCACGCTCACCAAGGCCACGCACGACGCGCTGGCCGAGTACGGCTTCGAAGGCGTGCTCAAGCCGTCGACGCTCGGCGTCGCACTCTCCGCCGCGCAGCGGCAGATCGTCGAGATCCTGCGCGTGCTCACCGCGGCCACCCCGCCGCGCGTGATCGCGTTCGACGAGCCGACGTCGTCGCTGTCGGAGCACGAGGTGGAGGCGCTGTTCCGGCTGATCGGGCGGCTGCGCGACAGCGGGGTCGCGGTCGTCTACGTCTCGCACCGGATGAAGGAGATCTTCCAGCTCGCCGACCGCGTCGCGGTGCTGCGCGACGGGAAGCTCGTCGGCGTCCAGCAGGCCGCGGAGACCGACGAAGCGAGCTTGGTGCGGATGATGATCGGCCGCGATCTCTCGGCCCTGCAACGCCGGGCCACGCAGGAAGCCGGCGACGTCGTGCTGAAGCTGGCCGACGTCACCACGGACGACGTCACCGGCGTTTCGCTGCAGGTCCGCGCCGGCGAGGTCGTCTGCCTGGCCGGGCTGGTCGGCGCGGGCCGTTCCGAGCTGGCCCGCGCGATCGTCGGTGACCTGCCGATCCGGTCCGGGACCGTGGAACTCGGCGGGAAGCCGTTGCGCGCGCACAACCCCGGCCACGCCGTGAAGGCGGGGATCGGCTTCGCGCCGGAGGAGCGCAAGACGGACGCGCTGCTCATGCAGCGATCCGTCCGCGACAACATCTCCATCTCGGTGTTGGACCGTCTTCGCCGCTTCCGCGTCGTGAAGCGGGCGAAGGAACGCGCGCTCGTCGAGGAGTACGTACGGGAGCTTCGCGTGCGTACGCCGTCGATGGAGCAGGAAGTGCGCAAACTGTCCGGCGGCAACCAGCAGAAGGCCGTCCTGGCGCGCTGGCTCGCGCGGCGGCCGAAGCTGCTCATCCTCGACGAGCCGACCCGCGGGGTCGACGTCGGCGCGAAGGCCGAGATCTACCGGATCATCGACGGCCTCGCCGCGGAAGGCATCGCGCTGCTGGTCATCTCCTCCGACCTGCCCGAGGTGCTGACGCTGGCCGACCGCATCCTCGTGATGCGCGCCGGACGCCTGGCCGGCGAGATCAGCCGTGACGAAGCGACCGAGGAAGCCGTGCTGACCCTCGCCATCCCCGAAACCGAACCAGCCGTGGAAGAACAGCAGGAGATCGGCGCATGAGTACCCCCACCAAAGAAGCTTCGTCCCCCGTCGCGCCGCCCCAGCCGTCGGCCGCGCGCCGCGTGCTCACCGGCATCGGCGTGCAGAACTCGAGCCTGATCATCACGCTCATCGCGCTGGTGATCCTGCTGTCCGTGCTGAACGAGAACTTCTTCCGCACCAACAACCTGCTGCTGATCGGCAGCGCGATCACCATCATGGGGCTGCTCGCGCTGGTGCAGACCCTGGTGATCATCCTGGGCGCGCTGGACATCTCGGTCGGCTCGATGGCGGGCCTCGCCTCGGTGGTCTCGGCGATGGTGTTCACCTCGACCGGCAACGCCGAGGTGGGCATTCTCGCCGCGGTCGGCGTCGGCATCCTCTGCGGCCTGGTCAACGGCATGATCATCATCTTCGGCCGGGTCAACCCGGTGGTCGCGACGCTGGCCATGCTCGCCACCTACAAGGGCATCGCGCAGGTGATCTCGGACGGCAAGGCGCAGGGCTACACCGGCGGCGACGACCTGTTCATCTTCCTGGCCAAGGGTTCCGTGCTGGGGCTGCCGTCGCTGGTGTGGGTGTTCCTGATCGTCGCGGCGCTCCTGCACTTCCTGCTGAAGTACACCGACATCGGCCGCAACGTCTACGCCATCGGCGGCAACGACACCGCCGCGCGGCTGGCCGGCATCAACATCAACCGGTACATCATCGGCGTGTACGCCCTGGTCGGCGTGGTCGCCGCGATCGCGGGCATCCTGATCACCGCGCGCACCGGCTCCGGCCAGCCGACGTCCGGCTCGGAGGGCCTGGAGCTGCAGGCCGTCACCGGCGCCGCGCTCGGCGGCACGATGCTCAAGGGCGGCCGCGGGTCGATCATCTCCACCGTGCTCGCGGTGATCATCCTGGGCGTGCTCGACAACGGCATGTCCGGGCTGGGCATCAACCCGTTCTGGCAGAACGTCGCCCACGGCGCCCTGCTCGTGATCGCGGTCGTGCTGCAGCAGCTGCGGAGCGGGGAGCGCCGCGTCGGCCTGCCCGAGTAGCGGTGCGGAACCTCCACGCGCGCATCGTCGACGAACTGGGCAGGCTCATCGTCGAAGGCGTCCTCGGGGACGGGCAGCCACTCGTCCCTGAGGAGCTCGGCCGGCGGTTCTCCGCGTCCCGGACCGTGGTTCGCGAGGCGTTGCGCGTGCTGGAGTCCAAGGGCATGGTCACCGCGCGCCCGCGGGTCGGGACCTGGACGCAGCCACCCGAGGCGTGGGACGCGATCGACCCGGACGTCATCGCCTGGCGCGTCGGCGGTCCCGACGGCCGCGAGCACCTGCGCGAACTGCTGGAACTGCGGCTGGCCATCGAACCGCAGGCGGCGCGGATGGCGGCGCGGCACCGGCGTCCGGACGAGCTGTCGGCGATGGCCGCGGCCTACGAGCTGATGGCCGTCGCGGTCGAGCGCGCCGACGGCGAAGCGTTCCGGGACGCCGATTCGCGCTTCCACGCGGCGCTGATCCGCGCGTCGGGGAACACGCTGATCGCGCAGCTGCAGGTGCCCGTGGTCGCCGCGCTGAGGGCGCGCGGCGAGCCGATGGAGCTCGTGGCGCATTCCCGCGTGCTGACGCTGGTGCTGGCGAAGAACCCCGACGGCGCCGAGTCCGCGTCGCGCAGGTTGCTGGAAACCGTTGCGCCGTACCGCTGAGCGGCACCTTGACACGTCCACCATGACGCGCTTCACTCGCTGCGGATGACCGCCGCCATGACGTGCTGAGGAGGACGCTTTCATGCGTTTCCCGGGAATTCGTGGCTTCGGCGTGCTCGCGGCCGCGGCGTTGACGGGCGGCCTGTGCACCGCCCCGGTGGCGACCGCCGCCACCTGCACGATCTCCGACGAAATGGTGTCCGCGGGCAACTACTGGGTCGCCAACGGGACGAACCTCGACGCGCCGGACTGGCAGAACGCGACGTTCCACGTCGGCAACCTCGCACTGGTTCGGACCACTGGCCAGTCCAACCACAAGACCTTCCCCTGGGCGCAGGCCAACAAATACCTGCTCCCCGACGACCCGAAGCGGCCGTTCTTCCCGGACAACCAAGCCGCCGGTGAGGCGTACCTCGACCTCTACACCTACTTCCACCCGGAGATCCCGCTCGACTCGATCCGCACGCGGATCAAGGCCGAGGTGGCCGCGGTGCAGGCGGGGCACCGCGACTACTGGAACTACGTCGACGCGCTGAACATGGCGATGCCGTCGTTCGCCCGGATGAGCCTGATCGACCACGATCCGTCCTATTCGGACGCCATGCAGACGCTGTTCTCGTACTCGGAACACAAGCTGTTCAACGAGTTCACCGGCCTGTGGTATCGCGACGAGCGGTTCAAGGGCTCGGGGGTGTTCTGGTCGCGCGGCAACGGCTGGGCCCTGGCGGCGCTGACGAAGGTCCTGCAGGTCCTCCCCGCCGACGACCCGCGGCGGCCGGAGTACCTGCGGGTGTTCAAAAAGATGGCAGCCACCCTGGCGCTCGTGCAGCGCCGCGACGGCTTCTGGAACTCGGACCTGCTGAACCCGTGGGACCACGGCGGCCCGGAGTCCAGCGGCACGGCGTTCTTCGCGTTCGGCATCGGCTGGGGCGTCAACGCGGGTGTCCTCGACGCCGCGCGGTTCCGCCCGGTCGTCGACAAGGCGTGGACGGCGCTGTCGACGAAGGCGCTGCAGCCCACGGGACTGGTCGGGTACGTCCAGCCGGTCGGCGACCGCCCGGCCACGGCCAAGGCGTCGGACACCGCGGCCTACGGCGTGGGCGCTTTCCTTCTGGCCGGCCAGCAAGTGGCCAAGCTCCAAGGCTGCTCGGCCGAGTAGGTCCCGAAGTCCGTGAATGTCGCATTGAGGGACTTGAAGTCCCTCAATGCGACATTCACGGCTTTCACCGCAGGCAGTCGCCGGGGTCGCCGCGGCGCAGGGCGGGGTCGGACTGGAGGAAGGTGCGAGCCACGCCGGGGCCGGACGAGCGGTGCTCGAAGCGGACCGTCACGCGGCCGTGGCCCGCGCCCTGGACCCAGCCCGTGCCGAACTCCTCGTGGACGACGTCGTCGCCCGGCCGCCAGGTCGAGGGGGCCGGCGCGGGGGCCGGTGCGGCGGAGACCACCGTCGACGCCGCAGGCGTCGACGGGGCGGCCAGGGTGAACAGCGCGTCCTGGTGCGGCACCGAAAGCCCGCTGTAGGCGACGCCGGCCAGCCGGATGCCGCCGAACTCCGCGGGGTCGAGCAGCAGCCGCTCGGCGGTCGCGGCCAGCTCGGCCAGGTCGTCGGTCGGGGCGGAGATCGTCTCGGAGCGGGTCACCGTGTGCATGTCCGTGTGCCTCAGCTTGATCACGACGGTCCGCGCCACGCGCTCGGCCTTGAGCAGCCGCTGGTGGGCGCCGGCGGCGATCCGGCGGACCTCCGCCTGCAACGACGGCAGGTCGATGATGTCGGTGTCGAACGTCGTCTCGGCGCTGACCTGCTTGGTCTCGGCGCGCCCGGCCACCGGGCGGTCGTCGGCGCCGGTGGCGAGCCGCCGCAGCTCGCGCCCGACGACGCCGCCGAGCGTGGCGACGGCGTCCTGTTCGGACAGGGCCGCCAGCTGCCCCAGCGTCTGGACGCCGATGAACCGCAGCTTGCCCTCGGCGACCGGGCCGATCCCCCACAACGCGCGCACCGGCAGCGGCGCGAGGAACTCGCGTTCGGTGCCCTGCGGCACGACGAGCAGCCCGTCCGGCTTGGCTTCGTCGGAGGCGATCTTCGCGATCTGCTTGCCGTTGCCCGCGCCGATCGACGCCACCAGCCCCGTCTCCGCGCGGATCCGCGCCCGCAGCGACGCGCAGAACGCCGTCACGTCGTCGAAGGGAGCGCCGACGAGCGAAGGCGGCTCGGCGAAGGCTTCGTCGAGCGAGATCTTCTCCAGCACCGGTGCCACCGCGGTGACGACGGCGAAGACCTCCTGGCTGAGCCGCTCGTACACGCGGAACCGCGGCGGCACGATCACGCCGTTCGCCGGGAGCAGCCGCCGCGCCTGCGCCATCGGCATCGCCGACCGGATGCCGAACGCCCGTGACTCGTAGCTCGCGCCGGCGACGACGCCGCGTGGCCCGGTGCCGCCGACGAGCACCGGGCGCCCGGCCAGCGTCGGGCGGGTGAGCTGCTCGGCCGAGGCGTAGAAGGCGTCCAGGTCGAGGTGGATCACCCAGCGGCCCACGTCAGTCCTCGCCGGTGGCGTCCAGCAGCTGGTGCAGCGCCTTGGTGTAGCTCTCGAACGCGGCCCGGCCGCGGGCGGTCAGCCGGACCAGCGTGACCGGGGTGCGGTGCTCGTGGGCCTTGGTGATCTCGACGTACTCGGCGTCCTCGAGCTTGCGCAAATGCGTCGAGAGGTTGCCGGCGGTCATTTCCAGCAGCTGCTGCAACCGGGGGAAGGTGATCTGGTCGCCGGTGCGCAGTCCGGCGAGCGCGACGGTGACCCGCAGCCGTGCCTGGGCGTGGATGACCGGGTCGAGCTGGGGCAGTTCACTCATGGGCCGGTCTTCTCGCGCACGAAGTAGACGATCGCGCCGAGCAGGAAGCCGCCCCCGCCACAGACGGTGAGCACGAGGAAGTTCGCCGGGTAACCGACCAGCACGCTCAGCGCGGCCGACACGATCATCCACGCACCGAGGCCGTACATCAGCTTGTCCTGCCACACCATGCCGCCCGCCAGGTACATCACGCCGGTGAACAGCAGCCACGTGCCGGTCCACAGCAGCGACACCTGGTCGGACGAGAGCGTCTGGAACTGCGTGATCCGGATGTCGACGACCATCAGCCCGGTCGAGCCGAGCGCCCAGCCGTAGCCGTACATCGCGCCGACCGTGCGGGACGGCCCCCGGATCCCGCGGCCGGTGCGGATGCTGGTGTAGGCCGTGTAGGCGACGGCGCCGAGGAACAGCAGCGGGACGACGACGCCGCCGGCGACCCAGCCGGGCACCGCCACCCCGGGCAACGTCGTGACGTAGGTGAAACCCCAGCCGATCAACCAGGCGAAGGCCCAGGCCGCGAGCATCCGCGCCGGGCCCCCGCCCAGCTCCCGGCGGGTCCGCCGGTTCTGCTGGGCGATCAGGTTCAGCGACTCCTCCGCCGACAACGGTTCGTCGTCCACCTGTTTCGCCCTCCGTCCGTGCAGACCCCTCAGCGCTGCACGGAAGTTAACACGCATTCACAACCGGGCCGTGTCCAGCCGGAACCGGCGCACGACGACCAGGGCGGGCACGACCAGCCAGCCCGCCAGCACGAGCACCGCGACCCAGGTCCCGGAGGCGTGGGTCAGCGGGTCGAGACCCACGCGGCGGAGCCAGTAGGTCGGCACGAAGTGCGCCACCGTCGTCATCCAGCCCGGCAGGATCTCGAGCGGGAGCCACAGCCCGCCGAGCAGGCCCAGCGGCATCATCAAGGCGCCGGTGACCGCGCCGACCGTGTCCCCCTTGCCGAACAGGCCGATCGCCAGGCCGAGGACGGCGAACGGCAGCGTGGCCGCCCACAGGAAGACCAGCAGCCTGCCCCAGTCGGCCATGCCGAGCGGTTCGCCACGCAGGAAGCCGACGAGGAAGATCGCCAAGAGGACGGGCAGGGCGACGGCCATCGCCGAGGCGACCTTGACGACCAGGTAGCCAGGGCCGCGCATCGGCGTCAGGCGGAGCTGGCGCTGCCAGCCGTCCGTGCGTTCCTGGGCCACCCGGGTGCCGGTGAACAAGGCACCGCCGCTGGCCCCGTACGCGGCCATGCCGATCATCGTCTGCGTGCTCGAGTGCAGGCCGGTGTCGAGGACGACATCGCCGAAGATGGAGCCGAAGAGCAGGTACATCGCCACCGGCATGCCGATGGTGAAGATCGTGAACTGCGGGCTCCGGACGATCCGCTTGATCTCCAGGCTCAGGTAGGTGGTGTTCACGCGGCCGCCCCTTCCGTGGCATCGGCGGTGAGCGCCAGGAAGGCCTCTTCGAGGCCCAGCGCGTTGATCTCGATGTCGGTGGCGAGCGGGTACGCGGCGAGCAGGCCGCGGACGGCGGCGTCGGAGTCGGCGCAGGCCAGCTCGGCGCGGCCGGCGCGCAGCCGCACGGTCGTGACGCCGGGGAGCGCGGCCAGCTCGGCTTCGGTCGCGCCGGGCACGGCGGCCTTGAGCACCCGCCCGGACACCCCGGCCCGGACCTCGGCGACCGGGCCGTCGGCGACGACGGCGCCGTGGCGCATCAGCACCACGCGGTCGGCGTAGTCCTCGGCCTCGGCGAGGTAGTGCGTCGCGAACAGCACGGTCCGGCCGGTGGCGGCGAACTCGCGGATGGCCGCCCAGAAGGCCCGTCTGCCGTCGACGTCCATCGCGGCGGTGGGCTCGTCGAGCACGAGCAGCCGCGGGTCGCCCGCCAGGGCGAGGGCGAACCGGACGCGCTGCCGTTCCCCGCCGGAAAGCTTGCCGCAGCGGCGTTTCACGAGGTGCCCGAGGCCCGCCCGGGCGATCACCTCCGCCGCCGGGAGCGGCTTGGCGTGCGTCGAGACGATCAGCTCGACGATCTCGCCGACGGTGACGTCCGGCAGCAGCGCGCCGTTCTGCATCATCGCGCCGACGAGCCCCCGGTCGACGGCCTCGCGCGGGCTGCCACCCGCGATGGCGACCTCCCCCGCGTCCGGCTTGGTCAGGCCCAGCAGCATGTCGACGGTGGTCGACTTGCCCGCGCCGTTCGGCCCGAGCAGCGCGACGATCTCGCCCCCCGCGATCTCGACGGACACGCCGTCGACCGCCGTGACCGGGCCGAACCGCTTGGTCAGGCCGTGGAGTGCGAACGCCGGTCCCCCATCCATGGCGTCCTCCCTTCGCTCGTGGACTTTGCGTCGCAAAGTCGCTGCGCACTTTGTAACACAAAGTCCACGCACATACAAAGCCCTCGTCCGCGGAGAGCCCGAACGCCCCAATGATGCTCCTATGGTTTGTCAAGGGTGAGGTGGTGGATTGCGGCGAGGTCTGCGGTGAGGTGTGGGTAGATTTCGCGGGCGACGTAGCGT